>JADGNO010000184.1 GCA_017883405.1 Occallatibacter sp. | reverse complement strand
CTAAAACGTCGCTCAAGCTCCAAAAGCGTCCGCGGATAGTCCTCTTCCATGACCCCGAACACTACAGGTTGGGCCAACCTGAGTCAATTGGATACCCAGTTCATCTAGTTATAACTTAGTTAACAAGTAACCTCTATCGCTGTGGCGGAATGGCAACACCCTTTCTATGCTCAGTGGTCGCAAAATGACTGAAATGTCATTCAGGCGCAATTACTTAGCGAAATGCCGCATTCCATATCGTTTGTGAAAACCCTCTTAACGAATTCCTTACATGTTTTGCGCGTGCCTTGTAGGTGCATTCCAGATATCTTTCGTCTAATTTGAAGGAAACCGGAAAAAGGCGAACTTGAGCAAGTCCACTTCCCTTTTGAAAAGACGACAGGAATCATCCAGTCGCAAGATGCTGTTCCTTGTCTGTCTGGTTGCGCTGGTGCTGCGCGTCGTCGTCATTCCCTTCGACACAATTGAAGACCTCATGGATGCGAACCACATCCACGCCTGGGAACAGGGTAATGTGGCGCGGTCGCTGGTAGCGGGACATGGTTTCGGCAGCCCGTTCCAGTCTGACCAATCGTCAGCAATTATGCCGCCGGTTTATCCGCTGATTGTCTCGGTGTTTTTCCGAATTTTTGGCGTCCATTCCGCACGCTCGATCCTGGCTGTTCACATCTTCGATTGCGCGATCAACTCGCTCGCATGTATTCCCATCTTTTTACTAGCGCGAAGAAATTTCGGCGAGAGCGCGGGCAGATGGTCCGCGTGGGCGTGGGCGTTGTTTCCGTACGGGATCTATTTTTCGGCAGCGTGGGCGTGGTCAACACATTTGCTGCTGCTTGGCCTTTGCTGGCTGCTGTATTTCTCTCAACGTATGGGGGAGTCTCCACGTCTGGCTCTTTGGGCAGGTTTTGGTCTTTTGGCGGGCATAACCGGGTTATGCGAACCCTCGGTGCTGGCGATTGTTCCAGTCCTATTGGCGCTGAGCGCATTTAAGCTTGCACGCTCAGGACGGCGCTGGCTCATGCCGGGGGTAATTGCGTCACTCACGCTGGCCTCCGCGATCTCGCCCTGGCTCATTCGAAACGCGATCGTTTTTCACCGCTTCATTCCAATGCGCGACAGTATGGGCCTGGAATTGTGGATGGGCAACAACGGAGACGGCCTCCGCTTTACCAGTGACGAACTTCATCCTTTACACGACGCGAACGAACTCGCCGACTATACGCGCATGGGTGAATTGCAATACATGGACCACAAGGCCGAGCAAGCGCGCGCCTATATTGGCCAGCATCGCGAGTGGTACGCGTGGATGTGCGCACGTCGCGCGGTTTACCTGTGGACGGGCTATTGGAGTTTCGACCATTTGTATCTTGCGCAGGAACCAACTGACCCGGAGAACATTCCTTTTGCGACGGGGCTTACCGTAATGTCCATAGTCGGTCTTTTCCTGCTATGGAGGCAGAGCCGGTTCAATGCGCTTCGCCTGGGAGCAGTGATGTTCGTTTTCCCGTTGATTTACTGCTTCAATCATCCGGAGCCTTATCACATGCGCGCGATCGATCCGCTCATTGTGATGCTTGGCTGTTTTGCAGTGGTAACGTGGCGCGAACGTGTCAAGGCAGCTGCGGCAATCCCAGCGGCTTCCGAGGTTGTGGTGGAGGCGTAATCCTCACGCGCCCGCATCGTGACGATTGCCGTAGATTCGTCCCGCTGTCCAGTCAAAGGCGGCTCCGGCCGACTTCTTCACCAAGCCCAATTCAATAGGGTAATAAAAGTCGGAACTGAACCAGCCGTGATCGCGATAGTAGGAGTAATCGCGCTTGTCCTCGCCCAGAGTAAGCTTGATGCTGGTTCGCGCCATCCTGAAGCCCATGAGTTGCAAGAGCGAAGGAGTTGTGAGTGCGGGCTGAAACAGACGTTGGTGAAAGCACTTGCCCTGCGCATCAAGTGCCTTTTCCATCTTTACCCGTTCTTTAGTCGACATCGGCTCCAGGGCCGTGATGCAACTACCCTTTACAACATTGAACCCCAACGCTGCGCCAACGAAGTCCAGATACTTTCGAACGTTGCCGCCTCCGTAGATGCCCTGGGCAACGATGCTGGTAAACGTTTTTCCGTGAAAGCACGGGCGATGAAAAACAAAACCCAGCCGGTCAAGAAAGCACTTCATTCGCCCGGACACCTGGAACGAATAGTTCGGTGTGGCAAAGATCACCCCATCGGAATCGAGCATCCTTCGTATGAGCGCGTCCCGGTCGTCCTTGAGCGGGCAGAACTCCTCGCCGCGTAGAAAGCACGCTTTGCACCCCTTGCACAGCTCAACATCAAAATCGCTCAGAAACAGCATTTCGCTCTGCACGTCGCCGAACGAGCTGAGACTGTCAAGAAACCGCCGAGTAGAGAGATAAGTAAAGCCTCTTTTGCGCGGGCTGCCCATTATTGCGATGACGTTCTTCATTGCCAGGCCATCTTTCACATTGCTTGTCTGCCATATGTTTCCTGGCGACAATCAATGACCGGAAAAGGTTCGCTATGCGGCTATGGCGCGTTCAGAACGATACGTCCGCAGGCTCCGTAACCCGCAGCACGCTCTGGTCGCCAGTCTTCATTTTCCATGCCGCACGGATGGCATCAATCTTAGCCCTGTTTTCTGTGGAGTCGGCGTAGAGAATGATGAGCATTTTTGAGCGCAGCCGCTCAACTTGTTTCTGATCCTTGCCCTGCCATTGACCGTAAACATCCAGCACGCTGAGCCCGGAGGGAAAGCGCGGCGTTACTTCGCGATCAAGAAACGCGCGCCATTCTGTCTCGTTAATGCCTTGCTCGGGATGGTCGGCTGGGCCCAAGCCGAAGTAGAGCTTTGTATCCACCCAGTTCTGCGAGGTGCCGGGGTGCTGCGTATCGCCCGCCAGCGTGGGAGCTGTGGCGCTGGCCGCGGCGCCGTGATGCTGAACGCACCCGGCGATATGCAGCGCAATAAGAAGAGTAAACAGACTAACGCGCAGCCGCATTCCGTTCCCTCGTTCAGGTCGATTGATTTTGAGAATAATAGGTCGGCTTACTGCGTGCGGCTGGTCCCTGGTCCAATTCTCTTACTTTTCCACTTCCACGCCACGCCAGAAGGCTACGAAGCCTCTGATATTGCGGGCAGCGGGTTTTGGGTCGGGGTAGTACCAGGCTGCGTCCGGATTGTCCTGCCCGTCGATCAGCAGGCTCATGTAACGCGCCTGGCCCTTCCATGGGCAGGTGGATGTCGTGCTACTCGGACGAAAGTACTCCCGCTTCAGACTCGCCTCAGGGAAGTACACATTCCCTTCCACCGTCTCAGTTGATTCGCATTCGGCAATGACTTTGCCGTTCCAGATTGCTCGCGCCATAGTAGATTCCACAGTCGTATCTTGTTGGCCCCGCAGGCCACAGAAATACCGACGGATACGACACTACCAGAGATTGCGCGGCGTGGCGAGTCCCTAGATCGGTTCCAGAGTATTTGTGCCCCCGTCGGATTCGCAGGGGTGGTGTCTTCTTGAGGAAAACGCCACCTGAACGAATCACCTTCGAGATGCGGCTACTCTGAAACCGGTGTTGCGAGATACGTTTTGTTCTGTCTTACTTGGCGGCCTGAATGGCGTCGATGTGAACGCTCTTGGCCGTGTCGTCGGTGGTTGCGGTTATGACGACCGGGGCGCCGTAGAAGTTTGCAACTGCTTCAGGGTTGTCGATGGTCCAGACGTTCTTGCCCTGGTCGACGAAGACCGGCTTTTCGCCGCCTGCAATGCACTTCTTGACGCATTCCGCACCGGTGCCGGCATGTTTTGCGCCGCACATCGCGTCGGATATCCAGCCGTTGATTTTGGAAGAGTCAGCCGCATTGGCTGCCAAGCTGGTGAGGGCCAATGCTGCTACCGCAAAAAGGGATACACGCTTCACAAGAACCTCCAGGGGAATGGGGGATACACGAACAGCTACCATCATGCGCGTTCTCCTGCCTGTTGGGCAAGGGAACGGCGTAATTGCTTTGTCAAAAGTGAAATTTAAGTGAGGGCTTTACGGCTGGGTCGACATGCGCTGGCTGCGAATTCCATCAACCGTTTTTAGAATCGCCTCGTAGCGCTGTCCTGCCGTTAGGAACCGGTTGGTGAGTTCAGATGTCTTGCTAAGGAACTGCGGATTCTTCTGCCTGATTTCTTCCAGAATGTGGGCGAACTTTGCCAGCAGGAAGAAGGCTTCGGCATTGGTGTCGACAAACAGCTCGGCTGAAACAGCGCCATGAACTACCAGTGCGGCAGCCATTTCCCAATAGCTTATTACCTGGCGGAGTTGCGGGTTGTGCGGGTCGGCCGGGTTCTGCAGAAGCCCCAGGACTTCATCCGCTGTAGTAGGCCAGAATTGACCCATGACCCAGGCGCGGGACGCGCGCATGACCGCTTCAGTGCGCAGCTCGTATAACTTCAGGATGATGTCGGCATCTGCCGGCGTGGCAAGCATTCGTTCCATTGGGGCCTCATTGGGTGCTCGCCCCATACTAACGGATCAGGCCCACTGCTGTTAGCTTTCAGCTTGTCGTGGCTCATGGAGTGGCTTGCTATCCCACCCATCTCGCGATGGAACTGCGAGATGGATGGGGCACCCAGAGCTCGTACCCAGCTGAAAAGCGCTAACGGCTAAAAGCTAGCAGCGGCGTTTCAAGCAGAAACCAGCACTTTGTTTTCGCCGTCGGGCTCAACTACGGGGCCGTGCGATTCCACCGTTGGCGGTGGAGGGGCGTCCCCAATTCTCTTGGAGTAGCTGCAGACCACCTTTGCACCCTCTTCCGGTTCGGCTGCCTTGGCTGCGCCCTTTTTGGCACGCTTCTTTGGCGCTGCTTCTTCCTCGGCGGACTTCTTCTTGTTCGGGCATTCCAGGAAGACGCCGGACTTGAGAACCTTTTCAACCAGGTACGGGCTGCTGCACTCCGGACACTTTTTGGCCACCGGCTTCAGGTTTGAAGTGAAGTCGCACTTGGGATAGTTGGTGCAGCCCCAGAAAACGTTGCCGCGGCGCGCCTTGCGCTCGGCTACATCACCGGTTCCGCATTTAGGGCACTTCAAGCCTTCAATCAGGTTCTGCTTGATGTACTTGCATTTCGGGTAGCCGGAGCAGGATACGAACTCACCATACGCGCCCTGGCGCAACACCAGCGGCTTGCCGCATTCGGGGCACGCTTCGCCGGTTGGCTCCGGCGGCTTTTGCTGCTGCTTCTGGCTCAGTTTGCGGAACGTCTTGCAGGGCGGATCAGCGTTGTAGTCCGGGCAGCTCATGAACGGCCCAAACAGACCGCGCCGCATCACCATCACCTTGCCGCAGTTCTCGCAATACTCTTCCGTATCGCCGGCTTCCTGCGCTTCAGGCGTATTCAGGTCCGGCTTGGCCGCGATGTTTTCCTTGGTGAACGTGCAGCTCGTCGGATCCTTCTTGTTGTAGGCCGAGCACGCAAAGAAGGTGCCGAACTTGCCCCACTTGAGCACCAGAGGCGACCCGCACACCTCGCACTTCTCGTTGGTCACCTGTTCAAGGCGCTTGATGTTTTCCATCTTCTTGCCGGCTTCTTTCAGCTCTTTTTCAAAGTAGCCGTAGAAACCTTTCAGAAGATCAATCCACTTTTCAGTTCCCTCTTCAATATCGTCCAACTCTGTTTCCAGCTTGGCCGTGTAAGCGGTATCGAAGATGTACGGAAAATTCTTGACCAGCAGATCGCACACCACCACGCCAATCTCAGTTGGATAGAACCGCCCGCGCGAACCGCCGTGCTTGACCACGTACTCGCGGTCCTGAATCGTATTGATGATGGACGCGTAGGTGGATGGGCGTCCGATGCCGCGCTCTTCAAGCTCCTTTACCAGCGAAGCTTCGTTATAGCGCGGAGGCGGCTGCGTGAAGTGCTGCTCCGAATCGAGCTTCTCGAGTTCCAGAGTCTTAACGCCGTCCAGGCTAGGCAGCTTGTTTGACGACTCATCGTCGTCGTCCTTCTTGTCTTCGGCCACTTCGTAAACTTTGAGGAAGCCGTCGAAGCGGATCACCGAACCGCTGACGCGAAAATCGTACGTTTTGCCGTTCTTGCTCGACTTGGCGGCAATGTTCGCAGTGGTTACGTCGTAGACTGCCGGCACCATTTGCGAAGCGACAAAACGCCGCCAGATGAGCGTGTAGAGCTTTAGCTGCTCATCGCTCAGATAGCGTGCAATCGACTCAGGCGTGCGCGATGCATCGGTGGGACGAATGGCTTCGTGCGCGTCCTGCGCATCTTTCTTGCCCTTGTACGTGTTGGGGTTTTCAGGCAGGTACTTTGCGCCGAGCTCCTTGGTGATCCACTCGCGCGCTCCGGTAATTGCTTCTGGCGCTACGCGCGGCGAATCGGTACGCATGTACGTGATCAAGCCGACGGTGCCTTCCGCGCCGACATCAACGCCTTCATAAAGACGCTGGGCTACACCCATGGTGCGCCGCACGTTGAAACCAAGCTTGTTTGAGGCGTCGCGCTGAAGTTGGCTGGTGATGAACGGCGGCAACGGCCTGCGCTGTTGCTCGCGCGCCTGCACCGAGGTCAACGACCACTTGGCGCTGTTGAGCGCGTCGATGGTTTCGTCCATCGCGGCCTTTTCGCCAAGTGCATTTGAGATGAACTGCGCCTTGCCGTCCTTGTCCTGTCCGTTGGCAACGCGCGCCGGCTCTCCATCAATGCCGATGAAGCGCGCCTTCAGACTTTTGTCGGCCTGCTTTTCCGGGTGCAGCATGGCGTCCAGCGTCCAATATTCAATTGGCTTGAATGCACCAATCTCGCGCTCGCGTTCCACGATCAGGCGTACTGCGACGGTCTGCACGCGCCCTGCGGAGAGCCCGCGCCGCACTTTATCCCAAAGCAGCGGCGAAATCTGGTAGCCCACCAGGCGATCGAGAACGCGACGCGTCTGCTGTGCGTCTACCAGGTTCTGATCGATGTCGCGGGAGTGCTTGAATGCTTCCTGCACTGCCTTCTTGGTAATTTCGTTGAACGTGACCCGGCGAATTTTCTTGCGCTCTTTGGCGCTGGTTCCAAGCTGCAGCGCGAGGTGGTAGGCAATTGCCTCGCCCTCGCGGTCGGGGTCAGGCGCCAGAAAGATTTCGTCAGATTTGGCGGCCAGCTTCTTCAGCTGCTCCACGACCTTCTCTTTGCCGGGAGACACAACCAGCTCCGGCTCAAAGGTCCGATTCTTCAGTTCCACACCAATGTCGTTCTTCGGCAGGTCCATGATGTGCCCGACAGATGCGCGCACTTCAAAACCCTTGCCTAGATACTTCTCGATCGTCTTCGCCTTGGCGGGCGACTCCACGATCACCAGTGATCTGCTCATTGCCATCCTTAATACAGTACCAATCCGGCCTGTCAGCCCTATTCAGCCCTGTTTGACTCCGTTCAAGCGGAATCGATTCATCTGCCGCCCCGGACCAGTTCGAGCTGTTCAGGCTGCCCAGCCGGTAAACTTAGAAAAATCACCACCCACGAAGCTTGCACCCTACCACGGAATACCATTTCATTTCCACTATGGCGGATTTGAGCCCCTGCCTTTTCCAGCCATCAAACGGCTAACTGACTAGGCCATTTCATCCATATCATTACTGAATCCGCAGGCAATCCGCTGTGCGCCGGTGGTTGGATTGCTGCATGTCCCTATCGGAATCGGACACTACGGGCCAAGTTGCCGGGGCCGACGTCAAATTTTGGATCCCGGTGTGCAATTGTTGGTCCGTCTTGAAGGCCGATTGACGCCATTCAAAAGCGTTTTGGGCTTTTTATCCCATGGTTCTTACGTAGTTCTTGCCCGGCAACTGACGTATCCTCCCCGCCATCTCCAGCTCAAATAGAGCCGTAAACACTTCAGAAGATGTAAGTTGCGTCTCGAGCGCATCAAGAACTTCGTCGATTTGAAGGCTTGTGTCCTGGCGAAGTACCTCCAGGACCATGACTTCTTGGGGGCGTAAAACGGGATCCGGCAATAAAGATGCGGTAACACTGGCTCCGGATTCACAGCCATACCCCGAGTCCAGTTCCACCCGGATCTGGGAGGGCAGGTCCTCCCACACGTCTTCCCAGCTGGCCACCAGCTTGGCTCCCTGCTTGATGAGCGTGTTCGGCGTCCACGATTGCTTGTTGGTTACGTTGCCAGCGACAGCATATAAATCGCGGTTCTGGTCGGCCGCGCAACGGGCAGTAACACGCGTGCCTGAGTTTTCGCTGGCTTCGACAACCAGGACTGCCACGCTCAGTCCGCTCAAAATGCGATTGCGCCGCGGAAAATTCTGCGGGGCCGGAAACGTGCCCATCGGTACTTCGCTCACGATGGCACCGCCAATCGCCAGAATTTCCTCGGCCAGCTTGCGGTTCTCCTTGGGATAGATGACGTCAATGCCGGTTCCCCAGACTGCTACGGTAGGCTTGCGTGCCGCTAGCGCGCCTTTATGCGCACAGGTATCAATGCCGCGCGCCATACCACTGACGATGAGCAAATTGCGCGCCGCCAAGTCGCGCGAAATCATCTCTGCCACGCCCGAGCCGTAAGGCGTGGGATGGCGTGTGCCTACGACGGCGATTGACGGCCGGCTGAGCAACGTTACGTCGCCGCGTACCCAGAGAACCGGCGGCGGATCGAAAATTTCTTTCAGCCGCTCCGGATATTGAGGGCAATCGAAGCTCAGGACAATGGCGTCTTCGGCAGCCACGCGTTTGAGTTCCGCTTCGGCTGCGGTGCGCGCCTTGCCGTCGAAAATGAACTGCGCCGCCTCGGCAGGAAACCGCAAGCCCTCAAGCGCCGTCAGCGGCAGCGACAAAATATCGATTGGCCTTTGTACCTGGCGCATTGCGTCGGCAATGCGTTTGGGCCCGAGACCGGGAGACATGGCCAGCGCCAGCCAAGCCAGACGCGTGTCTTGCCACGCCTGGGAAGCCAGTCGATCTTCTTCGGACATAACTATATTATTTTCAACAATTGTTCCCATAATGGCAGCAATCCATGCCCCGGAATTGCACACCACTGCTTCCTCACAGGAAACCAAATGCGCAAAATAAGGGATTTGCGCTCACGTTACTTGCCTGCGGGCTGCGTGTCAAGCCGGGAGCACGTTACCCTCGCCTGTACTCTGCCGGGAATCCACGCTGCGGACTTGGTAATCTAATGAAAGTGAACTCTTTTCAGGATTCACGTTTGCGCATTGCCGCAATCGGCTTTTTAAATCCCGCCCCGCTTATGTGGGACTTCGAGCATCCGCCACTGGCAGACTCGCTCGCTCGCCGCTACAGCATTCAATACATGATGCCTTCGGAGTGCGCGGCGCGCCTGGCCAACGGCACTTCCGATATTGGTCTGATCCCCATTGCCGCACTGACTACCGTTGCCGGCTTGCGAATTCTGCCGGGCTGCACGATCGCGTCAAAGGATCGCGTCCGTTCGCTGTTGCTGGTTCGCCGCGCCAACAGGCCGCTTACGGAGTTGCGCACCGTTGCGGCAGATACAGCGAGCCGCACCACGGTCTCGTATGCGCATATCCTGTTTCACAAGTGGAACAATCCCGGTATTCAGTTTGTTCCAATGGCCGCCGATCTTGACACCATGCTTGAACGCGCGGACGCCGCCATCATCATTGGCGATCCCGCGTTGTTCGCGCTTGAGGAGCGGTCGAATCGCTTTGTGCGCACAAAAGAAGAACTCGTCTATCACGATCTTGCTCACGAGTGGCGCACGCTGACCGGGCTTCCGTTTGTCTCGGCTGTGTGGGCTGCCGCGCCCGGCAGCGCCATGGATGACAGCATTGCAGAAGACTTCATCCGCTCGCGCGATCACGGCCTGGCCAACATTGACGCGCTTGTGACGGAGTGGGCCATACGTTTCCCCGTTCCTGAAAACACCATCCGCAAATATCTCACCGAGAATATTCACTACGTTCTGGACGACGAGTGTATTGAAGGAATGAAAGGCTTCTTCCGGATGGCTGCGGAAACCGGCGTGTTGCCGCAATACAATTTCTCCGTCGAGGCATGGATAGCCTAACGAGCATTCATTGATCGGCGACGGGCATTGAAGTCACTCTGCGATTCGGATTGCACGAACTCATACGGCGTGACATCATCTAATTTTTCCTGGTTTCCCACCTTCAAGTTCTGGATGAAGACATGCGCCTGCGAGAACTCACACTCTCACTCGGGTTGTTGGTCTTATCGTGTTCTGCTTTCGGGCAGCGCGTCGACCTGAAGGACGACCGCGTGGCCATGACCGAACTCGCGGGTCCGTGGCGCTTCCACACCGGTGACGACCCAGGCTGGGCCAATCCTGATTTTGACGATTCCGGCTGGTCTTTGTTGCGCACTGACAAGGACTGGTCACAGCAGGGATACGCCGGCTACGGTGGCGCAGCGTGGTACCGCATTGAGATTGAGCTTCCCCCGAATGCCGGTACGCAGGCCCTCTATATTCCACTTCTGTGGGCCAGTTGCCAGGTCTTTGCCAACGGCCAACTCATCGGACAGAACGGGGGATTGCCTCCGGATCCAAAATGGGTGATGACGCGACGGCGCGAATTCGCAATTCCCGCGTCGCTCATAGCGTCAGGCCGGCTACTGCTTGCAATTCGAGTATGGTCTCCGCCGCTTTATGCCGATGCCATTCCCAGTGGACTCCTGGTGAATCCGAGAATCGGCGATGCCCAGGCCATTGCCCGTTGGCGCGAATTGGAAGGCCGCGAAGTGTATTGGGCAAACTCGGCGTCGGTCATTGAATTATTCGCGAATTCTATCGGCGCGCTTGCCAGTCTCGGCATGTTCCTGTTGCGTCGCAAAGAACGCGAGTACTTATGGTTCGGCCTGTTCCTAATGGACTGGTCCGCGTATCACGTCTTATTGCTCACCTGGGCATTTCAACCGGTTGCCGTTTATACCTATCTCCTGCTCAGATCGCTCGCAATTGTCCTGGGGTATCTACTCTCGCTTGAGTTTTTTGCAACGCTCCTCAGGCAGCCACGCTCCTGGCCTTACGTCGTTGGCGCTGCTTCCGTGATCCTTGCGGCCTGCGGTTACGTGTTCAATGTCTTCCAGCCCACCCAGACGGGTGAAAGTGCGTTGAGCTATGGTCTCGCGATCAGCAATGTGTGCCTTGCTGCACTCATCTTTCGCGCGTGGAGACAAGGCAGCAGGGATGCTGCAATTCTCCTGTTTCCTGAAGCGTGGGTTGTGGCAGAAACGCTGGTTCAACGAATCACTGCCATCCCCCATTTCGCACACCAGCCGTGGGCGCGGGCGTTTGTCCATTACATCAATTACGGATTCAACTCGCCCTTCCCCTACTACATTCCATCGTTGCGCGGCGATGTAACCAACCTGGTGGTTTTGTTTGTGCTCATTCTGCGCTATGCGCGCAGCCGCCGCGATGAAGAACGTCTGCAGTCGGAATTGGAAGCCGCACGCACCGTGCAGAATGTCCTCATCCCCAACGAATTTCCTGTGATTCCAGGATTCCAATTGGAGGCGGTTTACAAGCCCGCCAGCCAGGTTGGCGGAGATTTTTTTCAGGTGATCGGCGTGCCCAACGGAAGTGCGCTTGTTGTGGTGGGCGATGTGAGCGGCAAGGGCATGCCCGCGGCCATGACCGTGTCCCTTTTGGTTGGCACGTTTCGCACCCTGGCGCATTACTCGCGCAGCCCCGGCGAGATTCTTCGCGCCATGAATCTGCGCATGCTGGGGCGGACCAACGACGGATTCACTACTCGCATTGTGCTTTGCATCGATCCAGATGGAACTGTCACCGGCGCCAATGCAGGGCATCTGCAGCCCTATCTTGGCGACCGGGAGTTGGAACTTTCGTCTGATCTTCCGCTCGGCCTGCATCGCGAATCAAAATATACCGAATCGAAGTTCAGGTTGAAGCCGGGCGACCAGCTGACGCTCGTCACCGATGGCGTGCCTGAAGCGCGCAATGCCGCTGGAGAGTTGTTGGGATTTGAGAAGACCGCGGCAATTTCTACCAAGTCCGCAGAGGACATTGCCGAAGTGGCGAAGGAATTTGGACAGGTGGACGATGTGACGGTAGTTAAACTGACTTGGCAGCCAATATTGATTTCGCCATCGGCGGCGCTGATGTTCTCAGGCAAGCCGACTTCGATCTGAGCGCCATCAATCGGAAGACGAGGTCGCGCCGCAAAAAGGCCCTGATTCTACTTCGCCGGCGGAGGGGGTTGAATCGATTCGAACTTTTCTTTGGCGAAGAGCTGGGTGAAATCGTCGAAGAAGCTGAACAGGACGACAACAGTCGATCCCGCCAATCCAATGAAAAACACCGCAGAAACCATATGAACTGCAAATGCGCCAATCGTATGGAACATGCAGCCATTTTCGGCAAATGGCGACCAAACTTGCATAAGGCTTTTATAAAGGAATCATAAAGATGAACCTTTCTGGCCGGTTAGCTCAATTTCAGTTCAAGGGCAACGACGGCGCGCGGTGGTACTGAAATTTCAGCCAAGTTGCCGCGAATGTTCACTCTAAATGGCGCAAGGTGAACTTCGTTCGGATGTGCGAAGGTGTTGCTCTTGGTCATGTCCTCATGGGTCAGGACCTGCCCTCTACCCTCAGTAATGCCGCCGGTTGCCAGGCGGACGACCGCCGAGCGTGGCGAATCAAGAGACGGATTCGTCAGGGTTACGGTCAGCATCTTGCCTTTCGTAGAAGCCGAGCCGGAAAGGCCTGCTATCGTCGCCGAGCCGGCTGCCGTGGGCACATTCAAATCTTCGCAGTGAATCTTGATCCCCGCTTGCCGCGCGTTCATGTGTCCGCGGTACATTTCGAACACATAATAAGGAGGCAGGCGCACAAACTTGTCGCCCTCCGCCAGAAAGAGCGAGTGGATGCAGTTGATGGTTTGCGCCACGTTGGTCATGGCCAGTTTTTCAGCATGGCGATTGAAGATGTCGAAGCTGTAAGCGGTGTGCACCGCATCGCGCAGCGTGAGCGGCTGACTCAGCAGATAGTTTGGCGCAATCTCTTCGCCCTTCTTGTACCAGACGCCCCACTCATCCACGATCAGCCGTGTGTGATGCTTTGGATCGAACTTCTCCATCAGCGCCCAGTGCTGCTTAATGACGTCTTCGATTCGTGCGCCTTCGCGGATAACGTCGAACCAGCCTTGCGCGTTGAATGTCGCCACCTTTTCGGCTGAATTTCTGAAGTCGGTGTAGAAGTGGATCGACAAACCGTCGACTGGCGAGCGATGCCCAACCATTGCTTCAAAGAAACCCTTCGTCCATCCAAGGTCCAAGTCTGGCTGGTGGCCGCGCGGTCCCACTGCAACGAGGAACGGTTTTGGTGCGTATGCGGGATACTGCGTAACGAAGCGCCGGTACAGCGTTGCGTATTCCTGCGGATTCATATCGCCACCGCAGCCCCACGACTCGTTGCCAACGCCCCACCACTTAACGCCGAACGGTTCCTTGTCGCCGTTGGCCGCTCGCTCGTCTGCAAGCGACGATGTGCCTACCTGCGCGTTGCAGTATGCAACCCAATCGTGAAATTCCTGCGGAGACCCGGAGGCCATGTTCGCGGCCAGATACGGCTCGGCACCAGTCAGTTTGCAGAGATGCATGAACTCGTGGATGCCGAAGTTGTTTGACTCCGTTACATCGACTCCGTCAGGGGCGCTCGCCTGCCAGTAGTTGTAGGTGCGCGGCCGCTTGGCGCCAATTCCGTCGCGCCAGTGGTATGCGTCTGCAAAGCAGCCGCCCGGCCAGCGGAAGTTCGGCACACCGATGCGTGTCATATCATCGATGAACTGCTTTCGGATTCCGCCGACGTTGGGAATTTTTGAGTTCTTGCCGACCCAGATGCCGTCGTAGATTACCCCGCCCAAGTGCTCAATGAATTGCCCGTACAAGTGAGCGCTGATCTCCGGCCCATCTTCACGCGGCGTGATTTCTATTTCGGCGTCCGCCGCCAATACGGGGGCCACCCCGGCCAACACCGCGCCGGACACGATTGCGCTGGAACGGATAAAGCTTCTTCTGTCGATCATGTCGGGTAATACTACAAGACGCCGCGAAAGCCTGTCACCGGCTCGCGACCGCTTTGGTAGCGATAATCAGGATGGACGAGGAGTGCAGTTTATTTCGCCAAACGTTCGCCTTCAAAGTATAATGTTTGAATGGACTTTCAGCTTGTAACCCAGTACAAGCCCAGGGGGGACCAGCCGCGGGCGATCGACGAGCTTGTGTCCGGTCTTGCAGCCGGCGAGCAGCACCAGGTGTTGCTGGGCGTGACTGGCTCCGGCAAAACCTTCACCATGGCCAAGGTGATTGAACAGTCCAACCGGCCGGCTCTGATCCTTGCCCATAACAAGACGCTGGCCGCTCAGCTTTATCATGAGTTCAAGCAGTTCTTCCCCGGCAACGCTGTCGAATACTTTGTCAGCTACTACGACTACTACCAGCCCGAAGCCTACATCCCGGCCGGCGACCTCTATATCGAGAAGGAAGCCACCATCAACGAGGAGCTGGACAAGCTGCGGCTGTCCGCTACGCGTTCCCTGTTTGAGCGCCGCGACGCCATCATAGTCAGCTCGGTCAGTTGCATCTACGGTCTGGGATCGCCTGAGGCTTACTACGGCATGTTGCTGCTGCTGGAGAAGGGTCAGCACATCAGCCGCAAAGATATTACCCGGCGGCTGGTTGAAATTCTGTACGAGCGCAACGACGTAGATTTCCGACGCGGCACCTTTCGCGTGCGCGGTGACATTATCGAGGTCTTCCCCACCTACGACGAAAACGCCTATCGCATTGAGCTGTTTGGCGACGAGATCGAATCGCTTTCGCAGATCGATCCGCTGTTTGGCACCGTGAAGCAAAAGTATTCGCGCCTGCCGATTTACCCCAAGAGCCATTACGTGGTGCAGCCGGAACGCAAGGCTGAAGCCATCGACTCCATTGTCGCCGAGCTCAACGGGTGGGTTGCCCAGCTTGAAGCAGAGGGCCGCATGGTTGAAGCGCAGCGCGTTCATCAGCGGACGCGTTTCGATCTTGAAATGATCAAGTCGATGGGCTACTGCCACGGAATTGAGAACTACTCGCGTCACTTTTCCAGCCGTTTGCCGGGCGAGGCTCCGCCCACGCTGCTGGACTATTTTCCGCGCGACTTTCTGCTCTTTGTCGACGAGAGCCACGCCACCATTCCGCAGGTGCATGGCATGTGGTACGGCGACCGCAGCCGCAAACAGAATCTTGTCGACTACGGATTCCGCCTGCCCTCAGCAATGGATAATCGCCCGCTCAAGTTTGAGGAATTTGAGAACCGCGTTCACCAGACAATTTATGTTTCTGCCACACCCGGCCCGTATGAACTTACGCGCTCGGCGGGAATTGTTGTTGAGCAGGTGATTCGTCCGACGGGACTGGTCGATCCGCAGGTGGAGATTCGCCCGGTGAAGGGCCAGATTGACGATCTGCTGGCTGAGATTCGCGACCGCGCCGAACGCAACGAGCGCGTTCTTGTTACCACGCTGACCAAGCGAATGTCAGAGGACCTGGCCGGCTATTACACCGAGGTTGGCGTCCGCTGCCGCTACATGCACTCCGAGATTGAAACGCTTGAGCGCGTCAAACTGCTGGCCGGGCTGCGCAAGGGCGAATACGATGTGCTGATCGGCATCAACCTGCTTCGCGAAGGCCTGGATCTGCCCGAGGTTTCACTGGTGGCCATTCTGGATGCAGACAAAGAAGGTTTTCTGCGTTCAACCGGGTCGCTGATTCAAACCATGGGCCGCGCCGCGCGCCACCTTGAAGGCAGGGCCATCTTATATGCGGACAGAATGACGGACTCCATGCGCCGCGCTCTCGATGAGACCGACCGCCGCCGCACCGTGCAGACGGCCTACAACGTGGAGCATGGGATTACGCCGCAGTCGATTATCAGCCAGGTGGACATGGGCCTGGCGCAAATACTCAAGGCCGAGTACGGCGAGGTTGCCGAAGAAGCGACAGCCGAACTGCCTGAGCTCAGTTCGCAGTTGGAACTGGACGCTTACATTACCAAGCTGGAAGCCGACATGCGCGAAGCGGCGAAGAAGTTCGAATTTGAAAAGGCGGCTCGCTTGCGTGACAGCATCAAGGAGCTTCGCGAAAAAGAGTTCCTTTTCGGCTAAGGCTGGAACCGACCTCCACTTTACATTTGTCATACAACTTATGGGTCGTGACTACAACTCTGGTGATCGGAACCAACAGGATTACGGCGCACAGCAGGCAACCGCCTCGAAACCCGGCACATCGAAGCAACGAGATCGGGCTCTATGATCTTGGGGATGCATCGGCTGATAGGCGCCGTGCAATACATCTGGGTAAATGACAAAAATTCTGCTGGTGGACGAAGACCCTCTGCATGCGTTGGTGCGAAAAGCCATACTGGAGCGGAAGTACGCAGACGTACGGCGGGCCAGCGATGCGGCCGAGGCCCTTGCCCTGGTGGAACAGCCAAAGTTTGCCGAGAATCTGGGCTTGGTTGTTTCAGGCAATCAGCACTCCGGCATCGGACTTGCCGGCTTCCTCCCCGAATTGCATGTGCGCAAGCCTGATCTTCCCATCCTGGTGATTGGCGAAAAGCCTTTGGATCATGATGAACTTTCCGGATATCCGGTAGTGTTCCTCAAGAGACCGGTGACCGCCGACGACCTGCTCTCCGCTGTAGCCAAGATGCTGAAAACGTGGGCTCCTCGCCAGCTCAAAACTGCCTGAAATCTCAATAGTTCAAGCCAGGATGGCCGCCTTGTCACACGCCAATGGGCGTTGATGACTTGGTGTGAGCCAAATCACACGCGAAAAGCCTATGATGGTTAGAGAATTACCTCGTTGGAAGGCTCTCTTCATCTACCCCTTGCGTGCGAGAATCTTCCTGGAGTCCTCATGGCAGCGTTTGGTAGCTTCGCACTTTTAATTGCACTAGCCCTGGCGGCCTACAACTTGTTGGCCGGCGGATTTGCATTGCGGCTTATCGCCACGGGTCAGCCGGCGCGCATTTCTCCTGAGCGGCTGGCGGATACGGCACGGCGCGCTGGAATTGCCGGTTTTCTGGCCGTAACGGCGGCTGCGTTTGCCCTTATCTGGTCCGTCTTTACCAATGATTTTTCAATCGCTTACATTATGGAACACTCCAACCGCGCCCTGCCTGGCCCGTACAAGTTTTCGGCCATGTGGAGCGGCCAGGAGGGTTCGCTGCTGTTGTGGGCATGGTTGTTGGCAGCATTCGGCTTCGTTCTTCGCCTGCGGCACAAGACCGATGTGAAGCTGTACGCCTACGCGGGATCGATACTGGCCGGCGTTCAGGTTTTCTTCCTGCTGCTTTTGAATTTTGCGGCACCGCCGTTTGCGCTGCTGCGGGGAGCAATTCCTGATGATGGCAATGGTCTAAACCCGCTACTGCAGTATCCGGAGATGGTGATCCATCCCCCGATGCTCTACCTGGGGTATGTAGGCTTCTCGGTTCCGTTCGCGTTTGCGCTGGGGGCATTGATGATGCGCTACCCCGGTGAAAAGTGGATCAAGATCACGCGCGTATGGACGCTGGTTACGTGGCTCTTCCTTACTGCCGGCATCTTTCTTGGCATGCACTGGGCGTACGCGGTGCTTGGCTGGGGCGGCTACTGGGGTTGGGACCCGGTGGAGAACGCAAGCTTTATGCCGTGGCTTACGGGTACGGCATTTTTGCACTCCGTGATGATGCAGGAAAAGAAAGGCATGATGAAGAGCTGGAACGTGTGGCTCATCTTCTCCACTTTCCTGCTTACGATGCTGGGAACTACGCTGACGCGTGGCGGCCTGGTGAGTTCGGTTCATGCCTTTGCGCAGTCGTCCATCAGCACGTGGTTCATTGTGTTCATGGGTATTGTGCTGGCGGTGTGCATCTTTACGTACATTCTGCATCGCGATCATTTAAAGAGCGAACAGCATATGGAATCGCTGGTGAGCCGCGAGTCGAGCTTCTTGTTCAACAACCTTGTATTGCTGACCGCGTGTTTTGTGATCCTGTGGGGAACGCTGTTCCCAATCCTTTCTGAATATGTGCAGGGCACCAAAGTTACGGTGGGCGCGCCGTTTTATAACCGCGTTGCCATTCCCATTGGATTGTTTCTGCTCTTCCTTACCGGAGTAGGACCGCTGCTGCCGTGGCGTTCCACATCGCTCAAGAGCATCAAGCGCAATTTTGTGCTTCCGGTCATTGCACTTTGGGCCACGGTAATTGTCTGCTTCGCTGTTGGCGTAAATCCGTGGAAGGGCGGGCAATTTTCTTCCGGCAACTTCTACGCGTTGGTTGCGTTTGCAGTTTCCGCGGCTGTGATGACCGCGATCACTTCAGAATTTTTGCGCGGCGCCGGTGTTATTTCCAGGCAAACGGGGCGCAATCTTGCCGTGGGCATGTGGCTGCTGACGCGCCGCAATACGAGGCGCTACGGCGGCTACATCATTCACATTGGCGTGGTGATCGTGGTGGTGGGCCTGGCCGGCGCAGCGTTCAACACGACGCAGGAACAGGAACTCGGTCTGCACGACCACATGACCATCGGCCCGTACACGCTTGAGCAAGTGGGAGCCACGCAGGATTCGAATCTGAATTACAACTCTGAGTACGCCATGCTCGATGTGTACAGGGACGGCAAAAAGCAGTTCCAGATGACGCCGGAAAAGCGCGTGTACCTGGCGAGCCAGCAGCCGCAGACCATGGTGGCGATTCACTCACTGCCGAGCTGGGATTTGTACGTCGTGTATGAGGGAACGAATCCGGACTCCGGTCAACCGATCATCAAAGCATTTCTGAATCCGCTGGTTGGTTGGATCTGGGCAGGCCTGGTGATCATCATCTGGGGTACGTTCATCGCACTGGTTCCCAGCCTGACTCCGCAAACAGCCTCGCTGCGCGTGCCTGCAGTACGCACCATACCGACCGAGCCAGTACTGAAGGGAGGCGACTGATGCGCTCACGCTGGATGAAAATTGCGCAGGCAACAGCGCTCGCCGTCGCGGTTTGCTTCTCCATGGGCGCTACCGATTCGAACGCACGCTACTACGATCTGAATCATCGCATGATGTGCACCTGCGGATGCGCGCAACTGCTGGGTGAGTGCAACCACGTCGGCTGCACGCAATCAGGAGAAGAACTCACGCTGCTG
>JADGNO010000183.1 GCA_017883405.1 Occallatibacter sp. | reverse complement strand
CGTTTATTGGTTACCGCTCAATATTGAAATCCGTGATACGCACGCCCATAGTGCTTTCGATGATCACGATTTCTCCGAATGCCGCGAGTTTTTTTCCGATGAAGATGTCGATGTTCTCGCCGGCCGAGCGTCTCATCTCGATGATGCTGCCCTCTTCCAGCGCCAGGATGTCCGACAACTTCATCCATCGGCTGTCAAGCTGCACCTCAATCTCGATTGCGACGTTACCTATGTGCGCGACTTCTTCCTGCGGTGTCATTTAGCCGGTGATGAGCTGAAGGGTTGACTGAACCACCTGGTCTTCCGTGGTGATTACTTTCGAGTTCGCCTGATAGCCGCGTTCGTACACAAGAAGATTAGTGAACTCGGTGGCTATGTCGACCGTTGACGCTTCCAGAGCGCCGCCGCTGACTGTACCTCGCGAACCGGTGCCAGGCGTGCCAATGGCAGGTACTGAAGTCGCGGATGTAACTCCGAATGTGTTGTTCCCCAGATCCCGCATTGACTGGGGATTCAGCACCGTGGCGACGGCGAGCTGCGCGACCGCGACTCTGTCGCCGTTCGTATAGGAAGCGGTGAGTTGGCCGTTATCGCCAATGGCGATGCCGGTCAATTGTCCTGCCTGGGTACCATTCTGAGCGCTTGCCAGATTGGCCGAGGTCTGATCGTACTGCGTGATTTGCGGCTTCTTGGTGCTGTCGAAAAAATTCCATGTGATGGGCATGTCGGCAGCGCCATCGGCCAGTCCCGTAACGGTGAGCACGGTAGGGGCATCTCCGACTGCGGGAGACGTGAGGTTGCCTTTGGCATCAAACGTAAGGGTCCCAGGCGCGGCAAGAAGCGAGGTCGTGACCCCCACTCCTCCGGTAATATCCGCCGAGGGTACGGTTACGTCATAATTCCAGTTGCCGGCGGACTGTTTGGTATAGGTGATAGTCAACACATGCGTCTGGCCCTGGGAGTCCACGACTTGCATGGGTGAGCTGAAAGTCGCATCCGCGGAACCAGTGGCCGCGTTTGCATTCAGGTTCAAATTGAGACTGAACTCTGTCGTAGTGGTCGGCGCTCTGAGTCCGGCCACCGGAACCACGATATTGCTGAGGGGAGAATTGGTATTGACTGCGCCGTTAATGCCGTTCCAGCCCTCTACATAGCCGCCGCTCTGGGTCAGGAGATGTCCGGTGGCGTCGAGCGTGAAGTTGCCCGCGCGGGTAAATGCCTGCTGGCCAAGTGCATTCTGCACGACGAAGAAGCCGTTGCCCTGTATCGCGGCGTCATAAGGCTCGCCCGTAGCAGTGACTGACCCCTGCGAAAAGGACTGGCTCGACAGCGGTATGACGGAAGCCCCGGTCAGGTTTGAGGTGGACGTTCCCAAAATGCTCTCGCTGACGAGCTCCTGAAAAGACACGTGGTTGGCTTTGTAGCCGTATGTGTTCTGGTTGGCGAGGTTGCCGCTGACGACGTTGATCGCTTCAGAATTCGCTTTGAGTCCCGAGAGTGCGTTTGAAAAGGCTGTTCCCATGATTAGCTCCCTGTAGTTGGCGTTGTAGTGCTGGCTGGCGTTGTGTTTTTGTTGATATTGATCAGTTGCTCGAGCTGGCTATAGGACGTGAGCTGCGCAACGAATTGAGTGCTGTCCGCCGGGCTCATCGGGTCCTGGTTTTTCAACTGCGAAACCAGTAGCGTCAGAAAAGTGCTCTCGCTGCCGAGTTTGCTGATTGGGCTGACTGGCGCAGCCGGCGCCGCTGGTGGCATTAATGAATTCGTTGTGGGGCTCATATGATCTCCTGAATGGCTGGTTCGAATATTCCGCTGAACTCTTCCGCGCTTGCCCCGCCAGAATTGTTGCGAGGGGCTTTGCGCTGTTCAGACTGCTGCCGCTGGTCCTGATGTCCCTGACCGGGGGTCCAGGCCTGGGCATCGTACCCGGCTTTGGACAGTGAACCTACAAGATCGCTGACGCCTTCGCTCACGCGGCCTGCAAGCGAGGGATCTGTTCCGTGAAGTGAAATATGGACGTCACCGCCGTGCTCGGAGAGGCGCACTTTGATGTCGCGAGCCCCGTCGGGTGTGAACTCCAGTGAAAGAGAGCGCAGCGGCTGCTGTGTTTTCGCCGGATCGACCAGCGATTCCTGCCTCCAGGGAACGCCGCTCGGTTGCGGTTCCGGCTTCACGATCACCGGCGTTTCGGGGGAAGGTGCGGGGGCCGTCGTGGTGGGCACGACTGGCACGGGTCCCGAAATCGATGCAGGAGAGCTTTGCGAATTGCCGGGGGCGACGGCGGCTGCTGGCTGGGGCAAAGGAGCAATGATCTGGCTGCCTGCGTCCCGGGTCACCGTGTGCGCGCCTGTGCCAGCAAAGGCATGGCGGTCAGGGACAGTGTCTGGCGCAGCGTCGGGGACAGCACCCTCTGGATTCTGTTGTGAGTCAGGCTGGCTTTGATTTTGTTGGGTTGGCTCGTTCGGAAAGATCGGCTTTCTCGCTGCGACGGGAGAGGCAAATGGTGCCGTCTTGAGCTGCGATTTCAAAGCGAATGCATCCGAACGGGCCCGGTCAGGTGGAGACATGACTGAATCTGTATTGACCACGGGTTTTACGGTCACCGGCATTTGAAGGGAGGCTGGAGGCGCCTTCCGCGGAATCGACGTATGCATCATTGCTGCCTGGGGCGCTGCCTGGAGAGGATCCGCGGCGGGCCCGGCAGGAGTTGGGATCCGAGCAGTTATCGCGACCGGAGTTGCCGTCGCCTGTGCCGGTGCGGAAGTGGCGACCGCGGAAGCTTCAGACGGACTCAGGTGTATGGTTATCTTCAGAACGGGCGCTTCCTCAAGACGCACCGGGGCCGATTCATCGGAAGATGATACGGGCGCCATTTCAGTGGACTTCTCTGCAGCGCTTCCCGATGCGATCAAAGGTAGTGGCTGCGGTTTTGGAACGATGGCGATGGGAACGTAGACATCGATCGGAATGCCTGCGAATTGAATCTTCCCGGCCTTTGGCGCAAGCGCTTCGACCGGAACAATCCGCCGCGTGCCAGTTGGCGGAGCCGCTACAAGTTTGTCGCCGACGATCGCGGCTGGCAGCGTTGAAGACAACGCCGGCAGGTCCGGCGCGAGGGCGGCAATCGGGGTGAGAGTTCTCGCCGTGAGCTTCGGGATTTGCGTAGCCGCCGGCACAGAGCCAGGGGCGCTTGCGGCAACGGGAACTGCGTCTTCAGCCACAAGCTGCGAGATCAACTGGTTGAATGCGGACTGCTCTAAGTCGGAGTGAACTGAAGCGCTTTGAGCGGATTCGGCAGGGGCATCCGTAGTCTTCTGATTCGCGACCGCCGCTTGATTGGCGGGGCCATCGGCAACGAAGGCGACGATCTGCGCCGCCGCTGTAAGCTGTGCGCCGGCCCTTACGGGCGCAGCGGATGGAAGAACGGATTCAAATTGTTGCGTCCAGGCTGCAGGTAGAATCACGCAGCCATAAAGGCAGGTGCGGAGCCAAATGCGCGGCCTTAATGAATCAGAACGTTAGCGCAGCGTTCGCGGCCAGGTTTTTGCCGGTTCCTCTGAAAGCGCTAAAATTTTGGCGTTTTCGAAATCATGGCTTATT
>JADGNO010000032.1 GCA_017883405.1 Occallatibacter sp. | reverse complement strand
GAATGCCGCACTTCGCGCCACCATCTACAGCATTGATCAAGGTCCGGACGGCGCAGAGACCGATACCGTGACTGTGGCCGGATCGGCGGTTAAATTCAGCATTACCAGCGATAACAGTTTGACATACGAAGGCGTTCTGTCGGCAGACCGGAACGCAATGTCAGGTAGGTTCACGCGCGCGGATACACCAACTTCGCTTTTATTGATGCGAACCACTCCAACCACGGCCTGGCCGATTGATCCCTCTCCACACACGGTTCGCTTCGTCACCGTCGAGCCGGGCGTAAAGCTGGAAGTTCTGGATTGGGGCGGTACAGGAAAGCCACTCGTGTTTCTGGCCGGGGCGGGGGACACGGGGCATGCCTTCGATAAATTTGCCTTGAATTTCATTACCAGCCACCACGTCTACGCCATCACCCGGCGCGGCTTTGGAAAATCCAGTGCACCTCAGCCTGCGTGCGAAAACTACACTGCAGAGCGTCTGGGAGATGATGTGATTGCTGTGATGGACACACTTAAGATCAAACGGCCAATTCTCGTTGGACATTCCATTGCGGGAGAAGAATTGAGTTCCATCGGCACGCGTTATTCCGACAAAGTAGCAGGATTGATCTATTTGGATGCCGCATATGCCTACGCCTTCTTCAACGACCACGGAACAGAAGCAGAAGGAATGTTCGACACCTTTGCGCTGCGAAATGAACTGAACGCTTATGGTTCGCCCGAGTCCCCTAAAGAACAAAAAGCCCAGGTGGAACATCTGCTGAAGGTTAGCCTGCCTCGGTATCAGAAATTGCTGGAACAGGAAGAGAAGCGCCTGCAGAACGTCCCGGATAACGCCCCAGGACCGCCTGACACACCACAAGTAAGGATAAACGCTGCCATTTTGAAGGGATTTGAGATCTTTGGCGGCGTCCATTGCCCTATGTTGGCGATCTTTGCTGACCCGCATACCCTTCCGCCGAATACACCTGACGATCCGACCAAGCGAGCGGCTGCGCTCGCCGAAGATAAAGCCCGGGTTTCCGAGCAGGCAGACGCGTTTCAAGCGGGCAATTCGTCAGCGACCGTCATACGAATCCCTAACGCGAGCCATTTCGTTTTTCGCTCTAATGAAGCGGAAGTGCATCGTGCAATTGATGCCTTCGTTGCAGGCTTGCCGCAATAAATCTGAAGACCGGACCCACGCTAATACCCGATCTGAGGCGGGTACCGTCGACTCACTCGTTCGCTGGAACAGAGAGTCTGTCTGCGTCTAGGAATACGCCAATTGAAATGCTCCGGAGCGTCCTGATTTTCGGGCTGCGGATGTATTGTCGGTAATCCGGAAGTTATACCTTAGTGAATAGTGGAAACCGAATGTTTTCGCTTACATCGCTTGAGAGTCGGCAATCATCCGGTCTTTTTCGTTCAACGCAATTCCGGCTATCTGATGCCGGCAATCGCGCCGTCCACGGCAGCTTTCAGCACGCCGCAGTTGGCCATAAAGCGCACCAGGCTTCCTGAAAGCACGCTGCCGGCTCCCTGTTCCGGCCCCGCCTGCGCCTGAGTTACATTCGACCGGCTTAGCTTGTGAGTCGAGCGTGGTGCTTCCTTGGAATACGAAGCCGGCCGCACCATCGGGGCACGTTCCTGTCCCACTCCGCGCGCCATCTTCAATTCGCCGCTGCCCTGCGCATTCATAATCAACGCCGACAGTTTCCGCGCCATATCAAGCGGAAAACTCTCTGCAACAAACACACGGCTGCCGCGTGTCGTAATCACCACCGGTCCCTCGTTCGTGGTGTATACCTGCTCCACTTCCCCAGGCCCTGGCGAAGCATTTTTCTCGGCAGCCTCATCTTCCTTCAGACCGGAATATTTCCGTCCCAGGCTATCTGTATAGAGCTTCGCGAAAGCCTGCGCCGAGGCCGCGTTTCTCCAGGCGGAGAAGTAAAAAAGCGCCAGCGACTTGGTGCTGTTTGCCTCGCCCACTGCATGGCTGTCGGGCTTGGGACTGTCTGCGGCGGTTGCGCTGCGCAACTGTCCTGCCCAGTAGAAGCCGCCATTCCACGCCGGCGTAAGGTTGCTCGCCGCCTGATCGCCGCCAAAGAGCTTGGCCATAATGTGCACATCCAGCTGGCCAATCTGGCCGATGTCATAAGGCTGGTAAACCTTGTCGACAAGCGGATGAATATTCGGCATGAGGGGAATGGCTGGAATTTTGTGGGCCTCGTAGTATCGCGGATTGATGATCTCCCACGTTGACGATGGCGGATGATCGAGAGCGCCGGCAAATGCCGCGTCGCGCCCCTGGTCCATCCATACGTCCTGCTCAAAACTCAGGCCCTCGCGGTAAGGGAACAGCATCGACTCGGAAAGCAGCAGCGGCGCGCGGGCCATTACCGGCGAGTCGCCCGCGCCGGTCATCTTATCCTTTAAAAGCTCCATCACTTCCGGATCTTTGACCAGGCTCTTGCCCATCGGCTTCAGCACGTAGTCCATCATTACCGCGGTGGCCTGGCCCTCGGCCACAGCATCGCGCGCCGTGTCTATCTCATCGCGAGACAAGTGGTCCGTGTCACCCGCTGAATCGGTGGAAACATGCTCCGGCGTCTGGTCGTCCCACTTTTCAAGGTCAGTGAGCTGGTCCTGCAACGCATGTGTAAGTTCATGCGCCAGCACCGGCTTTTGTTCGTTCACGTCCACCCAGTCAAGCATGTTCACGGTCTTGGTCTTGGAGTCGTAATACGCTTCGATCTGCTCTTTCAACAGCGCCAGCAAAAATGGCTTCAACGCAAAATCGCGGTCCAGAAGCCCGAACTTCTTCAGTACAACCTCGTCGCGCTGCATGCGCTTGGCGTCCTGGTCTTCGTCGAATTTCTTTGACAGGTAGCTCTCTACCGCGTCGCGTGTGGTTAACTGGCGCTTCACCGGCGACTTGACCGTCAGGCCCGACTCGTCCGACGAGAACTTGATCAGCTCATCAACCAGGGCAAACAATTGCTTGGCCTGCTGGTCGGTGATGTGGCTGTCGCCCTTGGGCTTGTCTTGCGACTGAGCCGCAGCGCGCCCGCTGCACGTTGACGCCAGCAACGCCGCCAAAACCCACACGCCCATGCTCCGGCCGCGGGTGCTCCATTTGTCTCTCCGTTGCTGCCTGCCGGTGATCTGTGCCAAGTCGCCTCCATGTCTTTATTCAGTACGGTTCTGATCTTGGATGCCAGTGGAGCGTGCAACCGGATCGGGGGTTTGGGGCCATCGGTTCCGCGCGCCTGGGGACCGCGCCGGACGTCTTGCTACAAGGCTATAATCATGAAGCGGTCCGGTGCCCCGCGAGACCCTAAAATATGCACCGGGCAGCAGAAAAGTAACACTTATGACAGATTCCACGCTAGCCGTAACTCCGTCGCCCACAGCCGTTGCTGTCCAGATGGAAGCGGCCCATATCGCTCACCAACTTGTAGCCTACCGTGGTGCGCTCACTCCTCGTCAGTTGGACGCACCGGAAACAGAAATAGCGGCACTTACCCAGGGCGCGGCATTGCACGATCTTGGCTGGATGCGGCGCGTATCCGTCCGCGGTGAAGACCGCTTCCGCTGGCTGAGCGGAATGGTCACCAATACTGTGAACGACTTGTTCCCGAATACCGGCGCATGGAATCTCGTGTTGAATGCGCAAGGGCGTATTCAGGGCGACCTGACCGTCTGGCGCGAAGGCGAGGAACTTTCCCCTGTTCGGCGCAAACCGATTCCAGCTGCGGCAGCCAATGCTGAGGCTGAAAAGCTCGAACAGAGCGATGCCCGCTTGCGTGGCACCCCTTTCGCCGGCGAATCAGGCTTGATGCTTGAGATTGCCAACGACCAGCTTGAAAAGCTTCTCGCGCACTTCAATCGCTTCATCATTATGGATGATGTTGAGCTTGTGCCGTTGGTTGGAGAGCCGGTTGCTGAGCCCGGTTCTGAAACCGCCATCGGCCTCTCAGGTCCACTCGCCGACGAGGTTCTTGAGCGCGTAGGCCTGCCCACTATCGCCAGCCCCATGGCCGGCAAAGTGGTGGAATGGAACGGTTGGTATGTCACCATCGTCCGTGGCTACGGCGTGATCGCCAAACATTACGAATTCTGGCTGCCGACCGCCGGTCTTACCAAGCTGTGGTCGTGCCTGCGCACCGGTGGAGCAGTTCCCGTTGGATGCGAATCGGTGGAAAAGCTTCGCATCGCCGAAGGCATTCCCACCTACGGCATCGACATGGTGGAGAAAGATCTGCCGCAGGAAACTTCGCAGACACGCGCACTGCATTACAACAAGGGTTGCTACCTTGGGCAGGAAATAGTGGAGCGCATTCACTCGCGCGGCAACGTGCATCGTCACCTGCGGCCCATGGAACTTACTGGCCCGGTTCCGGATAGCGGCGCCGAACTCAAACTGCAGGATGGAACAGTCGTTGGCTGCCTTACCAGCGCGGCTGAACTCCCCTTGCCCGGCGGCAAACGGGTATTCGCACTCGGCACAATCCGCGGAGAGGCCGAAGCATCCAATCAGAGTTTTAACTACACTTCAGGAGTGGCCGCGGGCATAGCGCAAATTCTGGCCGAGCCGCCGGAGCTTTGACCTGTAGCCTGCGCCGAAGTAGCTGACCGGAATACCTGGCTATCGCATATCGTTCGTCACTTCAAAGCTGTTAGGGGGCCAACACACCGGCTTGCCTGGCAAGAGACAAGGAATCATGACCGACACCCCGAAGTTTGAAGTCATCGATCGTCGCAAGATGAAGGCAGAAGAAGAGCAGGGAGCTTCGCAGTCCGAAGCATCCGCGCCTGCAACTCCGGCCGAAGAACCGGCAGCCTCAGGCGGACCGCGCCTGGTGGTCAACGATGCGTCTCGCGATTCAGCAGCCGCGGAATCCGCGCCGGAAGCTTCCGCAGCAGAGCTGGAAGCAGAAATGCCCGCGCCGCCGACCGCCGAAGAAAGCAGCAAGCAGAAAGCGGCTTACGACGCCTCGTCGCAGCGGCTTGAAGATTTGATGCGCGCGCAGAATCCGGCCGTGGGACCGACGCCTCCGGTCACATTCGATGCCCTGGTGCAGCAGTTCTACATCTCCGCCATGATCCAAATGGGCGCGGGAACGCAGGAAGGGCAAAGGCCGCGCGTGGATATTCTGGGCGCGCGCACCACCATTGATCTGCTTGCCGTTCTTGCCGAAAAGACGAAGGGGAATCTGACCGAATCTGAAGATCGCATGTTGCAATCGGTGCTCTTTGACGTGCGTATGGCTTTCCTTGAACTCACCAGCATGATCAGCCTGCAGGCCATGCAGCCGCCCGCCCCGCCGCCTCCAGGGAAAAAGTAAAAACAGCTTCTAGCTTCTAGCCCTTAGTGATTTGCGGAGCGCGTTTGCCGGTCTCGGTGAATGGCTCCTTAAGATTTGATGTGGTTCACGGGCTAGCGGACGAGAGCTAGAAGCCAGGAGCTAGAAGCCAGGAGCTAGAAGCTGTCTCATGCAAGGAACGCTGACATTTCTCGGAACAGGTACCTCGATGGGCGTCCCTACGTTGGGCTGCAAATGCGAGGTATGCACGTCGACCGATCCGCATGATCGCCGCCTGCGCCCCTCCGCGCTGATCCGCTGGTCGGAGCCGGCAAAAGATCGTTCAGTTGTGATCGACACGGGCCCCGACTTCCGCGAACAGGCGTTGCGCGCCGACGTCACGCGCCTCGATGCCGTCTTTTACACCCACGGACATGCAGACCACATCCTCGGCATGGACGATCTGCGCCCTCTTAGCTTCACGGCGCTTCGCGAAGGCGGCCCCATTCCGCTGTACGCATCCGATGAAACCGCGCGCGTCCTCAGGCAGATTTACGACTACACATTCTCGCCGCAGGCTACCTATCCAACGCGTGCACGGGTCCAGCTTTTGCCACTAACCGACCACACAAGCGTGCACGGCGTGGAGTTTGTGCGCGTTCCCGTCATGCATGGTGAAATGGAAATTTCCGGCTATCGTTTTGGCAATGCGGCATACCTTACTGACGTGAGCGCGATTCCCGAGTCGAGCTTCGCATTGCTTGAGGGCCTTGAGCATCTCGCCTTGTCTGCGCTGCGCCATCAGCCGCATCCAAACCACGCGACCGTGGAGCAGGCAGTTGGCTGGGCCAGCCGCATCGGCGCGCGTCACACCTGGCTCACGCATATTGCTCACGAGCTGGGCCACAAAAAAACAAACCGCATGCTGCCTGAAAGCGTGCGTCTTTCCCACGATGGCTTAACTGTTCCAATCAACGTGAGCGTGGGACAGTGACGAAAATGCCCCTTCCCGCATTCAACTCGATCGCGGAAATTCCGTCCGGCTTTGGCCCATCTGTCGCCGCCATCGGCAACTTCGACGGCGTGCACCTCGGTCACCGCGAAATTCTCAACGCCGTCGTAAGCGAAGCGCGAAAACTCAACGCTCGCGCGGTCGCCATCACTTTCGATCCGCACCCCGACCAATATTTGCGGCCTGCACAGACGCCTCTCCTGCTCACGCCCATGCCTGAGCGGCTGCGTTTGCTCGCGGCTACGGGCATCGATGCTGCTATTGTGTTGCCGTTCGACGACGCGCTCGCTAATCTCTCGGCACAGGAATTTGTAAGTCGCATCCTGGTGCAGTCGCTAGGCGTGCGCGGCCTGCATGAAGGACACAACTTCCGCTTCGGTCATGGCGCTCGCGCCGGCATTGCAGAACTCCAGGCGATGGGCGAGGAGTTCGGTTTCCATCTAACGGTTCATGATGCAGTCAGCGTGCACGGTCTAGAGGTATCGAGCTCCGCGATTCGCGCTCTCGTTGCTGCAGGCGACATGCGCCCGGCCCGTTGGATGTTGGGCCGCCCGTTCTCCGTGCTGTCAACACAGGCTCGCGGCCGCGGCATCGGTACGCGCCTGCTGGTGCCTACCGTCAACCTGGCCCAGTACGACGCCCTGTTGCCCGCCTTCGGCGTCTATGTAACTCGCCTCATCGTTGGCGGACGCGCTTTTCAGGCTGTAACCAACGTCGGCAACCGGCCCACCTTCGGCGAAGCGTCTTTCGCCGTCGAATCACACATTTTGGACTTTGAACCGATCGAAATGGACGACACAACGCCCATCGAATTGCAATTTCTGTTGCGCCTGCGCGGCGAGATTACCTGGCCATCCCCTGAAGCATTGAAAGCGCAGATATTCAAAGACGTGGCCCGCGCGAAGAGATATTTCCGCCTGGCGCGCTAAGCCCGTTTACTCGCTCAAAATTTATCAGAGTGAAATCGCGCAGCCGAAAGCCACGCGCCATCATGCTTTCCGCTTCAGCGCCAGTTCAACCACGCGCATCATCTCTGCTTCCGGAGCAGGTTTCCCCGTCCAGATTTCAAACTGCCGCGCGCCCTGCTGCACAAACATCTCCATGCCACTGATAATGGTCAGCCCGCGTTTGTGCGCCAGCCGAAGCAGCGGCGTGTCCAGCGGGTTGTACACCATGTCGAACACAAGGTTGGCGTTCAACTCATTCTCTTTAATCGGCAGTGCCTGCTTGATGCCCGCCATGCCGCAAGGCGTAGTGTTGATGAGCGCATCAAATTTCTGTTTCGCAAGCTGATCCTGCTTCAACGATTTCGCCTTAGCCTTGCGCGCCAGCGACACCGCCTTTTCGTGCGTGCGATTGACAACAAATACTTCAGCACCCTGCTCCACCAATCCAAAGACCGCGGCCCGTGCCGCACCGCCTGCGCCAATCACAGCAATGCGCGCGCCGCGAAGCTTCATGCGCCGCTCCATCGGTCGCACCACCCCAGCCACGTCAGTATTAAAACCGTACAGCTTACCATCAGCGCCCGTGCGCAGCGTATTGCACGCCCCAATGCGCGCCGTCAGCGGATCCATGTTCGCCAAATGCGGCAGCACTTCCTCTTTCAACGGCATGGTTACCGCCACTCCGCCCAGCGGCAGCTCGCGCATCACGTTCAGCATGTCATCAAGCGACTTCACTTTCAGCGGCAGCATTACAGCGTTCACGCCTTCGCGCCGGAACGCGGTGTTGTGCATCAACGGTGAGAGCGAGTGCCCAATCGGATTGCCTGCCACGCCGAACAGTCGCGTTGCTTGGTCCAGCTGATCCAGCCGATAAAGATCAAGCAGGGTACGCACCGTAACCTGCCCAGGCGCAGTTTCTGTTCCGTCGTCGGGCGATGCAAAGGTAAACGCCGCTCCAGCCCGCGGTCCCAGCACGCGGCTCAGCAGTCCTTCTTCGCCCATCGCAATTCCAACCACGTGCGAAGAAAGCGAGTGGTCTTCAATCAGCCGCAGCACGGCCAAATTGTCAGTAAGCGATCGTGCCGTCGATACCACTTTTACAAAATCCGGCTCGAACACTTCAATACGTTTCGCCACCTGCTCCAGGCCCTTGGTCCGCGTAAAGTCGTGAAAGCTTACCAGCAGCAATGTGCCAACAGCGCGTAGCGCAGCACGAAAGCGCGCCATCTGCGCCGGCTTCATCTCTTCAGCTGACTCCACTTCGAGATCGACAATCTGGCAGCCGGCCTCGGCAGCTTTCGTCAGAATTTCCAGCTCGGACGACAGCGCCCCGGTAAAGCCTCCACCAAGTTGCTTCCGCCTGCAGGTCGCTATCGCAGTAAAATCGCGATGGCTGCCCATAAATGCCTTCAGGGCAGGCAGCGCAGCAGCAGGCTTGACCAGCGAGTCCAGGCGAAACTCAACAAATCGGGAATCCACGCTCAGGCCTGCAGTCCGCTGAAATAGCTCGGCTGGCGTCTCTCCACGGATAGCCACGCACAGCTTTCCCAGCCTCTGCCGGACAATAACCGGCGGAGCGGCAACTTCAAGCGTGTGGGTTCCAGAGCGGGGCATATTCGTCAATTGACGCATCTTAAGCGGGATTGCCGCCAGATGCAACAATAAGATTTTCCATAGGCTTTCGCGTCACGTTACCCCCGTTTACCCTTGTCGCCCACCGGCTCGCTCCCCTTGGACGCGCCCCGCCGCTGCACCTTAGTATTTTGAAAGTAGACCTCTCGGAGGATTTTCCCCGCCATGCCCCCTGAAATCACTGCCAACGCTGCCGACCTCAACGCCGTCCATGCATGGG
>JADGNO010000182.1 GCA_017883405.1 Occallatibacter sp. | reverse complement strand
TTGCCGGTCGAAACGTTCGCGGCGGCCATCCTTTTTCACCACCATGTAAGGGATTTCGTCGATTCGCTCGTAGGTGGTAAAGCGGCGGTTGCAGCGCTCGCACTCCCGCCGGCGCCGAATCGCGTCGGCCTCTTTGCTTTCGCGCGAGTCCACCACGCGATCCTGCCCGAAACCGCAATAAGGACATTTCATCTAATGCCGATTTTAAGCCATCATATTAGGTGCGACTATCAGCCGCCCCTCCCGCCTGAGCAATTGGTTGGCCGGTTCGCATGAGTGCAGTCAAGCGTCGATGACTTAAGTTGGATGCTCAGCGGTGGCGCACTTCTGCTCCAAATCGGTGCTGGAATCGAACAAGGGGGTGTGAGGGTTCGAATCCGCTGCAAATACCCCTGTAATCGTGCAGATTATACGCAAACGCAGCAACGGCCTGAAAACTCGCGCTTTCAGGCCGCTGCCGGTGATCTGTTGGGATTGGACTGGGGCCTTCGCGCTCATGTGCGAATGCCAGAGCCGTAACGGAGAACCCTCCGCTGGGTCTTACCCGGTGCCAGAGACGCAAGGCCTCAGGCCTCAGTCACCTCACGTAATGTACAACTGGAACAATCAAGACTCATAGGCTGGATCAACCTCCTTTCCCGTGTAATCACAACCTAAACCCACCGGGACATGGCGTCAAGTGCAGCCCTCTACCAATTTTCAGACGCGACCTTGCCATCGCTACCAAGTACGGAATGCATTTTGAAGTGCTCATCATCGCGCTTCGGAAAGTCACTGCGGAAATGCGCACCACGGCTCTCAGTCCGGGCCAGCGCCGATTGCAGAATGGCATGCGCAACCCGCGCCAGCGCATGCCCTTCACTCAGCCTGCGACTGGTTTTGCCACTTGCTGCTAATTCCAGCAGCGCCGCTGCACAGCTTTTCTGCGCATCCAGTCCTCGCCGCAATGCCGCCGCATTGCGCAGCAATCCAGCGTTGGCCCACATCATCTGCTGCAGTTCGGCAATCACAGCTTCAACCTGCCCCTCTTCAGTCGCGCTCAGTTCTTCTGGCGCGTACCTGGCGTCTTCGATCGTCTCAAGCGGCAAATCATCTGCCAGCATTGACTGCGCAGCACGCGCGCCAAACACCAGCCCTTCAAGCAGCGAGTTCGATGCGAGGCGATTCGCGCCGTGCACTCCCGTGCACGCAGCCTCGCCCGCAGCGTAGAGCCCGGCGAGATTAGTGCGCCCGGTAAGGTCCGTCTTGATGCCGCCCATCAAATAATGCGCGGCTGGACGCACGGGGATTGGGTCGCGCACCAAGTCAAGCGAATAATTCACGAGGAAGGCACTGATCCCTGGAAAGCGCGCATGCACATCGATGTTCTTTACGTGGCGCATGTCCAGGTAAACTGCCCGCGCCACCCCGCTTTCGCACATGCTCTCACGCGCAATGGCACGTGCCACTACATCGCGCGGAGCCAGTTCAAGCAGCGGATGGTATCGCTCCATGAATCGCTCACCCTTGTCGTTGATCAGGTATGCGCCTTCGCCGCGCAGCGCCTCAGACAACAGAAATCGCGGAGCCCCGGGATAAAAAAAAGCCGTCGGGTGAAACTGATAGAACTCCATGTCAGCCAGATGCGCTCCGGCCATCTCCGCCAGAGCAATGCCGTCGCCGGTGGCTACCGCGGGATTCGTAGTGTCTGAATAAACCTGTCCGGCGCCGCCTGCGGCAATCAGTACGGCTCGCGCGGCGATGCGCGCATGCTTCGTCTGCGCATCTGGCTTTGCGAGAGCATCTCCCCTCGCGGGTGCAAGATCCACGCCCACAACGCGACCGCCCTTAGTCACCAGTTTCGTCACCATGGTCCACTCGGCAAAATGAATGCGTTTATGTAAGCTGGCAAACGCAACCAGCGACCGGCTGATCTCAGCGCCCGTGGCGTCGCCGCTTGCATGCAAAATGCGCGGAAGGGAGTGTGCGCCTTCACGCGTACGCAACAGTTCACCTGCCGGCGAATTGCCTTCGCGATCGAATTTCGCACCCCACTCAATCAGTTCGGCTACGCGGAACGGTCCTTCAGAAACCAGCGCTTCCGCCGCCGGCCGATACACCAGTCCATCGCCTGCCTTGATTGTGTCTTCAAGATGCAGCGAGACATCCTCATCGCCTTCCATAGCTACGGCGATCCCGCCCTGCGCGTAGTGGGTATTCGATTCATTCAGCGATTCCTTGGTCACTACCAGCACATCGCCATGCCGAGCCAGTTCCACAGCGGCGCGGAGCCCGGCAACCCCAGCACCCATTACGACAAACTCAACCCCAGAGGCCTTCATCACTCTTTCGAGGCTATCATTCGGCAGTTGGCACCATACCGAACTCTAATCGCTTCAGAAGTTTGGCTTGATTGATGCAGGCGGAGAGCGGAGTGTGATAATCTTCCGCCAATTGGCCCGCCCCTTGGCCAAGCCACGGGTGAACAATGAAGCACATTTCCAGACGGCATTTTCTTAAGTCCGGTCTCGCAGCAGGCTCACTCGCAAGCGTAGGTGCCCTGCCGCTGCTGGCTGAGAGCAGCAAAGCAACTGACTGGGTTACGCTGGGCAATTCCGGCATGAAAGTCACGCGTCTCGCCTTCGGCACCGGCACCAATAATGGACAGGTGCAGCGTCAGCTTGGCCAGGACGGATTCACAAAGCTCGTGCGTCATGCCTATGATCAGGGTATTCGTTTTTTTGAGAGTGCTGAGTCCTATCCCGGCATGCATGAAATGCTTGGCATCGCGCTCAAAGGAATTCCGCGCGAGAACTACCGGCTGATGACCAAGGTGACCACCGGCGACGGCCAGAACCCCAAGCAGAAGATTGATTACCTGCGCAAGATTGCGCAGACCGACTACTTCGACATCATGCTGCTTCACATTCAGCGCAGTCCCAACTGGCCCTCGCAAACGACCGAGTGGCAGGATGTGATTCTCGAAGCGGAACACAAACAGGCCGTTCGCACGCACGGCGCGTCCGTCCATGGACTGCCTGCGCTCCGCGCTTTGCCCAGCGCGAAATGGCTCCAGGTCGGTATGATCCGCATGAACCACAAAGGCACCATCATGGATTCCGATGGCCGCGACTTCTTTGACACCGGCAACGTGCCTGAAGTAGTGCAGCATGTGCAGGAAGCCCGCAAGAACGGCAAAGGTGTTATCAGCATGAAGCTCGTGGGAGCCGGTGCATTTTCAAATAGCCGCGATGATCGCAAAGCTGCCATGCGCTTTGCTTTCCGCAACGCGGGCGTTGATTGCGTCACCGTAGGCACCAAGAGCCCGGCTGAAGTCGACGAAGCGATTGAAAACATCAACCTCGCATTTGCTTAAACTGTTCTCGGACCGCGGTCTATCCCTGGAGGCTCCCATGACTAAGCTATCTCGTCGCAGTTTTTTAAAAGCCGGCGTAGCTGCAGGCGCGCTTGCCGGCGCCATGCCGTTAATGGCCGAACACAAAACCGCAACCGATATCGTAACGCTGGGCCGTTCCAACATGAAAGTCACGCGCCTCGCCTTCGGCACCGGTACCTACAATGGCCGCGTGCAGCAGCAACTTGGGCAAGAGGGCTTCACCAAGCTGGTGCGTTATGCATACGATCGCGGCATCCGCTTCTTTGAGACATCGGAGTCCTACGGCGCTTCGCCGCAAATGCTGGGCAAAGCACTCAAAGGCATTCCGCGCGAAAAATATCAGATCATGACCAAGGTCACGACCGACGAAGGCGTCAATCCCATGACGCGCTTTGACGAGATGCGCAAAAACTCTGACACTGACTACTTCGACATCATGCTTCTGCACTGGCAGCACTCCGGCACATGGGTTAAAGACACGCGCAACTGGCAGGACGCCATTCTCGAAAGCGAGCACAAGCAGACCATCAAGAGCCACGGCGCTTCAGTTCACGGCCTGCCTGCTCTGCGCCAGGTGCCCGGCACCGATTGGCTACAGATCGCGATGATCCGCATGAATCATAAGGGCACTCGCATGGATGCCGAGAATCATGACGGGCCCGATCTCGGCAACGTGACTGAAGTTGTGTCGCACGTAAATCAGGTGAAGAAGGAAGGCATGGGCGTCATCAGCATGAAGCTCATTGGCGAGGGCGTCTTCAACCACGAAGACCGTCAGAAGGCCGTACGCTTTGCCTTCCGCGATGCCGGTGTGGATTGTGTCACCATCGGCTTCAAAAAAAACGCCGAAATCGACGAAGCCATCGATAACATCAATCTCGCCTTCGCATAGGCAGTCAATTAGGGTGCCCCAGGTCCGGAGCCTCGGACCTGGGATAGTAAGGCCGTTGGGCAATCTCTACCGCGTGCGAACTTCACGCTCCCAATCCAAATCCTTCGTGCAGAACGCACATACTTACAATCGGCATCAATATCTGGTCCCATGCCGTTCTCTCTCCCACATCCATTCCCTGCAATCGATCAAGCAGTGATACCACCTTGCTCTGATTGAAGAACGGCATCGACTTCAACACCGGGCCGCGCAGCGTGTCCTGCACGTAGACATTGAACGTCTCGTCGGGATTGAGCGTCGCCGGCGGACTAAGGAAGGGATGCTTCTGCCTGCGGTACACGGTATCGGTAATCACGTCGCGCACCGCTTCACGAAGTACGTACTTCTCTGTCATGCCGCGAATTTTCATATTGATCGGCTGCGAACAGATGCACTCTACTACGTGATGATCGAGAAACGGAACGCGGCCCTCAATCGAATGTCCCATCTCCATGCGGTCGCCAAGCATGGTCAGGATGTAACCGGAGAGCACTGACTTGCCCCACAAATACAATGACTGGTTGAGCGGATCGCGCCCCTTGAGCTGGCCTGGAATATCAATATCTGAAAGCAGCTGGCGATAGCTCTCCCGTTCGCGGAATCTGCATCCAAAATCCTCTGAAAGCAACTGCTGCATCTTCACGCCGCGCGACGAGAACGTCTCCATCCACGAGGGCACATAGCCAAGTACGCGGCGAACGCCTTCCAGGTCGCCAACATCACCGTCAGGCAGCAATAATCCGCGCGAGACCGTGTTGTGCTCGTTAAGCCACTTGAGCAGGTTTTCAATCTCCGCCGGGTCCTGGCCTTCGCGATTGTAGAGCAGCATGTCGCGACGGAAGTGTGCATAGCCACCCAGTATTTCGTCCGAGCCTTCACCAGTGATTACGACTTTATATCCGGCATCGCGCACTGCCTTGCTGAGCAGAAACTTCGCTACGCCGTGTGCATTCACGCACAGCGTTTCACTCTGCAAAATCGCATCGCCAAAAGATTCGGCGAGCCGCTGCTGGTTGATAGGAATAGTGCGAAACTCAGCGCCGGCCCGCTCAGCCATCTCGCGTGCAATCGGCCCTTCGTCATATGCCACATCGTCAAATGTGAGCGTGAAGGCGCGTATTGGTTCCGGATGGTGCCGCGCGGCAAGGCCAATGACTGCGCATGAGTCGAGGCCGCCGCTCAGGTAAACTCCCACCGGAACATCGGCACGCAGGCGGATACGAACAGCTTCCTCAAGTTCGTGCCGGAACTCAGCAATATAGTCCGCGTCCGAACGCCTGGGCGCAGAATTGCCGGCAGTCGGATAGTTGAAGTCCCAATACTGCGAAATCTGCACATGCTTGTCGGTGGCAATCAGGTAGTGCCCCGGCGGCACCTGGTAAACGCCGTCATAGAGCGTGCGCATCTGGTGGCCACCGAAGCTCACCGATTGATAAACGCCCTCATGATCCCATCGTGAAGGCACGCCGGCGGCGAAGAGCGCTTTCACTTCTGAGGCGATGTACAACGTGTCCATGTGCCACGCGTAAAAAAGTGGCTTGATGCCAAAACGGTCGCGCGCGGCAAACAAGCATCGCTGTTTGTCATCCCAAATTACGAACGCAAACTCGCCCCGCAGTTGATGCAGACATTGAGGTCCCAGCTCTTCCCACAGGTGCAGCGCAATCTCACTGTCAGACCGAGTGCGAAGCCGATGGCCGCGCGACTCAAGCTCCCGCTGAATCGCCTCGTAGCTGTAAAACTCCCCGTTTGCAACAATGTGCGTTCGATTGTCTTCGGAAGCAATTGGCTGATCGCCCGTGGACAGATCGATAATGCTCAGTCGCGCATGCCCCAGGCCGACACGGTGATCGCGGCTTATCCATTGGCGCTGGCTGTCAGGTCCGCGATGCCAAAGCGACTTGGTTGCGCGTTCGAGCGTAGCCGCGGCAATAGGCTCGCGGCGCGAATAAACAGCCACAATTCCACACATGGTCGGGTTCCTTGCAAGCTCAGATCGTGCTTTTCGGGGAGTTAGGAAGCTATCGGAGACTATCAGCCCCGAGTGACAATGTTCAATGGAAATCGAAGACGAGCATCGTGAAATGGATCCGCGAAATTCAACTGCGGTTACATGTGGCCAACTGCCCCACGTCGGCTTGTATGATGACGACTTGTATCGGGAAAGGTAAAAAATCGTGCCCAAGATATCCGGCCGTGTTCTCTGGGGAACCGTAGTTGCGCTGATTGCCGTGCAATCGCTTCTGACCGTGCTGGTCATTCATCGCGAGTCGCTCGTATTCGATGAAGGCAACCACATGTTCGCGAGCTACATGATGCTGCACACCGGCGATTACGGCCTGAACCCCGAGCATCCGCCGCTGGTTAAGTTCCTGGCTGCTTTGCCCACAATTGGCCGAAATCTTTGGGTTCCTGAAAATAAAAACCGCTCGTTCAAGACTGAAGCCTACGTCGATGGCGGCGAGTTTATTGCACGCAACGACGGCGACCGCAATCAACTCGTATTTCAAATGCGCCTTGCCGCCGGAATCTTGGTACCGTTGCTTGCACTGGTCGTGTTTCTCATGGCGCGCGAGTGCTTTGGCGACTGGGCCGGCCTGGCTGCGCTTGTGCTCGTCGTATTCGATCCCAACATACTTGGCAACGCCGCGCTAGTCACGACGGACATCGGCATTTCGCTCTTTTTTGTCGCCGCTACATGGTGTTTCTATCGCTACGTCAAGCAGCCTACGTGGACGCGGCTGTTTGTCGCCGCAATCGTTGCGGGATTGTTGCTGGCCACCAAGCACTCCGGCATTTTGTTTGCGCCCATGATGCTGTTGCTCATTGGGTATGAAGTTGCGGTAGCGCCAAAGGGCACGCGCGCGCGCGCCGCACTGCGACTGGGCGGAGCCTTCTGCGTCATCGCCATCATTGGTGTGCTGGTGTTGTGGAGTTTCTACGGTTTCCGCTATGCCGCTCGTCCTGCGCCGCTCAAAATGAGCACCACACTTGCCGATTGGGTTGCACCGGTCGGCGCGTTCAATGCCGCAGTGGTCAACGCGGTGGGCCGAATGCACATGCTGCCTGAGTCTTACCTCATCGGCATGGTCGACGTGCGCCGCATGGCCGACCACTATCCCACGTTTATTTTCGGCAGAAATTGGCCGCATGGCGTGTGGTGGTACTTTCCTTCAGTCTTCGCAATCAAAACCACGCTCGGCCTGCTGGCGCTCACAATCGTTGTCGTATTCGCCGCAGCCATGCGCAAGCTCAAGCTCGGACGCGAACTGGTCTTCGTGCTCGTGCCAGCGCTCGTTTACTTTCTCACCGCGATTGTGTTCGGCATGAACATTGGTTCGCGCCACCTGCTGCCCTTCTACGCTTATCTATTCATTCTCGCCGGGGCCGGCGCTGTCGCGCTTGCTGCGTCAAGCCGCCGCTGGCTCATCGCATGTCTGGTGCTCGTAGCCGCACACGTGATTTCGTCCATGGCCATCTATCCCAACTTCATGGCATACGCCAACGAGGCTTTCGGCGGCCCCACCAAATTGCCCATGCTGCTGAGCGACGCAAACCTCGAGTGGGGACAGCAGCTCTTCGAAGTAAAAAAATGGCAAGACCGGCACCCGAATGAGGAGTGCTGGTTCGCCTACTTCGTCCATCCCATCATCAAGCCTGAAACATACGGAATACGCTGCCACCATTTGCCCAACGCCGGCACAAGCTGGGGTGGTGAACCGGAGATTATTCCGCCTGAGATCAACGGCACGATTTTGCTGAGTGCGTCGAATATGGTCGCATGCGAAACCTCCGATGCCTCGCTGAATCCCTACCGCGCTTTCGAGTCAATGAAGCCGGACGAGGTCATCGATTACGGAGTCATGATCTTCCGCGGCCATTTCGACATGCGCCAGGCCGCCGCACAAGCTCGAACACAGATGTCCTCGTGGGCAATACGCAAACATGACGCAGCGTACGCATTGCAACTGGCGCAGGAAGCCGTTGCCATGGACCCGGATCGGCTGACAAATCAAACTGCGCTTGGCGACGCACTCGCCGCCAATGGCCGCAGAGACGAAGCGCACAAAGCGTGGCAGATTGCACTTACGCAGGCGCGCCAGTTAGAGCCGGCGACGCAGACGCTTTACGTTCCACGACTCGAGTCAAAGCTGAAGAAGTGAGACAGCCGCATTCGACGCTCACTGCCCGCAGACGTTATTGCGCAGCGTTATGACCGATGAATTTGTCGGCCCATTGAATGAACCACTTCATGTTCGGCGCGTCCGTATGGCCGCCGTCATGCTGCCGCCAAGCCAACTGTCCGTCGAGCAGTCCCTGATTGACGGGCGGCATCTTGGCCGTGTGGTAATCGCCCAAATCCTCCAGCCCTTTGGCGCCCGATAACGCAAATACTCGACTCGCGTCGACGGTGGCCATAAAGCTGCCTTCATGGTCCAGCCACTTCGCATCGCCCTTTTCTGGAACGCCGTAACTGATGAAGGTCAAACGAGGAGCACACAACGCGATCAGTTCGTTCGAGTCCGCTGGAATGTCGCCGGGGGTTGAGCTTCCGAACGTCGCCTGCGAAGCGCCGTACTTGATAAAGTTGCCGGCCATCCAATAGTACTCGCCGCCGGTCAGGCTCTCCACTGCCTCGCCCCAATTCCTGCGAAGCAGAGTCGCGCCGCCTTTGCCCGACGAGCCCACCAGCACCATCGCAAATCGCTCATCGAAAGCCATCGTCACCAGCGCAGCCTTGCCGTAGCGCGACACTCCTTCAATGCCCACATGCTTTGCGTCCACCGCGGGGTCCGTTTCAAGATAGTCCAGCCCTCGGCCAGCGCCCCATGCCCACGCTCGCAGTGCACCCCAGTCTTCAGGCTTGCGCGGCTGGCCTTTATTCACCAGGCCAATGATGCCGCGTGTGATGCCTGCTCCGTTATCGGCCTGCACACTGGCGGGATCAAACAAAGCAAAACCCCATCCTGCTCTCACCAACTGCCAATTGTTCGGCGGATCACCGTCGGCATTCATCTGCGGAAATTGAAAAGGTGTCGCCTTAATCGGCTGCCATGCGGGATGCGCTGCAATCACGTCCTTCAATGAAGGATCCTGCTGCACAACCGCATCCTTCCACGCTTTGTTGATGCGATCCAGCTCCTCCTGCGAAGGCTCATTAGGACTTGGGAACCCCGCTCTGCCAAACATCATCAGCACCGGCACGGGCCCTTTTGCGGCCGCCGGCGTTACGAGTGTCATATGAATTTTGACGTCGATCGCAGGATAGGACGAGTTATCAACCTGTCCGACGAGATCCTTCACTATCACCGGCGTCATCCCAATCATTTCGTGATCGACTGCCGTCACTGTCCACGTCACCTTCGGGGTATCGGCAGGCACTCGGCCGTACACATATTTCGAAAACAGCTCAATGAGCTCAGGCCGCCGCTTGTCTCGCCAAATCGCCGGCGTGGTCACCTTCTGGCCGCTCTGCAAAGTCAGCGGGTCGGGTGCGTCAGGAAATGGATTGGCTTTTGACTCGTCATAGTTCGCATGATTGGCGTCTTTCTCGTTTCCACTCGGACCCGGCCGAAGCGCCTTGATACCAAGTTGATCCATCATGTTTTGATGATCCTGATCGGCAGTGAACGTAACCGGCGCCGGAATCGACGAAGACTGCGCGACCGCGACATTTTCACCGGCTGCAAAAAGAGCGCAAATCACCACGGCAGACAAACTCAAGCAGTAACGCATCTGTTCACTCCTGACGGAAATTCTCTTGTGGAATTATTGGAATGCTTTATTTCGGCACCCAGAAAGGCTCACCGGTTCTTACCAGTTGGACAGGAACCTCGGGTGTGAACGACTTGATCCACTGTGCCATTTCAAGCATTCCCTGCTCTTCTGATACCGAGTGGCCGAGCATGATCCAGCCCTTCGGGATCCCCAGAGTCGCGGCGTCCAAAACATATTCAGGGCTGTCAAGAAAACCATCTGTTTCCTGCCCTTCCCCGCTCACCACCACATCTACATCGGGCGCGTTGATGGGCGGAGTCGCATATCCCACACCCACTTGGAGCTTGCTCACCTTCGCCGCGGGGTCGCCTACGACCCTAATCGCTTTATCCCCAAGCCGCTGCTGAAATCTCGCGGCCAGTTCGCCAAGCGTCGTCTCCGGCAGCGTAAAGTGTTGCGATTGCGGCGCAGTTTCAAGCTTGCTATCGAGCCCCAGCGCGCGCACCAGACCAACCCGGACGAAGTCAGGCTTTTGCGCGTGCATGTGATCGTGAATACGAAACACAACAACGTCGTGCTCGCGCATGTAATCCACTTTCAGCTTGTATGCGGGGTCACCGCTCACAATGCTCACGTCGTCGCGGTCGTTCCAATAGGTGTCTTCGTGCGGAACGATCATGTTGCAACCTGCTTCAACGGCGCGCCTGATGGCGTCATAGGAGCAGAACATGGTCGTTGCGATCCCATTCACCACAGTGTCGGGACCTCCGAACTTGAAAGTGTCGCGGTAGGTAGATTCACGCCACGGAAATCCGAGATTCGACTTAACGCGCGCAACAATTTCTCCTGCGGTCAATGTGCTCATGCCGTCGGCCTCCAATATGGATCACCTGCGGATACCCAAATTGAGGCGACCTCAGGAACAATCTTCTTTAACCACTGCGCGCAGACCTGCATCCCCGGATCTTCAGAGACTACCCTTCCCACCAGGATCAGCGATTTCTTTCCGCCCAGCGCTACAGTGTCGCGGACATACTCTACTGTCTCCCACTCGCGCACTTCGCCCGCCACAATCGTGTCAACGCCGGGAAGTGTCGCAATGGATGCCTGAATTGGCGTTGATCCCGGCAGGAACGCAACTTTATTGATGCGCTGCTTTGGATCGCCCACAATGCGCATGCCTCCCCGGGCATTCAGCGATCTCTTTACATGAGCAACCAGCGCATCAAGCGACATCTCCGAAATCGAGATATGCCCCGGGTCACCCGCAGCAGCCTTCGACCAGCCGAGAGTCTCCGCGAGTCCCTGCGCAAACGGATCGGGTGTTCGCAAGCGCCAGTGATCGCTCAACCGAAACACAACGAGTTTGTGCTTCCTGATGAAGTCGTCCTTGGCAGAAAAAACCGGATCGGCAGGTGGCGGCGTCTCTGGCGCAGGCGCTGCGCCCGCTGGCCCAAAACCACGCCTGACAGGTGGCGTTGACGAGTCAGCTCTGCTGAAAAATGTCGGCTCGCTGGTTATGATCAGATTCGCGCCCGCCTTCACCGCGCGTTCGAGAACGCTCAACGTTGCAAGCGCCGTCGTTGCGATGCCGGTCACGTTTGTTGAGGGATCGCCAACCTTGAACGTGTCCACCGTTTCCGTTTTCCACTCGACACCGATGTTCATCTTGATGCGATCGACGACATCCTGTGCGGTAACCGCGCCGCCAATCGAACGTGCCATCGAGGCAAGGGGCGCGGCGGCTATTCCCGTCGCAGTCAGGGCGACGAACTTGCGCCGTGAGATAGATTGCATAAGCTCCTGATTTCACCGGGCCCGTGGGGATCAGGGGCTCGTCGGCAACCATCATAGCGCAACGCATCAAAGTGCTAGTTTATTCAGAATC
>JADGNO010000031.1 GCA_017883405.1 Occallatibacter sp. | reverse complement strand
CCCAGAACAGGATCTGGAAGTTTCTCTGGAAGCAGAGGCGCAGGCAATGGTGCAGAGTCGCGGCCCAGAGGACCACAGTCCCGGGGTTTCAGCAAACCGGCCGGGGGCGGCAGATCTGGCTTCCCGAACCGCGGCGGAAGCGCCAGTCGCAGCGGCCCGCCACGCGGCGGAAAGCCTCGAACCGGACCACGGCCTAGCGGAAAACGGCGTCCGTAGGTTTTAGAGTCCGCGCGCTGCTCAGGGCTTCGGTTCGGTGGCGCGCAAGAACTCCGCCAAATAGTCTTTCCACACTGTAGCCACAGTGTGCGTGCCGTGTCCGCGCGTCGCATCTGAAATTGGCAGCAGAATAAAACGCGCATTTGGCATACGCTTCACCATCTTTTCGGCAATGCCCAGCTCCGGCGGATTGATGAAGTCGTCTGCGGTGTTGATCCACAACACCGGCGCGGTGATGCGCTCCAGGTTCGGGCTCGGATCGTAATTGCGGCTGGCGTTGTAGTAGAAGACCATGTCGTTCGCGTCATTGCCGGCATCGGCGCGCGCCAGAGAGTTATCAATGTATTGCTCGGCTTGCTGACGCGTGGGCGCGTTCTTTTGCAATTGCAGCGGACTTGAGCCCATGATGAAACTCAGCTCGTCGGCGTTGTGGATGCCTTGCCGGGGCTCGGTTTTATATTCGCCGTCCATCCACGCCGGATCCTGCTTGATGGCTTCGATGATCATGTAGCGCATCATGCGATTGCGGCCGGCGATCTGCACCGGCAGGCAGGCGAATGGCGCCAGCGCATCTGCGAAGCCGGAATATGTCTCACCCCACACAAAGGTTTGCATGCAGCCCATTGAAGTGCCGAGAATGAGACGAAGATGATCGATCTTCATTTCGTCGAGCATCATGCGCTGGCTGCGTACCATGTCGTCGTAGTCGTATGCCGGGAAGTGCGCATGCAGGCCGTCAGAGGGCTTTGAGCTTTGGCCGTGGCCGATGTCATCGGGAAGGATGAGGAAATATTTTGTAATGTCGAGTGGCTGCCCTGGCCCGAAGAGCACGTTTGAAAACACCGGGTTCATCAGCGAGTGTGCGTTGCCGCCGGTGCCGTGCAGCAGAAGTATGGCGTTGTCAGTGTGCCCGGCAGCATTGCGGTGCGGCGCGCCCAGCGTGATGTAATGCAGGCGCAACTCAGGAAGCGATTCTCCGGTGCCAAAGCGGAAATTCTGAAGCGTAACTGTGCCGTCGGCTGTTGGCCACGACACGGTTTGCTGAGCAGGCGGGGTGGTGCTTGCGGAGGGCTGGGCGCTAACATATGGTGCTGCAAATATGCCGGGAAGAATCGTGATTGCAATCAGGTTCCGAGTTATACGCAACTGCATGGTTTCATTCCTCAAGGTTCATTTGAGCCTACCGGCTGTTATCACGGGCTGCAAGGCGAAGTTTCTGCCGGATACTTGAAGGCGCCTGCCAAGCCACAGAAGCCATTTCCCCGGCGGCCATTCTCACGTTAAAATTTAGGTGGAATAATGCGCAGCCATTCTTTCCATTTCGATGAGCCACAACTCAGGCGCTTTCGCCGAGGCCGGCCCGACCGTGGACGGCGCTCCCCCCGCTGAGTAATCTATCCGGTTGATTTGTTTTCAGGGCCGCTCGGAGCGCTATGTGCCCCAGCAGCCGGCGGAGTCGCGATGCAACGGGCTCCGTGCCTCGACTCCTTGAACCACCAGATTCATCCGCAGGATGTGCGGATAGAAAGGTCTTTCCCTGATGAACAGCTTTGCCAGCAAAGCCACGCTCAAATCCGGCGCGAAGTCTTATACCGTTTATCGCTTACCTGCTCTTACCGCCAAGGGCTTTAACTTGAGCCGCCTTCCATTCAGCCTGAAGATCCTGCTTGAAAACCTGCTGCGGCGCGAAGACGGCGTCACCGTCACCGCCGGCGACATTGAGTTCCTCGCCAAATGGGATGCAAAGGCTGAGCCCAGCCGCGAGATCGCCTACATGCCGGCGCGGGTGCTGATGCAGGACTTCACAGGTGTTCCTGCCGTTGTGGATCTGGCCGCAATGCGCGACGCCATCCGCTCGCTGGGTGGCGACCCGGAGCGCGTAAATCCACTGGTGCCTGCGGAGTTGGTCATCGACCACTCAGTGCAGGTGGACGAGTACGGCACCGCCGGAGCGTACGGCGCGAATTCGCTGCTTGAGTTCCAGCGCAATCGCGAACGCTACGCATTCCTGAAGTGGGGCCAGACCGCATTTCGAAACTTTTCGGCAGTGCCGCCCGGAATGGGCATCTGCCACCAGGTAAATCTGGAGTACCTGGCCCGCGTAGTGTTTACCGCTGAGGTTGACGGCGAGCAGTTAGCGTATCCCGACACGGTGGTGGGCACCGATTCTCACACCACGATGATTAATGGCCTTGGCGTGCTTGGCTGGGGCGTAGGCGGCATTGAGGCCGAGGCTGCAATGTTGGGTCAGCCAGTTTCCATGCTGGTTCCGCAGGTGGTTGGTTACAAGCTCACCGGCAAACTTCGCGAGGGCGCAACCGCGACCGACCTGGTGCTGACGGTGACGCAGGCGCTGCGCAAGCTGGGCGTGGTGGGCAAGTTTGTGGAATTCTACGGGCCCGGCATTGCCGAGCTGCCGCTGGCTGATCGCGCAACCATCAGCAACATGGCGCCCGAATACGGAGCGACATGCGGCATTTTCCCAGTGGACGCGGAGACGCTGCGCTACTTGCGACTGACCGGGCGCAGTGATGAACAAATCGCGCTGGTCGAGGCCTATTACAAAGAGCAGGGACTGTTCCACACCACGAGTTCGCCTGAGGCGGAGTACACGCAGACACTCGAGCTGGATCTTGCCAGTGTTCAACCCAGCGTAGCGGGACCGAAGCGCCCGCAGGACCGCGTGCTGCTGAAAGATGCTGCTGCGAGCTTTGCGCAGCAACTGCCTACGCTGTTGGCGCCGACCGCAAAGCCGCTTGGAACGCGCACCGCGGCTGCATGGGAGCGCAAGGCAATTGCCGATACTGCCGTCGCCGACGCGTCTCCGCTGCATGTGACTACAACCGTGAAAGAGCGGTTCAACGTCGACCCGGATCAATATCTCGATCACGGATCGGTGGTGATTGCGGCGATTACAAGTTGCACCAACACATCGAATCCTTCAGTGATGATCGCGGCGGGCATACTAGCCAAGAAGGCGGTCGAAAAAGGATTGAGTGTTCCACCGTGGGTGAAGACTTCGCTTGCGCCGGGCTCGCGTGTGGTGACGGACTACTACCAGCGTGCAGGATTGCTGCCTTATCTTGAAAAGCTGCGTTTCAACGTTGTTGGTTACGGCTGCACCACGTGCATTGGCAACTCAGGCCCGCTTCCATCCGATGTTTCGAAGAGCATCGACGAACACGGACTTGTTGCTGTGAGCGTGCTCAGCGGCAATCGCAACTTTGAGGGACGCGTGAACGTGGATGTGCGCGCCAACTACCTGATGAGCCCACCGCTGGTTGTGGCTTACGCGTTAGCCGGGCGGATCGGGCACAACTTTGATACCGATCCGCTGGGAACGGACAACGACGGCAATGCCGTTTACCTCAAGGACATTTGGCCCACGCAGGCCGAAGTGGCCGCTGCGATTGAAAAGGGCGTAACCAGCGAATCGTTCCGCAAGGAATACGCTACGGTTTCAGATGGCGACGCGAGTTGGCAGGGGCTGAGCTTTCCGACAGGCGACGTTTACCAGTGGGAACCTGATTCCACTTATATTCGGCAGGCACCGTACTTCAACGGCATAACGAAAACACCGGCGCCGGTGAGCGATATCGTTGGCGCGCGCGTGCTGGCTGTGCTTGGCGACTCGGTTACCACCGACCACATATCGCCGGCAGGCAACATCAAGGCAAACGGCCCGGCAGGAAAATACCTGGCCGAGCTTGGCGTGAAGGCGGCCGACTTTAACAGCTACGGTTCGCGGCGCGGCAATCATGAAGTAATGGTGCGCGGCACATTTGCTAATGTACGGCTGCGCAACAAACTCGCACCGGGAACCGAAGGCGGCGTGACGCGTTTGCTGCCTGAAGGCGAGCCGATGTCGATTTTCGATGCCAGCGTGAAGTACGCTGATCGCGGTGTGCCGCTCGTGATCCTGGCCGGTAAGGAATACGGTTCCGGCTCCTCGCGCGACTGGGCTGCGAAGGGCCCCAAACTGCTGGGTGTGCGTGCTGTGATCGCCGAGAGCTTTGAGCGCATTCATCGCTCTAACCTGGTGGGCATGGGGATTTTGCCACTGCAGTTTGAGGCTGGACAGAATGTCGAATCACTTGGACTGACAGGCGAGGAAGTGTACGACTTCCCTGGATTGACAACCATGCTGAAGAACAAATTCGCAAATGGACGTACGATCGCAGTGAAAGCGACTGCTGCTGACGGAAAAGTGCAGCGGTTCAACGCAGTGGTTCGCATCGATACACCGCAAGAGATCGGCTACTTCGAACACGGCGGCATTCTGCAGTACGTACTGCGGCAGTTGGCGGCGAAGTAGAACCATTATTTTAAGGTGAAATTCTTCGGCGAGTCGGGATCGATTTCTGTATAGGAAATGGATTCGGCTCGCCGATCCATTTTTTGCATTGACTTAGCTACCAGCTTCGTTTCAAATCCCCATCATCGGAGGTCCTTTCGCCATTTCCCTTGGGCGGCGGAGGATCAATCAACCAAAATATTTCGCATTCAGGATGGATCGCGAAAATATCTCACTTCTGCATCGGCGGACCGAGGATTTGCCTCGCCCGATGGCAGCGTTCAGTTCCCCGGAGGAAAGATGATCTCGCGAAAGATAATTCGAGCAATCGGCGGATTGCTGCAACTGTGCGTCGCTGTTTTCTGTCTGCATGGTGTTGCATCAAGCGCAGCGACAGCAAAAGATGCGGGCAAAACGCGCACCTATTACGTGGCGGCCGATGAATTGAATTGGGACTACGCGCCTTCAGGCCGCGATGAAGCGATGGGCATGGACTTCGACGAGATCGCCAAAGGCTTCACGGAATCGGGACCTCACCAGATTGGCCGCATTAACAAGAAGGCGATGTATCGCGAATATACCGACGCCACGTTTTCGACGCTCAAAAAGCGCAGCCCTGAGGATGCGTATCTCGGGATCATGGGTCCGATCCTACGCGGAGCCGTGGGAGACACGATCAAGATTGTCTTCAAGAACAATGCAACGCATCCTTACAGCATGCATCCTCACGGAGTGTTGTACTCGAAAGACTCTGAAGGCGCCGACTACAACGACAACACCAGCGGCTCAGATCAGATGGATGGTTGCGTTGCGCCCGGCGCGTCTCATACCTACACCTGGCGGATTCCTGAGCGAGCCGGCCCGGGACCAAACGATCCAAGCTCGATCTTCTGGCTCTACCATTCGCATTGCGATGAATTGCGCGATGTAGCTTCCGGCCTGTTCGGAGGAATCATTATTGCCAAGAGTGGCATGGCGCTCCCGGATGGCCGCCCGAAGGACGTAGACCACGAATTTGTGAACATGTACATCGCCATCAATGAAAACCAAAGCTGGTATCTGGACGACAATATCCGTGACCACACGACCGATCCAAAAGGCATCAAGCGGGCAGATTTCGGTCAGTCCACAGCGACCGGAATCGCCGGTACCGTCGCCACCACGGGCTTTGCGGCTACCAACGTCAAGTGGTCCATCAACGGCTACATTTATGGCAACATGCCAATGATGACTATGAAGAAAGGCGATCGCGTGCGCTGGTATGTCACCACGCTGGGAGACTTTAACAACGCACACACACCGCACTGGCATGGCAACACGGTGCTTGTCGCGGGGCAACGCACCGATGTTCTAGCCGTTACTTCTGCACAGATGGTCACCGCCGACATGGTGCCGGACGCACCAGGAATCTGGCTCTACCACTGCCACATCAGCGACCACATGCTGGCCGGAATGGTGGCGCGTTACGAGGTGAAAGAACGCTAATGCGTCGCGTTTACGGATTTGAGATTTTGGGTGGATTCGGCGAGGGATAGCGTTTGAAGGTCTTGGGCTTGCGAGCTGCGCGCTTCGGCTTGCTCTCGGCCGAGGCGCCTTCAACCGCTTCCTTGTCATGGGGCAGCTTGAATCGATAACCCTCAAGCTGTTGTTCGCCCATCACGTGCAGTCGCATGAAGTTTGTTGAGCCCGACTTGGTGCGGGTTCCGGCAACGATGGCCACAACTTCGCGAGGACGCACATAGTCGTTCACTTCGAGAAGCTTCTCTGCTGTTTCCACCATGGCCTCAGTGCTGTTGACCTTGGGACAGCGGATAGGCGTTGTCCCCCACAGCAGATTCAGTCGATTGATGGTGACATCGACTGGGCTGAGCGCAAAGATTGGCGCCGATGGGTGGTACTTCGAAAGCTGGCGCGCGGTTTGCCCTGATTCAGTAAAGAGCGCTACGCCGCGCAGATCCAGATCGTCAGAAGCGTGGGCTGTGGCTTCGCAAATCGTCTCAGCAATGGACAAGTGCGCGTGCCGTTCGCGCGGTTCCCACAGATTCTGGTCCTTGATGTCGCGCTCGGCCTCGGTCACGATGCGCGCCATCATGGCGACAGCTTCAACCGGATATTTGCCCACCGCCGATTCACCGGAGAGCATGACGGCGTCGGTGCCATCGTAGACCGCATTGGCAACGTCAGAAACTTCTGCGCGGGTAGGGCGCGGATTTTCGATCATCGACTCAAGCATCTGGGTAGCGGTGATGACGGGCTTTGAGTACTCGGATGCACGACGAATGATGTGCTTCTGAATTGCAGGAACCATTTCCGGCGGAACTTCTACGCCTAGATCGCCGCGGGCGACCATGATGCCGTCTGCAGCCTGCAGAATGCTGTCGAGATGCTCGATCGCCTGGGGCTTTTCAAGCTTGGCAATGATCCACGTATCGAATCCGAGAGCAGCCACACGGTTGCGAACCATGCGAACATCTTCCGCAGTGCGCACGAACGACACTGCAATGGCATCCACTCCATTTTTCAAAGCGAACTCGAGGTCTTCAGCATCCTTCTCCGTGAGTGAGGGAACGCGCACGAGAATTCCGGGCAAATTGATACCCTTGTTTTCGCCGAGCATGCCGCCATTGATGATGTCGCAGTGAACATCGCCGCCATTCACCTCTTGAACGCGCAACTCAATCAGGCCGTCCGAGAGCAGAATGCGTGAGCCTTGTTCAACATTTTCTGCAAGGGTCTTGAAGGTTGTGCCTATGAGCGAGGCCGTTCCCGGCACATCGCGCGGAGTAATGGTGAGGCGTCCACCGGCCTTAAGCAACACTGACTGATGATCTTTCAAAGCGGAGGTGCGGATCTTGGGCCCCTGCAGATCGCCGAGGACACAGAGCGGCTTGCGCTCTTCGCGGCTTACTTTGCGGACCAGTTTGAGGACCGCGAGTTTGCGCTCATGAGTGCTGTGCGAAAAATTCAACCGGACGACGTCAACGCCAGCCCGAATCAGGTCGCGAATCACCCCTTCGGTGTTCGAGGCGGGCCCCAGGGTGGCCACGATCTTGGCGCGGCGCTTTAACGGGGACTCTTTCAGGCCGAAATCGACGGAAGACATAGAGATAGCTCCACTTAAAGAACTTCAAGGTTTGACTTAACAGGGCTCAGGTTGGTCAGTGTTTTCAGCGGGGAACGACTGTTTCTATTGTACATCGGTGCCTTAGTGCTGAATGGAAGAGAGCTCGTCGTTGCGTTCACTTGCAGATTCCGGTTGGCTTGCCAGGGTTCGCTCCTGCCGGCTTTCGTAGAGAACGCCGTTCAATTCAGCACCGAGCAGCACGCTGAATGCAACTATGTAGAGCCATACCAGCGTGGCGATGCCTGCGCCAAATGATCCGTAGAACATGGAGTAGTCGGCGACCCGCGTTACATACCAGCCAAATGCGAGTGTTGAAGGGAACCAGAGAAATGTGCCGGCGATTGCGCCCGGTGCCACCCATAGCCAGTGTTCTTTGCGCTTTGTACCGAAATGGAAGAGTGCCGACAGAACAGTAACGCTGCTCACCACGGCGATCGTCCAGCGGATCATGCGCCAAAAGAAGAGCACGATCGACCTCGTCTCACCGCCGGCGTTTTCGACCATCCACAATTCAATCTGGTGCCCGAAGACCACTACGAGTGTGGCGACCGAAAGCGGCACCAACGCGATGGGTACCAGCAGCATCGCGCGAAGGCGCCGCTCGCCGAAGCCCCATGATTCATTCGGCAGATTATATGCGCGACGAAATCCTTCCATGAGCGACAGCATGGCACCCAGGCCGGCAAAGACGCTGAGGCCCGTAGCCGAAAGGATCAATTGCCAGGAATACACGCGGCGGGAAAGGATATATCCCTGCAGCAAGTCCAACGCATCTGCGGGTAAAAACTGTTCGAAGACGGCGCGGATTTCACCCATCAGAGTAGGCCCCTCCTGCACCTGGGCCAACATTGTGGTTAACACCAGCAAGGCAGGAAAGAGCATGAGAATGCCTGAGTACGCTGCGGCCTTGGCTGTGTTGAAGACGTCGTGCTCAAAAGCCTGCAGGATTGCTTTTCGGATTTGGGTTAGCACGAGGCTCATGCGCTCATTGGCAAGAGTAGAGCATTTTGCGGGAGTCCGGGATAAAAGTCAGCCAGGAATTACATTTTGGAACCACCAGCCGAAATTGATTTTCCAACCTGAGGGTCGAGAGTAGAGAATGGACGTTCGCCGAAATCGGCAGTTTTGGATCGGGCCTGGACCGGCCCAGGGAGAAGCATAAAAGCATGAATCAATCGCCGGAAAGACAGCCGGTTCAAGGGCTGCCCATGCGCTACCTGCTCGTGTTTTGGCTCCTGGTCATGAGCACCATAGCATTTCTTGACCGGACCAACATTTCCATCGCGGGCGTTCAGATTGCCAAAGAGTTCAAGATCGATAACTCGCGATTGGGTTGGGTCTTCAGCGCGTTTCTTGTCGGTTACGCCGGGTTCCAAATTCCTGGCGGCGTAATTTTGCGGCGATTTGGTCCGCGCCGCGTACTTTCGTTCTGCGTGATTCTGTGGGGCGTCTTTACGGTGCTGACGGCAATGGTGCCTCCGGCAGCTCCAGGCGCGCTGATAATGATCATCCTTGTGCGAATGGCATTGGGCGCCAGCAGCGCCGTGATGTATCCCTCAAGCAATCAATTTATCGAACGCTGGTTCCCGCGGCACGAGCGCGGCAGGGCGAGCGGCATCGTGTTTGGGGGCGTCGGCCTGGGGTCGGCACTTGCGCCGCCGGTACTGACGGCGATCATTCTGGCATACGACTGGCATGTGGCGTTCTGGTTTTGCGCGGTAGTTGGTCTGCTTGCAGCCGCGGTGTGGTTCCTGGTGGCGCGCGATAAACCAGAACAGCATCCTTGGGTGAGTGCCAGCGAACGCGCAATGATTATCGCTGGTCGCGGCGACGCTGCTATGATTTCCGCGGACGTTGTCGCCGCGAAAAAGAAAAGCGGCTCGCCGTGGGTAAAGATTTTTACCAGCAAAGAAGTGCTGGCACTTAGCGGTAGCTACTTCACCTTCGGTTACATTGGCTGGGTTTTCTTTAGCTGGTTCTACATCTACCTTGCGCAGGTGCGCGGATTGAGTTTGAAGACCAGCGCCGTGTATTCCATTTTTCCGTTTGTGGCCATGACGCTTGGATCGCTGATAGGCGGCGTTGCCAGCGACTGGCTTGCACACCACGTAAGTCCCCGCGTGGGCCGCTGTTATCTGCCTGCTTTCTCGCTTTTCCTTACAGGCATTCTTCTCGCGATCGGATCGACTGTGCAGAGCGCCGTTACGGCAACGGCGCTGCTGGCCTGTGCTGCCGGAGCGCTTTATCTTTCGCAGAGCTCGTTCTGGAGTGTGACGGCGGATTTTGCCGGTGAACACTCTAGCGTGGTTTCAGGAACCATGAACATGGCCTGCCAGATCGGGGGCGCTGTCACTTCTTCTCTGACGCCGATGATTGCTGCGCAGTTTGGATGGCAGGCGTCGTTTTTGACAGCGACGGTGCTGGCGGTTTTAGGCGCAGCGGCGTGGCTGCTGGTGAATCCGAAGGCGCGGCTGGCGGCCTGACGGATACCTGAACGCGGTGATGTTTGGAAACCGTACAATGGGTGCATGCTGCGCCGGGTATCGCTTCCGATCATTGCCGCATTGAGCCTGCTGGTTCCAGTGACTTCGCAGTTGTATGCCCAGAGTCCATTGCCGATCGCTTCGGCGGAAGATCGTGCGATGGCGCGGTCTATTCTGAAAGATCTCATCGAGATCAACACTACCGATACGCAGCGCGGCAATGTGACGGCCGCGACGGAGGCCATGCAGAAACGGCTGCTTGATGCAGGATTTGCGTCGCAGGATATGCAACTGCTTGGTCCTGATCCCCGCAAGCAGAACCTGGTTGTGAGAATACGCGCGGCAGGAACGCCAACAGCCAAGCCTGTTCTTTTTCTGTGTCATGTGGATGTAGTGGAGGCGCTGCGCTCGGATTGGACGACCGATCCATTTGAACTTGTCGAGAAGGACGGCTATTTCTACGGTCGCGGCAGTGAGGATATGAAAGACGGCGACGCCGTGATGGTAGCGACATTCCTGCGTCTGCACCGCGAGGGCTACAAGCCGAAGCGCGATCTGATTCTTGCGCTCACTGCGGATGAGGAAGGCGGCAAATTCAACGGCGCCCAATGGCTACTGAATCAGCATCGCAACCTTGTAGACGCGGCGTTCGTTATCAATCTCGACGCCGGCGGCGTTCAACTGGAACGCGGGCGGCCTGTGGTTGCCGCTGTTGAAGCAACCGAAAAGGTGTATTCGGATTTTCAAATCACTGCAGTGAATCGCGGTGGACACAGTTCCCTGCCGCGGCCTGACAACGCTATTTATGAGCTGACCACGGCACTCAACAAACTTGCGGCTTTCACTTTCCCATTCGAGTTGAACGAGGTGACGCGCGCATATTTTAAAAAGTTAGCGGACCAGGAGAGCCCGCCGGTGGCCGCAAACATTCGCGCCATTCTGGCATCGCCGCCGGATAAGTCGGCCATAGAGCGACTGAGCGCCGAGCCCAGCTTTAATGCGAACTTGCGAACTACCTGCGTGGCCACACGTTTGAATGCCGGCGTGGCCAACAATGCGTTGCCGCAGACTGCGCAGGCGATTGTGAATTGCCGCATTTTTCCGGGCCATTCGCCAGAGGAGATTCGGCAAGGGTTGACTGAGGTATTTGGTGACAGCCAGTTGACGGTGAAATATGTTTCAGATGCCGGAGTGGTATCTGATACGGCTCCCGATCGGAAGCCGATTTCGCCGCCTGCGCCGATTCCTGAGGTCTTCGATCCTCTGTCGCGCCTGGTCAAGGCGATCTGGCCTGGCATTCCTGTGACAGCGGTGATGGAAAACGGCGCAAGCGACTCGATCTATTTTGCCCAGGCAGGAATTCCCTGCTACGGGTTTTCGGCAATTGCCATGGAGCGGAACGACGACCGCGCGCACGGACGCGATGAACGAATTCCCGTGGATTCGTATTGGAAGTCGCTGGACTTTTTTTATTCGTTTGCAAAGGAACTCGGCGATCGCTGATTGGCGTACGGAATGAGGTTACTCGTCACTATCTAGCCAAAATCGCACGGGCCGAGTTTGACCCTGCTTGGGTAGGGGAACTAGGTTTAAATTATGTGCGGCTTTACCAGGGGTCGAAGCCGCGGTTCTCCGGTCGATCCAAGCGATTCCCGCAGACAAGGAGTCTGAATGCAAAACCGAGCTTATCCCCGGTTCTTAAAGAATTTTGTGGCTGCAGCCACAGCAGCGCTGGTCATTGCTGCTCTGCCCATTGCGACCTTACGGGCGCAGGATTTGAAAATCTTTGAGCAGAAGATCACGACCAAAGTGTTGCCCAACGGGCTTACGCTCATCATCTGCAGCCGGCCTGATGCACCTGTGTTCAGTTACAACACGTTTATTGATGCGGGCGATGTGGACGATCCCACCGGCGATAGCGGTCTGGCTCACATGTTTGAGCACCTTGCTTTTAAAGGGACTACGGAGATTGGCACCACGGATTATTCAGCCGAGAAAGTCGCGCTTGCCAAAGTTGAAGAGACCAACAAAGCATATGAGGCTGAGTATTTGAAGCAAGTGGGCAAGGACCCGAAAAAACTTGAGGAACTGCACAAAGCATTCCTTGAAGCCCAGGCGGAGGCACACAAGTACGTGGTTCCAAACCAATTTACTGAAGTGGCCGAGCAGAACGGCGCCAGCGGTTTGAACGCCAGCACGGGCCTGGATGAAACTCAATACTTCTGGTCAATGCCGGAAAACCGGCTGGAGCTGTGGGCATGGCTTGAGAGTGCACGGCTTGCCGATGCTGTTCCCAGGGAGTTCTACAAGGAACGCGACGTTGTGCTCGAAGAGCGCCGCATGCGTACCGACTCCAACCCGATCGGGCGGCTCGTCGAGCAGTTTCTGGCTACAGCGTACGTCGCGCACAATTATGGGCGTAGTTCGGTTGGCTGGCCTAGCGAAGTGAACCAGCTTTCTGCAACAGAGGCGATGGAGTTTCACAGCAAGTACTACGTCGGCGGCAACATCGTGGTCACCGTGGTGGGCGATGTGGACGCCAAGACCGCCATGCCGATTCTGGAAAAGTATTTCAGCAAAGTTCCGCCGGGGCCCAAGCCGGAGGATTTAACTACCGTAGAGCCGCGGCAGTTTGCTGAAAAGTCGCTGATCATTCGCGAGCAGACGCAGCCGTTCTATATTGAGGGCTATCACCGGCCGAGCTATCACGATCCCGATGACGCGGTTTACGACGCTATTCAGGACATCATGTCGAACGGGCGGGTGTCGCGCCTGTATCGAAGTCTTGTAGAGCAACAGCAAATTGCGGCCGAGGCAGAAGGTTTCAGCCCCTTCCCTGGCGCCAAGTATCCGAACCTGTTTGCGTTTTACGCGGTTCCGCTGCCAGGCCACACGCCGGCAGAGATGCGCGACGCCATTCATAAAGAGATCGACAAGCTGAAGTCCGCCGAAGTGACCGACGCGGAATTGCAGATGTACAAAACACGAGCGCGCGCGGACCTGCTGCGCGGCCTGGCGGATAACCAGGGACTAGCCAATGCGCTGTCAGAGTATCAAACGCGCTATGGAGACTGGCGGGAGTTGTTTCTGCAATTGGACCGCGTAGATAAAGTGACCAAGTCGGACATTCAACGAGTGGCAAATCGAGTCTTTGTGGTTTCAAACCGAACCAGCGCGGAGATTGATACTGAAACTCCGCCGGCTGGTGCAGGCAAGCCCGGTGATAGCAAGAATGGAGGCGCGGAATGAGGTCGATGATGAAGGGTGCTTCCACAATACTGTTGGCTACTGCAAGTCTGGCCGCGATTGCTTCCCCGTCTGTGCTGACCGCGCAACAGAGCAAGCCGTGGGAACAGATTTCCATTCCCGCAATGCACGAGTTCAAGCCGCACCAGCCAACCAGAATCCAGTTGAAGAATGGAATCGTGGTGTTCCTTCAGGAAGATCACGAATTACCGTTCGTCTCCGGTTCGGTGGTGATTCCGGGGGGCGAGCGCGATGTTGAACAGACCAAGGCTGGACTCGTGGGCATGTACGGCGAGGCATGGCGTACCAGCGGCACCGAGAAAATGAGTGGCGACGCCATGGACGATTTTCTTGAGGCCAAGGCTGCGCACGTTGAGACAGGTGGAGACATCGACTCAACCGAAGTTTCATGGGACTCTTTGAAGGGCGATGCGAACCAGGTATTCGACCTCGCAATAGACTTGTTGTTCCATCCCAAATTCAGCGAGGAGAAGTTGCAACTAGCGCAGCAGCAGGCCGCTGCTGGAATTGTTCGACGAAACGACAATGAAGGCACCATCGCAACGCGCGAGGCTTCAAAGCTGGTATACGGCGCAAACAGCCCTTATACGCGGCAGCCCGAACTGGCAACCATCGGCGCAGTAACGGTGGCGGATATGCAGGCGTGGCACGACAGGACACTGAAGGGAAAATTGATAGTCGCCATCGCCGGTGATTTCGATCCTGCAGCAATGGAAGCCAAAGTGCGCGCCACTTTTGAGCGCCTGCCTCCAGTTGTGGCAACCTCGCCCCGTCATGACGAGTTCAAAGGGCCGACGCCGGGCGTGTATTTCATCAACAAAGACGACGTGAACCAGTCGAACGTTGAGATCGTAGGACTTGGTACCGATCGCCGCAATCCGGATGTACCGGCGCTGGCCGTGATGAATGAGATTCTTGGCGGAGGGTTCGGAAGCCGCCTGTTCCAGAAGGTGCGCACCGAACTGGGGCTTGCCTACGCGGTGGGCGGCGGCCTCGGCTTCGACTACGACCATCCTGGTACTTTACGGGTGGAAGTGCTGACGAAAAGCCCCTCTACGGTAGACGCAACTAAAGCCGCCCTGACTGAAATCAAGGGGCTGACCGCGGAGCCGTTTTCAGATGTGGAGTTAAAGCGCGCCAAGGACAATATCCTGAACTCGTTCTTGTTCCGTTACGATACGCGGGACAAGGTTCTGGCTGAACGCGTTAAGCTTGAGTTTTACGGCTATCCAGCAGATTATCTTGAGACATACAGGACGGCGTTGGAAAAGGTCACGCTTGCAGATGTAACTCAGGCGGCCAAAAAATATATCCAACCGGCCAAGCTTGCCGTGCTTGTAGTGGGCAACGAGCCGGAAATCAAACCAGGACTTGACTCGCTGGACATGGGCGCAGTGCACGCGGTGGACATTACGATTAAGCAACCGCAAAGCCCGGCCGGAGCAGCGGGGCAAGCGCCGCAATAGTAGCTGAAAATAGAGAGCGGCGAAGCTAGAGCACGGGAGATTAGAACGCGTGAAGACGATTCCAGAGTTGGTAGCTGAAGACGCCAGGCTTAAAAAAGATGCCGCAGAACGGCTGATGGCTGCCGGAGTGATAATCTACCGGCCGGAAACGTGTGTCATCGACACCCAAGTTGAAGTCTCTGCGGGCACTGTAATTGAGCCTTTTGTTCAACTGCTGGGGAAGACGCGGGTGGGAGCGGGGTGCTTGATCCGGTCCTACACAGTGGTCGAGAACTGTATTCTGGGCGACAAGGTTTTGGTACGACAGAGCTGCATTCTGACTGAAAGCACGGTAATGGACGGCGCGAAGATTGGCCCGTTCGCGCATCTGCGGCCGGAGAGCGAGATTGGCGAAGACGCCCATGTGGGCAACTTTGTCGAAACAAAAAAAACCAAGCTGGGCAAGGGTGCAAAGGCCAATCACCTTACTTATCTTGGAGACGCGGACGTGGGCGCCGGATCGAACATTGGCGCCGGGGTAATTACCTGCAACTACGACGGAGTCAACAAGCACCGTACACGCATTGGCGAACGTTCTTTTGTTGGGAGCGATTCCACGCTGGTCGCTCCGGTTGAAGTGGGGGACGGGGCCTATATCGGAGCTGGATCCTGCATTACAAAGAACGTTCCGGCCGGCGCGCTCGCCGTGGGACGAAGCCACCAGGTTACAAAAGAGGGTTGGGCGGAAAGCCGGCGCGCCCGCAAGGCGAAAAAGGCTGATGGACCGACTTGATGCCTCTAAGTAATTTATTCTAATCAGCTTATTTGCATTCGAGCGGCTGATAGAAACTAAATTGGTTTGCCTTAACTGGTTTCGTTGTATCCTGTTGGGAAAGATTAGATTGTTGTTGCACTATTTATTTCGATTCCCCAGTTACCGCTTCGCACCAGTTCTTAACGAATCCAGCCCGCGAAAGTTGCATAGAAAGCCAACATCTATTTGTTACTTTTCTTATGCAAAGTCAACCATATAACGCTTTTTAGTGATAGCCAGCCTTTATGAATCCTAGTCTACTTAAACGAGACCCCGGAAACCGCGGCGCGAACCCTGGGAGCGGTGTGGAGCAAGACAGCCACCCTGGAGCGCGACCTTTTGGGCGGGGAGGAGACTTCGTGAACCTGAATCTGGCGGGACCTTCGGCGCATAACTCAGCAATCGCTGCCAATGCAGAGGCCGAGGCTCGTTCACTAGCAAACAGCCGGGCAGCGCGGGTTCTGATTGTGGACGACGAAGCGCATGTTCGTTCGATGGTGGGATCCACCCTTGAGCGGCGCGGGTATGAGGTTCAGTTGGCCGCAAGCGGCCGCGAAGCCTTAGAACTGCTCGCCATGAACGAGTATGACCTGGTATTGACTGACATAGTAATGCAGGATCTGAATGGCATCGCGCTGCTGGAACGGATCCACCTACAGCAACCGAATCTTCCAGTGGTGATGGTTACCGCCATTCACGATATCAGCGTTGCCATCGATGCAATGCGCCGGGGTGCATACGACTACCTGCTCAAGCCGTTTGAGCGCGATCACCTGATGAACACGGTTGAACGTGCGTTAAAGCACCGCCAGATTTTAGAAGAAAGTCACAACTACCAGCAGAGCCTGGAGCAAATGGTGCGCGCGCGGACTGAGATGCTTCGCCACGCGATGGAAGATCTGGAGCACTCCTACGACGTGACGCTTGAAGCGTTGGGTGACGCGCTGGATCTTAAGGACTCCGAAACGGAAGGCCACTCAAAGCGTGTGACCGCCTATACAATCGCACTTTCGCGCGCCATGGGACTGGCTCCGTCCGAGATCAAGGTGATTGCGCGTGGTGCGTTTCTGCACGACATTGGCAAGATGGCTATCCCCGACGAGATTCTGCGCAAACCCGGCAAGCTGACGCCGGAAGAGCAAGAGGTGATGCGCGAGCACTGCACGCGCGGTTACCACATGCTGCGCAAAATTCCGTTTTTGACAGGCGCAGCAGAAATTGTTTTCTGCCACCAGGAGCACTACGACGGAACAGGCTATCCGAGCGGCCTGCAGGGCCGCGAAATTCCAATTGGCGCCAGGATCTTTGCCGTGGCAGACACACTCGACGCAATTACCAGCGACCGGCCATACCGCAGGGCGCGGAGCTTCGATGCGGCGCGTGAAGAGATTCTGCGCTGCTCCGGCTCGCAGTTCGACCCAGCCGTGGTCGAGGCATTTTTAAAAATTCCGAATGAACTTTGGCAGGAACTTCGGTCGGAGATCAGCGGTCAAAGCAAACGCTTTTCGAATTTCGATATGGCGCCACCTCCCGGCAGCCAGGAATTGCGTTAGTATCATTTTTTGCTAGCGGCCCAATAGCGTCGCTTTGACATCAAAGCCAATGAGTACAGCACGCTCAATTCCCGAGCAGGAGCATAATCATGTCCGCACTTTCCTCGCAGGACGCAGACGCCCGCGTTCGCAACCTCGCTGGCTGGCAGATCGAATCAGGTCAGCTGACCAAGACGTTCAACTTTAAAGATTTTCTGAGCGCAATCGATTTCGTGAACCAGATTGCAAAAATTGCTGAAGGGGCCGGTCATCACCCGGATATAGATATCCGTTACAACAAGGTGCGGATCGCACTAGTGACTCACGACGCTGGTGGTTTGACTGAAAAAGACTTCGAGCTGGCGGGCGGGATAGAAAAGCTAGCGTAAAGCGCCGAGCTCACTCTACCTTGCTCCTAAACCCTAGAGATCACTGTTGGGTCGGTAGTGCCGAAAGATATCCCGAAATCTGTAGTTTCGTGGATTTCTACCGTTTGACGGAGTTTTTGATGGTTTTTCGGTGCCACTAGACTGCCACCAGACCACCTGCCAATGCCGAAGCCGCTGCCGCTAGGCCCACCATCCGCCGCACTTTCGGTGCTGCTCGAGCAACCTGAGTTGGTGTCAAAGCATCTGATTATGTTTGGTTTGCCGTTCTACTTAACACTTCCAACGGGAGTTGATAAAGCAGCTTACCCGGGTTCTGATCGGAGAATATTAGGTGCTTCAGAGTTCAGAAACGATTGCCGGGAGAGGCTTCACAAAATTTTCATTTTTTGTATTTGCATTACTCTGAATCTATGCTATGCTGTATTTATTCCGGCGGCTGAGATGGTCAAAACCGCCTCTACTTCCGGAAGTAGTTTGCGTCACTGGCCTCCCGGCACGAACAGCTAGACCGTTCGTGCCGTCTTTTTTTGTTCTCGATAGAATCCGGGGCAGAACGCGTGGGTGTGGTCCTGCAAGGCCAGATTGTGACGATTACACAAATGAGCCGGTCCAGATAGAATGACTGCCAGAGAGGTCCTATGAAGCACCTGTTGAAGAGTCGCTGGGCGGTGGCATTGGCTGCTTTCGCGCTGACGGCAGTGAGCTACGCGCAGTGGTCGAATCCAGCCGAAGATGTTCCGGCATATCATGCATCGGCTCCGCTCAAAGTGAGTGCCCTGCCCCCGATCCTGTCGGGATCAAAGCTTACGGGGGAGAATTTTCAATATCCCTGGCAGAAGCATGTCTATCAACAAGTTGCTCAAGTGAGCAGCGTGGTTTACCAGCTGCCGTGCAACTGCCGTTGCGATCGGGCGCTTGGCCACACCAGCTTGCGCAGCTGTTTTGAGGGTTTGCACGGGACTGAGTGCTCAACCTGCGCAAAGGAAGGGGTTTTCGCGTATCAGCAGACGAAGCTTGGCAAAAAGCCAGCGGAGATCCGCGCAGCCATTGCCCGACACGAGTACGAAAAGATTGATCTGGAACGCCAATAGCAGCGCGCACACGAAACCCGATTCTTCAAATCCGAATTGGGCATAGAATAGAGAAGCACGAACCAGTTGCTCCGGTTCGCACCTTCAGGCTCTCCTGCAACATCTAAAAGAGAGCCGACAGATGGGGGCGTCACGGTTTCGACGGGATCGATTGCGGCACAGGAGACATGTCGGGGTGTGGGCACCCGTAATCGCCTGCAAAACAAAAGTTGCCAACGATAATCTGGCACTTGCTGCTTAATTAAATAAGCAGCCGTCTTCCACGGCTTCGCCTATGGGCTGTGAGCGGACGTCATACAGTAGGCTGGCGTAAGCAGCTCGGTCCGTGTTGCGTGCGTGAGATCATCGGACTAGTTTCCGGCGCATCTTGTCCGTTCTGAGTTCCGGGGGCGAATCCAAAAGGAATCGGACAAAGCATGAACTCTCCTGGCTGACAGTGAGTTCGGACGAGGGTTCGACTCCCGCCGCCTCCACCAATTTATGTTTTGAATTTCGATATTCTCCAGCGCTTTACTATTGTTATGCCTGAACAAGCACTGCCAATGGCAGCCTGCAGACGCACTTACCTCCATACGCCGACTTTCCCCTTCGTAGCCATCAACAGTGCCTGCGCGTGACTCGGTTCCGATACTCTATTAAATGTCTTTCATGTTGCTTTCAAACTGGAGTGCTTTGTCCATGGACGATTTCAACTTTCATCACGTCGGGATCGCGGTTCGGGACCTACCGACTTCCATCCCAATCTATAAAAGCCTTTTAAAATATGAAGTCATATCGGGCCCGTTCGATGACCCTATCCAGAATGTATCTGTATGTTTCCTGAGCCGCGGGGCGGGAGATCCAACATTGGAACTGGTGGCTCCTCTCGGAACAGATTCGCCTATCCATCGCATCCTGAAGAAGGGTGGTGGAACCTATCACATCTGTTACGAGGTTCAAGACATTCATGCCGCCATCAGCCGCCTTGTTGGGCAAAATTCAGTTTTAATCAGCGAGCCCGCTCCTGCAGTAGCCTTTGATATGCGGGAGATTTCATGGCTTATGACCGAAGCATTTCTTCTTGTTGAGTTGCTGCAGGCTAAGAGGTAATTCGGCGGGGACGAAGAGGATTGCGCAGGTGCGTAAATTCGGCTCAAGTGCGAGCGTCATCAAGCCATATCAATTTAGAAAGAGCGATAGACGATGCCTGGAGCCGGTTGGTTGAGCAGGATGGTCATCACAAACGCAGTCAATCCGAGCACAGAAGCATAAACAACCTGAGCATAGCGGCTTGTTAGTACTGGACCTTCAGCGGTTTTCAAGGACAGGAGCAGCGAGCGCAATGCCTCCCACAGCGCGAGCACTGCTGTGGCAAACAGCCAAGCTGCCAGCCATATTCCTAACCAGCTTGCGACGCTAATGCCGCCAATAGCTGCGCCGATTTGCTGCCACGACCCCCAGAACCAGAAAAGCGTAAAGCTGAACCAAACGAAGTTGAGGCCGCGGCCAAACGCGATATAAACCGGCTTGCCTGCCAGCACCTTGTACCTTTTCCTTCCCATCCATTTTGCCAACTGCAGTTGCCAGAGCTTATTGAGCGAGATACCACCGCCGGTTAACACGCCGAATATGACGAACTCAGAAGTGCGCCCATGCCAGACGCCAATCAGAAAGAAAGTTACAAAGAAACAGAAGACACCCAGAAATGGCTCGAGCTTAACTGAAGTGATGCGCCTCATGAGTGCTACCAGAAGCGGATTGTAGACGTAGATCTTGATCCAATTTGAAAGCGTCATGTGCCATCTGTTCCAGAAATCAATAACGCTGGCGGCCGAAAACGGTCGATCGAAGTTCTCTGGAAGGCGTACCCGCATAAGACGCGCCAAAGCAATCACAATGTCGATGTAGCCGGAAAAGTTTGTGTATAAGAACAGCGGGTAAACGAGGCTCAGCTTAAATGCAGCGAAGAGCATGAGCGATTTAGGCAAGGGTTGAGACATTTGCGCCAGTGCATCGACATGCACTGTGTCAAACAGCATGGCCAGCACGTTTACTTTGAAAAAGCCCCGGATGATTCTCTCCAATTGCAGCCAGATGATGCGCGATCCCAGCGGCACAGGTACATCCGCAAACTGATCTCGAGCAAACTCGTCATAACGCTGGATGGGGCCTGAAACCAAGGTAGTGAAGTTAAGTGTGTAAAGCAGGTAGGCGCCGAGTCCTATGTGCCGCTTCTGGCCTCTGTCTGCGGATTCGATCAGCAGCTGCAACACGCGGAAGAAGATGTAGGAAAGCCCAAGCGTGAAGTATGGAGAATGCAGGAAGGTGCTCTCCGGTAAAAAGGAGTACTTCTTGAGCCATACGTAGACAAGGATTACAGCAAGGACGCTCCAGACCATCGACCTGGACAGGCCGCGCTCGAGAAGCATCATTCCGAGATAGCCCAGCAATAGGAACCCAGCCAGTGGTAGGAGAACAATCGGATTATGTGCGAGCAGGCTGAGGAAGATGAGACTGGCCAGCAAAAGCACGACTGAGCGCCAGGTGCGCTTACTGCTGAAGTTCGAAACCAAAGCTACAGCCAACCCGAAGGCGACAAACTGGAACGAAGCGGTATCCATGATTATTTGTTCGGCTCCAACCCCGCATCGAGTTGCACGGTTGCCTGAAGTGCAGGAATCGCGCCGTCGGTCAGTCGTCGAGTCAAAAACTTGCTGATCATAGCGTGTCCGTAAGCATTGGGATGGACATCGACCCCGAAGTATCCCAGGTGAGGGTTGGGTATGGTCCGAAAGTCTGAAAGGATGTCGATATAGATTCCGCCATGACTCCGGATGATGGCGGCTAGTTCATTGTCCAATTTGTACGGGTCATAACCTTTCGGCCAATAGCCGGTGATCGTGATCATGGCCACCTGCGTACGATCCGGCACAAACGCAACAACTATTGGAATGCCCGCATCCTGGGCCTGTTTTTCAATGTTGGCCGCATTGATTGCGAAATCTTCCAGCCGTTTCTGCCATTCCGGGCTCTGTTCAATCTTCAAGAATCCCGCTTCGGAGTCGGCCTTAGTGAGGGAAGATTTTACGTACTGGCTCGGGCTCTCATAAAGCATGTCGCTCAACAGCACTCCAGTGCGGCCGCGGTTGAAGACCTTTGCAATATAAGGACCTAGTGATTTCGTAGCCAACGATTCTCTTACGTGATACCAAGTCTTATCGAACAAGCCTAGAGACTTGGTTTCGTCTGGTGCGGACTTTGGCCATCCCGTCCCCTCAATGTCTGTGGGAGTCAGTATCCAGAGAATTATGTCAGGGTTTACCGCCAAAACATCCTTGAACTCGAGACTAATGACATGCGGGGATCTGAACGGCATGCCTTCGTTGTAGAGCTCAATCTTGCGCCCAGTCCGTTGGGAAAGCTCCGCCGGCAGCAACCGAGCAAAGGTCTTTTCCTCTGGCACTCGAAATCCTGCCGCGGCCGAGGTACCCATCATCACTATTCTTAAGATGCCGGGTGATTTCGGCTGGAAATCAAAGTCGTTGCGAAAGCCGCTGCTATTGAAACTGTATTCCGTTAATTCACCTTCGGGAATCTTTTCCCAGCACTTGCAATTTGGAATCCCCCGCGGTCCGATGGCAGGATCGTTGAACATGCAATCTTCGCCTAATGTGTTGGAAGTCTTCAGCACCTTCCGTGCAATCAGTTCAGTGGAGCCAGCGATAAGGCAAATTGTCAAAAGGCTGAGCAAAGGGAGAAGTATCCAGTCGCGCCGGGGCAGCTTCGATTCCTTCATGTTTCCAGAATCATTCGCATTGGAAGGGGGCATCAGATCGACCTCTCCAAATCGGACGCAATGAGGCTGGAGATAACCTTCATCGGCGCACTCTCCGGAGCTGCTCCTTCGAGGAGCAGCTCCCAACGGGTCAATCCCGACGTCTCTTCCTCGATCTTGCTAAAGCCCAGCTTGGCATAGTGATCGATCACAAGCTTGTTACGGTCCGTGGGCCGGTATATGCCGACCAGTTTCTTGATGCCGGCCGCGCGTGCGTGCTCAAGAATCTCGCGTAGGACCATGTGTTCAACCTTGCGTCCGAGTACACGACAGCTCATCAGCCAGGTATCAATCTCCCAAGCACCGGCTCCGTTGAGTCGGCAAATGACTACGCTGATCATGCCGTTATCGCCAAAGATGTCCGCGAGGCGCACTTGGAGCGTGAAGACCGCCGGGTCGTCCTCCGCCGCCGCCACTTCCGGATCTGTGTAACGGCGCGTGGTGAGGTTGTATTGGTTCGATTTGTTAATGAGTTGCATGATGCGCGCGCGGCCTATGGCATCGAAGGGCTGGAAGGTAATGGTCATGTCCAGCGAAGCCAGGTAAGCATCCACGCCTCCAACCTGTTTTTGCAGAACGGCGCGCTTGGCATTCTCCTGATAGAAACCGGCGCGCTTGAGATCCTCGCTGGCAAAGGCGACAGACTCAAAGTAGCCGGCCGCCGCGAGGGTTCTCGCATAATATGACGGCTCCTCGGGCAGTTCCGGCACAGCAACTTGCGGAAGCAGCTTGCGGACCAGCCCGCGCTCTGCAGGATTGTCGTCGAGAAAGACCATCGCGTCCAAGCCAAGCGACAGCTCTTCGGCAATTGCTTGAATGTTGGTGGCCTTGTCGCTCCAGTTCGCTTGAAAGACGGCGATGTGGTCCAACTTCAGAAGCATCTCCGGGTGCTGTTCAAACGGCTTACGCGCTACCTCGTCGGAGTTTTTGGAGCAGACAGCGAGCACGATTCCACGAGCCCGCAGGTCAAGTGCCAGACGCTGCATGGCCAGGTGAGCTTCGCCCCTGGCATCGCCCTGTGCTATCTGGATTCCATCGAGACCATCATCCCCGATAACGCCGCCCCATATAGTGTTGTCGAGGTCGAGAATCAGAGCCTTTCTACTTTTTCCGCGAATGGCCGCAATCGTACGGGCCACATGATCGGCGTACAGCGGAATCAGTTGGTCAGAGAAGGCAAACTTGGCCATGTTCCAGAGTTGCGGATCGTGCCAATCACATGTGCCTACTATTTCCGCAAGTCCTGCCACATCAAGCAACACATCACCCGAACCCAGAATAAAATCGGTCAACTCGTGGTTGATTTTGTTGATAAGGTCTTTCGTTGTTCCGGGAAGTACGCGATCGAAGCTTCCAAATAACGTCTCAACGGGGGGGGCAAAGCTCTGGAAAATGCAGACCGCGTTTGAATTAGCCTTGATGCCGTCGCGAAGCGCCTGCAGGTAGCCGATCGCAACTTGTACAGTGGCAAACGCTGTTTCGGCATCGCCCAGGGAGAGTTTCAATGGCAGCGCGCGATGGTCGAGTGCAAAGAGCACAGCATCTGGCTTGGAACTGTTGACCTTCGAATCTGGAGTCAAAGCCTCCTGTGCCACTTGGTCGTAGGAGGGTTGGATCACTTCTAGCACGATGCCATATCTTGCCGCACTCGCCACTAATGCCGGCAGGATCATGTCGATTGTTGAGTTGCTGAGCACAGCCAGCTTGAATGGCGTCAACGAGTCCAGCGACTTACCCTCTGCACGCGCCTTATCGATGGCCTTGGCCAGCTTCGTCAGTTGGTTCAGGTCCAGGGCAGATAACGCTAGCGCCTGCAGCTCACGCCCAAGGGGACCGGTCGAATTCGTCAAAGCCTTCAGCCTTGAGGAAAACTCCAGCGGCGCACGCGGCAACCATTGCAGTTCCGAATAAAGTGGATTCATTGAGTAGCTGTCATCTCTGCTTCTTCACGCAATGATAGTGCCGTTTCCAGAGAGACTCCTCTAAGCCCGCTCCTTAATAAGGGCTACAAGATCTCCTACGTTTTTAAGGCTGCCAATCTCAGAGGTTGTGAACTTGATTTTGAATGCCTTTTCGATCGAAAGTAACAGCCGGATATGCGTCAGGCTGTCCCAGCCGTCCACATCCTTGGCGGACAGTTCAGGCGTCACACTTATCGAATCATCGTCGAACACATCTTCAAATAACTTGGCCAATTGAGCGTAGATTTGCGGTTCATCCATTGCGAACGACTCCACTCCCGTCTTTCCGGAAGTTATATGTGACGCTTTGATTTCTACTTTACATTGATTGGACTGAGCGGATAACGCGCCGCCAGCAAGTTGGGTATCTAGAAGCCAAACTGGCTTAGGCGCTCTTTCGTTCGGCAAATTGCCCAATCCCCGAGCGTTCGCTTTCCGTGACCAAAGGACAAACATGGATCCATGATCTAAAACGAAAGAAGGAAACAGGTGTTCATCCTTGGAAAGGTCCTGAGCCCGATGCTCCTGGGCCTAGCCTACTTGGTGTTCCCGCGCAGCCTTGGCAATTTGCTCCGGTAGCCTGTGTCTTCTTTGGATCTGAACCTTCGATAGGGATTGCCAAGGCTGCACAGGTTGGTTGACCGCCTTTTTTTGCCAACTAGCCTCGACCGGGCATAGGAATGCAGAGCCGATCACATATCTACTTTAGGTTGGAGGTAGGTAACTCCCTATTCCTTTGCAACTTCCGGGAAAGAGATCTTCCATATCTTCCAGTGGCGCTCACCTCCCTAATTGTGCGGAATATATTGCGCATCTAAATAGATGATCCCCCGGATTGGGGGTGTCTGTTTCCGGGGGGCCCGATGAGGATTGCGCAAGTAGCGCCATTGCACGAGAGTGTGCCGCCGAAGCTATATGGCGGAACTGAGCGGATCGTTTCTTATCTTACGGAGGAGCTGGTTCACCGAGGGCACGACGTAACTCTCTTTGCCAGTGGTGACTCGAAGACATCAGCGAGGCTTCGCCCGATGTGCGACCGCGCATTGCGTTTGCATCGTGGCAAACTCGTGGATCCACTTGCGCATCACGTACTTCTCCTGGAGCAGCTAACTCGAGAACTCGATGAGTTCGACGTTGTCCATTTCCACCTTGACTATTTACCTTTCTCGCAAATCAGGCACTTCAACATTCCAGCCGTGACCACGCTTCACGGTCGCCTTGATATTCCTGATCTAGCGCCAATCTTTAGCGAGTTTCGCGACATGCATCTGATGTCGATTTCACACGCCCAGCGGAGCCCGCTTTCATGGGCAGGATGGGTTGGAACCGTACAGCATGGCCTACCGGAGGACTTGTACCGGCAGGGAGATGGTAACGGGGGCTACCTCGCGTTTCTTGGGCGCATCTCACCGGAAAAAAGACTTGATCGTGCGATAGAAATCTCGCAGCGTGTCGGCATCCCTTTACGCATCGCGGCGAAAGTAGATGAAGCTGACAAGGCTTATTTCGAATCAGAGATTTGCCCCTTGATGCGAGGAACGAATATTGACTTCATTGGCGAAATAGGAGAGCAGGAGAAAGGGGACTTCCTGGGAAATGCACGTGCGTTGCTTTTCCCAATTGATTGGCCAGAACCTTTCGGCCTCGTCATGATTGAAGCTATGGCCTGTGGCACACCGGTAATTGCATTTCGTGGCGGCTCAGTAGGTGAAGTTATCGAAGACGGAGTTACTGGATACGTTGTTAACAATATTGCCGAGGCAGTTGATGCGGCGAACAATCTGGATCTTATCGACCGATCGGTCTGCCGGACTCAGTTTCTACATCGATTCAGTGCTGGAAGGATGTGTCGCGACTACGAACGTATCTACGAACGTATAGCTCGGCTTCGCAACACTCCAGTACAAACAAATAACCATCTACTCAACCAATACTCAGGAGAGTTATTGTCGGATGTCCTCGATCAAGGATCAGAACAGGGATGTCATTGAGGTCAATCAGCAGTTTTATATACGCGCTTCGTCATCCCTGGCAGATGACCGAACGCGAGTGCTGCTTGCCGGGGATACGTTTGCGGTCTTCGATAGAAGCGGCGACATTCAGCCGGTAGGGTTTGGTCAACAGGGGATGTTTCACAAAGAGACCCGCCATCTCTCGCGCCTGGAACTCGATGTTTGCGGAGTTCGTCCTCTTCTTCTCAGTTCGACTATTCGAGAAGACAATATCCTATTTGCAGTTGACCTTACCAACCCGGACATTACGCTTCCTTCGGGCGAATTACTGCCGCGAGGTACGCTGCACATTTACCGCACAAAGTTCTTAGCTCAGGCTGTGTGCTACGAGCGAATTACCATTCACAATTTTGGTGAAAAAGCAGTCGACATTGAGTTGGGAATTCTATTTGGATCAGATTTTTGCGATATTTTCGAAGTGCGCGGCCAGAAACGCCCTCGGCGCGGCACAATTCTTCCTACGAAAGTTGATGGTGCGACCGCTCTCTTGGAATACGAAGGCCTCGACCAGATTGAGCGGTCCACTTGCCTGCGTTGCAGTACAAGTTTGGCGCGCGCAATGGACGGCTCGCTCGTCGTTCCAATGCGGCTTGAACAGCAGCAGGAGAAGAGTTTTACGTTATCGATTGAATGTACCAATAACAACATAGGCGGCAATGTCTTGACTTACGACGACGCCCTTCAGCAACTGAGTGGGCAACGCAGCAGCGGACCGCTGGCCGCAGTCGAAGTTACAGCCTCGAACGAACGGGTGAATAACTGGATTCGAAGGTCGCAATCAGATCTTGCCATGATGGTTACAGCTACACCGTTTGGTGTTTATCCGTATGCGGGGATTCCGTGGTTCAGCACAGTGTTTGGCCGGGACGGAATCATCACCGCGTTGGAATTGCTGTGGCTTGTGCCGGATATCGCGCGCGGGGTACTTTGTTACCTTGCGTCGACGCAGGCAACAACCGTGGATGCCGAATCGGATGCGGAACCTGGGAAGATTTTGCACGAGATGCGATTGGGCGAAATGGCGAACCTAAAAGAAGTCCCATTCGGCCACTACTACGGCACGATCGACGCAACGCCGCTCTTCATCGTGCTTGCCGCCGCTTACTACGATCGCACGGCGGATACTGAGTTCATTCGAACCATCTGGCCAAATCTCCTGGCGGCACTTGATTGGATTAATCATTATGGAGACCGTGACGGTGACGGCTTTGTTGAGTACGCACGCCGAGCTGAGACTGGGTTGGTGCAGCAAGGTTGGAAGGATTCTAGCGATTCCGTTTTTCACAGTGACGGGACGTTGGCGCGCGCCCCAATTGCACTGTGCGAAGTGCAATCGTATGTCTATGCCGCGAAATCTGGAATGTCTGAGTTAGCCAAGGAGATGGGCGACTTGGCTCTAGCCGATCGTTTGTCAATAGAGGCCTCTGAGTTACGCGCGAATTTCAGCTCAAAGTTCTGGTCAGACGAGTTATCACTTTTCGTTTTGGCGCTGGATGGTGAAAAGAACCAATGCCGGGTTCGCAGCTCCAATGCAGGGCACTGCCTGTTCTCGGGAATCGCTTCTGACTTGCAGCATCGCTCCATCAGTAAAGAACTGCTTTCGCCGGCCTCCTATTCCGGTTGGGGTATTCGCACGATCGTGGCCGGGGAGAAACGATACAACCCGATGTCCTACCACAATGGCTCGATCTGGCCCCATGATAATGCCATTATTGCGTGGGGTGCATTGCGCAAGCGAGACAAGGAACTCCCGCTACGAATCCTCTCCGGACTACTAGACCTTTCTTCCGAAGTAATTCAGCACAGGCTCCCTGAATTGATCTGTGGTTTCGCGCGCCGGCATGGCAAGGGGCCAACACTTTATCCAGTGGCATGCGCCCCACAGGCTTGGGCGGCCGGTGCAGCTTTTATGGTGCTGCAAGCATGTCTCGGGCTGGAAGTACGAGCGCTGGAGCATCGCATCTATCTGCATTATTCAGCTTTGCCCGAAGCGCTTAATCACGTAAACGTGTCGAATCTACGCCTCGGCGATGCAAGCCTTGACTTATCCTTCGAGCGCCAAGGAGAAGGCGTCGACGTGAATATCCGGCGGAGAACTGGCAACGTGGAAGTAGTGATTTTGCGGTGAAGATGCGGTAATCGCAGCCTCACCGCGCAGATCCGTTGCCGGCGACGCCACTCTGCGCGCTCCCGATGTCTCTGGCCGCCCGTCAACGCAAGATCATGCTAACCTACGATCGTGACGAGTGAGGATCTAAGCACGATCTTGCGTTGACGACATAGTCGTGCCTCATGGAACTCTTAAGCGACAACAAAGCTCTCAAGGTGAGAGGGAATTCATCAAAATGATTGCAGATTGCTAGAAGGTCACCATGCGACGCTTTGCTGCGTAGATCACCAGCGAGGTTCGATCTTCCACTCCGAGCTTGCGAAATATAGATGTGAGGTGGTGAGAGACTGTGGCTCCGCTGATATGGAAACGATCTGCAATCTCTTTGTTGCGCAGCCCTTCGCACACTAGTTCCACGACTCCGCGTTCGCGAGCAGTAAGCGAGGCAACTTTGGTTTCTTCAGGATCCGGATTTTTGCGTTTGCTCAAGACTTATTCCAAGACCCGCTCGGCCACCGCCTGCTCGAGCCACACTCCTCCGTTAGTTACTTGCGATGGCTATTTTGCACCTATTCTTTCAAGCATAAATTAGCCCTTGAATATAGCAATCGATTTCTATGTCCAGATAGCAAGAGGCTGCAAAGGCCGATTGCAGCTAATAACTCTTCGTCATCGAATGTTAATTGTTTCTTTTCCCCTTCGATTCGATAGCGCTGGCCTTTAGATCCTCCAGACTCCTTGGAGCCTCGTGCAGAAGTCGTTCCACCGATTGGACAATCGCGTTGTCGTGGAACCACCGTTGAACCACACTGTCACAGAGCAAATTCACAATCGCCAGGAGCGACATTGCCTGGTGATGAGCCATCCACTCGCGAATGACCTCGGGCCTGGCATTTGACCGCCTGAAATCGATAGCGTCATATAGCCCGTAGGGCCCTAACCAATTAGCCGAGATCATTCCGCGTAAATTACTTAAGGCTTCTTCTGGCGCAATACTCAAGGTGAGGAATGTGGAATAGGGGGAAATGACTGGCCCTGCCGTCGCTTCAGCAGAGACCGCTACATCGGGCACACCAAAAGCGTAATAGCCATAGTTTCCGGAATCATCCCGCTCAGAATGCCCCGACTCAGAGACTCCCCACGGTAGGCCCTTCGTCTGCGCAAACGCTCTCTGAATGCGGACAACCGCATCCAAAGTACGCGCGAGGAGCGTGTCAGGGTAACTTCTCATCCACAATGCAGGCATCAAATACTCGAACATCGTGCCAGTCCAGGAGATGAGTGCGAAGTCGCCGTAAGCCGATGCGTGATCGCGGGATAGTTTGAACCAGCTTTCCTGCGGAAGATCGCCTCGTGCGATTGCGAGGAAAGCTGCAACTCGCGCTTCGGAAGCCAACAGATCGTAGTGACTGGGCAAGATCTCCCCTTTTCGTGCGTCGCATCCGATCGAGAGAATCTCCGTCTTGTGATCTACGAGAAACGAAAAATCCGTCGTTTCCGCTAGGCGCTGCGACTCATCGCCTATGGCAAGAAGGTTTGCAGAAAGCCTGAGCAAATTGGCTTTAGCGGATGCGATAGATGAGCTCAGGCGTTCGCGCAACTCCAGAAGATCCGATCTGTCACCTAACGCGGTGGCGATATTAATCAGGTTGATCTGAAGTGACTCAGCAAAGGCAATCGCTTGCTCAAGGGATAGCTCACAAGCCTTTTGTCCCAACTTCAGTTGTGAAAGGTCAACCAGGGGCTTAAATTCCGGCAATGTCCAGGGAAGATAATCCCGAGCAATAGAGCCAATTGCCTCCGTGCGCCTCAATGTCTCTTCGAGCCACCACACCTTGTAAGGCTCATCGAACGAGGTGGTGATTGCCGCTGCGATTACCGATTGAGCGGAAGGTAACCATTCCAACCATTCTTCCGGCGGTGCGGAGGCTTTTGGTACAGGAAGTTCGGCTAGTGCCATCGGCAGCTTGCACTCATTTCGAATCGTGTGCCAATGCGTGCGCAGCCCAACAAACGTCTTCGTCTGGAGTAGCGGCTTCTTGATCAAATCGCGCGCGCCGGAACGAAGCGTATATAACGATGCTACGAAATTGCCGCTGTCAACGGTAGATATGAAGGCAGCGTTGTCGAACCCGGTAAGGGCTCGGAGAGTATGGGTGTCATACCAGTTATGTAAATGCCCGCGATACTTCTCAAGGCGATCGACGGTGGCAAGTGTGTGGCTCGTGAGCGTGGCGAACTCGGGGACAGTGAGGAAACCTAATTCGCAAGCAGCTTGGCGCGCATTCAATAAAAGACCGATGTTCGTTGGCGAAATTCTGTGCGCCTCCCTGAAGCCGTCTTCCTCCACGTTATCCGGGACAAGGTAGTTATTGTGCGCGCCACCATACTCACAAAAATATCGCCAGATGCGCAATGCATGCACAAGTAGAAAATCAATATCGGCGGCTCTCAGCTTAGGGCGTTCTCGCGGAGGGCGATCCAGCCAGACCGATACAGGATTGGCGACGGCCCATAAAACAAGTATCGGAGCCGCGCAGAAGATGGCATATTTACGCGCAGCGAAGAACCAGATAAGGAGGGCGATTCCTGCCGAAAGAAATGGTGTAATGAATAGGTATCGATCAATGCCTACACGTCCTGCCGTGCGCGATTCAGCCTGGGCTGCCGTTTCCCACTCAAGCAGCCGTTCGCCAGTGATGAACGAACGAATGAGCGAACGAAAAATCGCGTCGAAGGTTAAACATGCCTGCTGGCCGAGAAACACCAGGTGCAAAAGGGCCAGACGAGCAGAGTTTCCAGAACTAAACACCGCATTGCCAATGCGCCTTATCTGGAAGACGGAAAGGGACCGAACGAGCTTTATTCCCAGTTCAATAATCGTTGGGAAAAACAGCAGCAGCAAAGGGACGATGGTCCAGTATAGTGGGCCGCCTGGGAGTCCCAGCCATCCCGCTACAAACAATAGCAAGAGGAACGGATCAACGAGGGAGCGGCGTAAATTGTCGAAAATCTTCCATCGTGAAATATCGGAAATTGGATTCTGGACCCATTTTCCTGACTCGTCCGGAACACGAGAGAAGATCCATTGCGCGATTTGCCAGTCACCTCGCACCCAGCGATGGTGACGCCTGCTGAATGCACTATAGTGCGAGGGATAATCGTCGATAAGTTCGATATCGGTGACGAGCCCCACGCGTGCATAGGACCCTTCGATCAGATCGTGACTCAACAGCGAATTGCGGGGGAATCTGCGATCGAGGACGGCATGAAGCACCTCGACTTCATAAATCCCCTTTCCGGTAAAGATGCCTTCCCCGAACAAGTCCTGATATGCATCCGACGTTGCATGCGTATAGATGTCGACGCCGCTTTGACCGGAATAGATTGAAGCGAATCGCGAACGCACGGCCGAGCTGACTGTAACTCCAATTCTCGGCTGCAATATTCCGTAACCTTCTACAACAACTCGGGACTTGGGATCTATGACGGCCTGATTCAGAGGATGAGCGATTGCGCCCACCATCTTCGCAGCACTGCCACGAGGTAGCTGAGTATCTGAATCAAGAGTCAAAATGTATTTAACTCCGCGCAATGCGTCCAAACCGCCCGCCTTGATGGGGAAGGCATCAAGCTCGCCTACGAGCAACTTGTTCAGGTCAAGCAGCTTGCCCCGCTTGCGTTCCCAACCCATCCATACTCCCTGTCTTGTATTGAAGATGCGGTGGCGATGGAGAACCATCAGCGCACCGCTTTTTTGCGATCGATATCTCGCGTTCAAATCAGTTACCAGTTTGATCACTAGTTCGACGAGCAGATGGCCGTCGTTTTCATTTGGCTTGCTCACGGAGTCAGGTAAATCTGTGACCAATGCAAAATGAAGATTGGGATCTCGATTCGCAACGTAGCGAACCTCCATTTCATGAACAAGGTCATGAACCTGTTTCTCATTCAAAAGCAGCGTGGGAACGGCCACTAGTGTCGCGCATGAAAGGGGAATCTTTTTACTGAAATCGAGTTTCGGCAACAATGCCGGATCGAAGTAAGAGGTTACTGCGTTATTCACCAGATCTACGGCAACCTGCATTGCCGGAAAGAAGAGCACGACCAATGTGAACCCAAATGCCGCGATGCTAGATATCGACTGGAGAACAGGGAACAAGACCGCCGCGATTAGAAAGATTGTAAGGATCTGGATACCGGTGATATAGAAATCGTCCGGATGATCAGCGACGAACTGCCTGATTCGCCAGGACACAGGAGGATGATATCCAACCCGAGTTGCGAGCTGACGAAAGCCCTTGTCAACAAGATAATAGCCCACGTGTACCATCCGCTTTTGAACGCGCGGATCGCCGGTACTCCGTTGCGCGCCCTGGCGTGCAAGGTCAATGGCAGTTTGGGCAACTTGTATTTCCGTGCAATCGGCATGCCGCGCGATTTGCGCAATTCGCCTGCGGTAGAGTTCGCGGCTTTCAAAGTCCATTAGCCCATACGCACCTGCTGGATCTTGACGCAGAAGTGAGTCGAAGATGATCAGTGGCTCGATGAGGAATTCCCAGTCGACATGGCTTAGAGTCCTCAGACTCTTCAACCGCAAGTCGAACGCGTCAAAGGAAGTAATTTCAGGTGCTCGACGAAGATCGCGCGCATCGTCCAGAATTGATTCCAGCAATGCGAACCTGAGGAAGGACCCAAGATCCCACAACTCCTCAAGCGTAAGCGGGTCATATGTTTGAACGGCAAGTATGAAGATTCGAAATGTTGCTTCACAAAAGTCGCCGTCCACCGCTCGAAGGTATTCAAATGCCGCGGCCGCAATCCTGGGTTGATCTTGTGAGCCGGCAAGAACTACGCGCGGCAGCCGTTCCACGGCACGGGGTCGATCCAAGACCCCCGCAGCAGCCGCCCCAAGCAGACGAAGATTCGTGCGCAAGTCCTGCATTGCGGCGCGGCACCCGCTCATCCGCGGATCATTTCCCGAATAGATTGATGACGTCGCGGTAATAAATTCATCCAGTTGCTGCAGCCGGCTACGAGTTTCCTCTGCACGAATGAGAAAGCTGCCCTTCGTCTTCGGGCGCGGCACCACGGTCCACGACGCAGCCACTTCAGCTGCATCGCGAAGGTGTTTGACCTGTGCCTGATCGAGTCCCTGCTCCAGATCGCCTATGTAAAGTGCATCACTCATGTGATCTCATCGATAACTCGCGGCTTGCATCTCAAACATTCCTGCATAACGTCCGCCAAGTGCTATCAGTTGCGCATGGCTTCCTTCTTCCACCAGCCGCCCTCCCTCAAGTACGACGATGCGATCTGCCATGCGCACCGTTGAAAACCGATGAGAGATGAGCAAGGCCATCTTGTCGTAAGTGAGTTCAGCGAATCGCTCAAATACTTCCAATTCACTTCGTGCATCGAGCGATGCTGTAGGTTCATCCAAAATCAGTAGTTGGGCATCGCGAAGGTAAGCACGAGCCAATGCCAGCTTCTGCCACTCTCCACCTGAAAGGTCCACCCCGCCTTCAAAACGGCGCCCCAGCATCTGGTCGTAGCCGCCCTTCAGTTTCTCCACGACCGTCGACGCCAGGCTCTTCTCCGCTGCAAACTCAATTTCTTCGGTTGTATGGGGCACCTCTACGCGACCGACGGTTATATTTTCGCGGGCGGTCATTTCGTAGCGCATGAAATCTTGAAAGATGACGCCAATCTCCGAGTGGAGATCGACAAGATCGTAGTCACGAAGGTCCACACCATCGAGGAAGATTTGGCCCTCCGTCGGATCGTAGAGACGCGTGATCAGCTTTACGACTGTGGTTTTGCCCTGGCCGTTTTCGCCGATGAGAGCAACGCGCTGCCCCGGCGCCAGCGTGAAATTAAAATCACTGAGAATGCGCCTCGTCGTCCCCGGATAAACAAAGGACACATTGCGAAACTCAAAGCCGCGCTGCACGGGTCGCGGCACTCGAACACCGTTTGCGCGCGACTCAACCTTCGGTTTCATCTCAAAGAACGCGAGCAGATCGGTAAGGAAGAGCGCCTGATCCGCCACACCTGACGCGGTCGAGAATACCTGCTGAATGTTCGACATTGCCTGCATAATCGCGGTGGTAATTAGTGTCAGGTCGCCAATCGTGTAACGCCCCTCGATAGTTCTAAAGATGCTAAGCGCGTAAGCCGCGTAATAGCCAAGCTGCCCTACAATCGCCAGCAATCCTCCCCAGAACAAGCGGCGCCGATTGAGCGCAACGTTCTCTTCGTAAATCGCCTGCGACAGCCCGCGAAATCGATCGGTCAGATAGTTACTCAGGTTGAATAGCTTGAGCTCCTTCGATGCTTCCTTGCTGCCTCCCACCTGCCTCAAGTAATCCATCTGCCGCCGCGCAGGAGTTTGGCGGAAGTTTTTTGCGTAGGTGAGAAATGCAAAATGACTTTCGCCCAAAAACGCCGGAAGAATTCCGGCTACCAAGAGGAACAAAAGCGCGGGAGAATAGCGGATGAGCACAGCCGAAAATGCGATTGCAGTTACCGTCTGCTGTATCAGCCGCCCCATCTGCTGAATCATCGCCAGACGGTCCGTGGCCTGCACTCGCGCACGTTCCAGTCGATCGTAGAAAACCGGATCTTCATACACCGTCACGTCCAGCGCGGCGGCCTTGCGCATCACCTCCACGCTTACGTAGTGCGTGTACCGATCAGCGAGTAAGCTATCGAAGTAATCTACGGTGCGAGATAGAATGCCCATCAACACCGCAAGCGCCAACTCCCCCCCAACCAGCCACCAAAAATTCTGTGGGAGCGGCTGATGGATGCGAAGTTGATTTACGCCATCGATAATGAAGCGTCCAACAATGCCGATGCCAACTGGCACGAACGCAACAAGAATGCGGATCGTAATGTTCCAGAAGACGACCTTGGGACCCGAGTCCCAGACCAGGCGAAGAACCGGCGGGATATTTTTGAGTGCGCGTAGACGATCACCCCACGCGCTCCCGCGATGCTTCGTTGAGTCAGCCGCTTCATCGCTGGAGCTACTTGTGTCTTCCCTGGGTTTCATTGATTGGATTTAATGCTCCCTTTTCGGCTTCCGCACACAGATGCGGACAAGTGAGAGGAGTGCGAGACACCAAGGCGCACCAAGTACTTCGCCGGGCATGGCGAATGGCCTCTATATTTCTCTGACTATGCGATGCCGCGGAGCGATGATCCGTTGTTCATGCCTATTGAGTTAGGCAATTACGCGCTAAATCGCCTTCATCGAATCAATAATTCTTTCTCACCTGGGGTGCTCTCGATTCGTGATCAAGGCTTGGTCGGGTTTGGGCCAAAGGTCTTAAACCCGGCGAGTTCCATCCCGCGTTGGGCCTCAGGGTTCTTCATGAATGTGTTCCATACAAATCCCGTACGCACGTTTTCGGCCATCACCATGGTTATTCCGGTATCGATTCCAATCACGTCTGTGTCGTACCAATTGTTGAGTGGATTGAAGGCGTCGACAAATCCGTAGCGGCACCAGGCCTTAGGGTAGTGATCGCGGATTGTGCGCAAAACGCGCAATGTTTCAGAAGGCAAAAATGGCAACGATCCGCCCGCCGCAGCAGGAGCGATGGTTCCATCAATGGGGCCGGTGGCAGGCGGTCCACCCCAGATCACATATCCACGTTCTGAGTCAGAGGCCGTAATGCCCCAGAGCGCATTGCTGTAGTCGGAATACTGCACATTCAAATCGACGCAAAAGATTCGATGAGCTTCTGTCGCAACAACTGAATTTTGAAAGTAGTCTGCAAATTGATCGCGCTTGTTTCGAAAATCAAACCACGCCTGCGAGTATTGATGTACGAAGAGCGGTGCAAACGATCCGATGTAACGCAGTCCCTCGTACTCGAACGTTGTACGCTTCCAGGCAAACCACGCATCCTTATTTAAGGGATGCGATGACGAACCCATGCCGAGCAGGTACATCATCATCAGTTCGCTGTAGAAATCCCAGCGAGACGGAATAAATCCCATCTCCGGCGTCCAGCCGTGCGAAAGCAGGCTTGTGTCCTCTGAGAGCCAGGTCCACTCGACCCTGTCAAAGATTGCATGCGCAAGCTCATCGATGTCTCTGTCCTGAAAATATTGCCTGCAAGTGAGAACGCCGCACAACAGGATGGCCGTGTCCACCGACGAAATCTCGGATTCCCATATCCTTTCGCCGGTGTTGATGTTCGCAAAATGATAAAAGAATCCGCGATGCGTGGGTACCTTGTGCCACAAGAACGAGAGTGTTTGCACAACCCGCAGACGCGCCTCAGCGTGCGATATGAATCCACGCTGATGGCCGATGCAGATAGCCGTCAATCCAAAGCCACTGGATGCGATGCTTGCTACGACGTTGTTGTCGTTAGTGCGAACGTTGCAGCGATCTCTGATCAGTCCGGTCTTCGGATTTGCTTGTTCCCAGAAAAATAGAAAGTTGGCCTGTTCCAGTCCATTCAGGAACTGATCGTCCTCTAGAGAGAGTACCGACTGAGGTGTACCCGATTCCATCTGCTTGGACTGCGAGCGAAGATGAGGCAAACTGGCGAGGGAAAAGCTTATTGGTCGCGCTAGCGGCAAACCAATTGACGAATATGCCAGTTGGCGTAGAAATCCGCGCCGCGAACTCAGTCTGCTGAACGGCCCTTGCATTCTGTCTTTGCCCATTACGAATCGATCGCTGAGTAAGTCGCGGCTACATCCCCACGTCGCAGAGCTCTACGGCAAGCAGCTGCTAAATGACTTAGATGCGAGATTTAGGAAATGGAGTCATTAGTACGTGGACTACATTTGGGACGCAGCCTGCATCTAACTATGTCGAATCAAAGTTCTCTTCGATGAAATGGAAATGGCTTGTAATCGGCGCGCTGATAGTCTCAACTGGTGCAGCTGTCACCATTCTTATGGTTCCTCGCGTCTCGCAATGGCGACCGGGACTCGTTTCGATTCAGGGCGCAGTTGTCCGATCAGATGAGGATCCCCGCCGTGAGTTACCTATCTCAGGAGTCTCAGTTACTGCCTGGGACGGGACTTCGAGCGCGATCACACAATCTGACTCCAGCGGCTATTTCCATCTGACCGTTCGCGAGAAAGTGTGGCCGAGCGAAGAAGTAACTCTCAGCTTTCGCAGCCCCGATTACAAACCTCTTGATTTGAAACTACTCATCGGAGCCCGCGCAAAGATCAAAAAACTGTATGTGGCCGCCTTGGATCCCGTTGCCGCATCGCTCACCCCTACAGGATCGACTAAGCCGCTGACCCAGGTGTCGAACATCCGCATCCGGTATACCGTCAATACTTCAGTGCAGAGGAACATTGCAACTGCTGTAAAGACCTTCGAGATTGTGAACCAAGGCAACGTACCGTGCCAGCAGCACAATCCCTGCTCGCCTGACGGACAGTGGAGAGCCGCAACCGCCTCAACAACGCTCGATGCCGGTGCCAATAACGTGTTCCGCAACGTGCGCGCCTCGTGCTTCGCTGGCCCATGCCCTTTCACCCGTATCGATACCGGCGGCTTTTCGCAGGGCGGCCGTACGATTACGGCCTCGGCTCTCGATTGGTCTGACACAGCAAGCTTTCTTGTTGAAGCTGAGGTCTTTCACAATTCAAATGAATCGAGCGTACGCGAATCATACCCGGTCATCTTCGGCCGCGTAATGCACTTCACTCTTCCCGCCGATCAGGAGGGCCTCAGCTTCGAGGCTGAAATCAATGGCGCCCCCATGGTGTTCCCGCTCGGCCCTGACCTCTACACGAGTTGGGCGTCTTGCAATTCAAGACCCGGCACAGAAGGACAAAACTCCATCACATTCCAATGCGAATTGAAACCCGGATTTAGGTTTTAGTCGCTTCGGCCCGAAATAGTTAAGGCGCGGAATTCAATGCACTGAAGACTTGATCCAGCGCTTTCTGCCAATTTGCGAGCCTTACTCCAAATCGGTCGAAGAGCTTTTGATTAGAAAGAACGGAATACAGGGGCCGCCTGGCCGCGGTTGGAAATTCCTCTGTCTTAATGGAAATCAGTTCAGGCAGCTGCACGTTCAAGTTCGAGGGGGCTCTTGCAAAGATCGCCTGGGCGAAACCAAACCACGTAACTGCATCTGAGCATGTCATGTGATACAGTCCCGCCCACTCATGCATTGATCCATATTTTTCAGACAGCACACCTTCAACAATCGTGCGCGTAGCTCGGGCGAGTTCGTTAGAGGTTGTCGGAGAGCCGATCTGATCATCGACAATTGATATACGATCGCGTTCGCCAGCAAGCCGAAGCATGGTCTGCAGAAAGTTTCTGCCGTGGGGCCCGTAAACCCAACTGGTTCTGAAGATCAGATAGCGACCGCCGACCCCCTGGATCGCGCGCTCCCCTGCGAGTTTGCTCGTTCCGTATGTGCTCAGCGGATTCGGTTTATCAGTTTCAAGCCATGGCTCCCGCTTGGTGCCGTCGAAAACGTAGTCGGTGGAGTAGTGCACCAATAGTGCGTTCGCTCGCTGAGCCTCTTCCGCCAGAGTCCGTGGGGCGTGTCCATTGATGGCCATCGCAACTTCAGGTTCGGATTCAGCGCGATCAACAGCCGTGTATGCCGCAGCATTCAAGATTACATCCGGTTTCTCTCGGCGAATCAGTGCGCGCGTCTCATTCGGATCGGCTAAATCGAACGCCTCGCGGTCGACCGCAACGACTGAACCAAATCCGGCAAAACTTCGTTGCAGTTCCACACCAACTTGCCCTGCGGCGCCAAGAATCAACACGCGAGGTGATTCAGATCGTCTTGCCGTCATCATGACTCCAATATGCGCTGCAAACGCTGCCTGCATTCTACCGGTGTCAACCAGCACCTGCATAACTACGAGTCTGCACCGGCATTAGGGCGATCCCGCTTAAATGAGCTTCTTTTCCAGAGTGGACCCTAACTCTAGAGAGCTATGATGGAAGGCCGGAAGCGCTGAAATATTTTTCAACGGAAAGGTTGAGACCGTGGCAGGCAAGCTTGAACTTATGATGGGGCCAATGAGGAGCAACAAGACCGCAGAGTTATTGCGGCGCGCCGAAATGCGGCGTCAGTACGCGAGCCAATACGTTCTTGTTTTAAAACCAAGCGACGATACAAAAGGCGGTCCAGGCGTAATCGAAAGCCGCAACCCAAATGGCCATGGAAAGATGAACGCGCTTGAGTTCGGTTCGCAGAACCCCTGGGAAGTTCTCAAAGCCATCGCCCAAAAGGAAAAAGAAATCGGCAAGAAGATCGAGTGCATCGCCATCGACGAAGGACAGTTCGTAAGCGAGCTGTTCCTTTTTACACGTCACCTTCTGGATGCAAATCACGATGTTCTAATTGCCGGACTCGATCTGGATTTTCGTGCACTTCCATTTGGCGAAATGCTAAACCTGACCTGGCTTGTGAATTCGTACGGCGGCAGCATTACGGAGTGCATGGCCTATTGCTCCTGTGGCGCGCGAGCGCTCTATTCTCAGCGGCTCATCGAAGGCAAACCAGCAGCCTACAACAGCCCGGTGAAGGTTCCGGGCGATGCCTACGAGCCTCGTTGCGCTGAGCATTTTGTTTTGCCAGGCAAGCCGCATTGAAGCCACTTATTCCGCATTACCATGCATTTTTTGCAGCGCAGTCTCAGTGCGCTGACACTGATAAACTAGAGACTGATGATTCTCCCGTTTGTCCGCGATATTTTCGCGGAGCTGGAGCACTGTTCGGGTTTTGATCGCGTTATCAGGCATCTGAGCCTGGGTGCGGGGCGGAGACGTGTATCCGGACTGACTGCGACCGCCCGCTCCCTCTACATACCACTCATGGCCAGGGCGGCCAAGCGTCCGGTTGTCGTGGTTGTTGCGGATAACAAAACCGCAGAGTCGCTTGAGCCCATGCTGAAAGCGGGTTGTGAGCTTACAGGAGCTATCGATCCGGGGCGTGTAGTCCGTTTCCCTGCTCACGATGTTCTTCCTTTTGAAAATCTCTCGCCGCACCCCGATGTGCAGGAACAGCGCGCCGCCGCACTGTGGAAGCTCGCCACGGGTGCAGTCGACATCGTCATCGCACCAATTGAAGCCGCTGCACTCAAGCTCTTCGACCGCGAATACTACGCCGGCCTGGCTGTGCAATTGCGTCGCGGCGAAGAGATGGACATCGAAGTCCTGACCTCGCATCTGGCCTCTGTCGGATACACGCAAATGGACCTTGTGGAAATGCCAGGACAATTCACTCGCCGCGGGGGAATTCTGGACGTCTACTCCCCCGAGCAGGACAGGCCCGTCCGCGTGGAGTTTTTCGGCGATGAAATCGATACCATCCGCCGATTTGATCCGGAGACACAACGTTCGCTGTCTCCTCTGGATGAAGCCCAGTTGCTGCCGCTTACTGAAACACCCGTAACAGAACGCTTGGTGGCAGCGGTTCACGCGCGCCTCAGCAAACAACGAGTCGATTTCGACACCGCTTCCCAAGCCGAAAATGAAGAGGAAGAAATGGCCGTCGAAGCTGCAGCGGCAGGCGGCGTCAGCGTATTCCCAGGCTGGGAGTTCTTCACGTCGGTCGCCGGCGCCGAGAAGTCTCTGCTTACCTTGGCCCCGCGCAGCGTGTTGTTTGTCGATGAGCCAGGCATGGTGCGCAATCAAATCGACCGCTGGTGGAACAAGGTCGAACAGCGACACGAACGCTCCGGCATCGGGTCGCTTATCCGGCCCGAAGACATCTATGTGCGGCCTGAGATTTTGCAGGCCCAGCTCAATTCGCAGATAGGTCTCGACCTCGATCAGCTTGGTGCAATCGATGTACTTGATGAAGACTCGACGCTCGGCGAAATCGAGTTGAACTCACGGCCCACGCTCCGCTTTCATGGCTCGATCCCGGCTCTTACCGAGCAGTTGAAGAGCCTGATTCAGGCGGAGACCCGCATCGTGCTGGCCGCTCCCAATCAGGGCGACGTGGAACGACTCGCTACCGTGCTGCGCGAATATCAGATTCCATATCGACTTGGCAGCCGAACTATGCGCCACGGTGGCGACCAGGTCCTTGAAGAAGCGAGTTATATGGCCGGCGATTTGCGCGTGCCGGTGATCGTGCGATCGCCAATTGCGGCTGGCGTCAGCTTCTCTAATGCAAACCTGATTCTATTTGGCGCCAACGATTTCTCTGACGATGCAGATGTCACCGCGCGGCCGGAACCCAAGCGTTCCAAGACGGCGGCTTTCGTCTCTGACTTTCGCGACCTGACTATCGGCGATTATGTCGTCCACGTGGAACACGGTATCGCTCAATATCAGGGCCTCAAGGAAATCATTCAGGACGGTCTCTCTGTTGAGTTCATGATCCTTGAGTTTGCTGAGCAGGCAAAGCTCTACGTGCCCCTTACGCGCCTGGACCTGATACAGAAATATCGCTCCACCGACACAGGTCCAGCACCGGTTTTGAACAAGCTTGGTTCGCAACAGTGGACCAAGACCAAGGCACGCGTGCGCAAGGCCATGCAAGACATGGCCGCCGAACTGCTGAAGCTATACGCGCAGCGTCACACGGCAGAAGGCACAGCCTTTTCCAAGGACAATGAATTCCAACGTGAATTTGAAGACTCGTTCGATTACAACGAGACGGACGATCAGCTCACGGCGATTAGCGCTATCAAGCAGGACATGGAGTCGACCACGCCAATGGATCGCCTGCTATGCGGCGATGTTGGTTATGGCAAAACTGAGGTAGCCATGCGTGCAGCATTCAAGGCCGTGCAGGATGGCAAACAGGTTGCCGTGCTTACGCCGACAACAGTCCTCAGCTTCCAGCATTTCGAGACATTCAAGAAGCGGTTCTCGCAATTCCCTATCAATATTGAGATGATCTCTCGCTTCCGTACTCCGAAAGAGCAAAAGGTTATTGTTGAAAAGGTGGAGACAGGAAAGGTCGACATCCTGATCGGCACGCATCGCCTGCTCTCCAAAGACATCAAATTTCAGGATCTTGGTTTGCTCATCGTCGACGAGGAACAACGATTCGGCGTGCGCCACAAGGAGCGGCTGAAACAGATGCGCAAGGAGATCGATGTGCTCGCCATGAGCGCAACGCCGATTCCGCGCACGCTGCACATGTCTCTAGTGGGCCTGCGCGACATGAGCGTGATTGAAACGCCGCCCAAGGATCGTATGGCTATCCAAACTTTGGTGGCGAAGTTCGACGAGAAGATTGTGCGCTCTGCCATTGAGGTGGAATTGGAACGCGGCGGTCAGGTTTACTTTGTGCATAACCGCGTGGAGTCCATTTACGATATCGCTTCTCGGATTCAAGAACTTGTTCCTGCTGCGCGGGTCGCCGTTGGCCACGGCCAGATGGGCGAGACAGAGCTCGAACGTGTCATGCTCGCCTTCATGCATCATGAGTACGACGTACTGGTAGCCACAACGATCATCGAGAACGGACTTGATATTCCCATGGCCAATACCATGCTGATCAACCGTGCGGACCGTCATGGCTTGAGTGAACTGTACCAGTTGCGCGGGCGTGTGGGCCGTTCCAATCGTCGCGCCTACGCCTATCTCTTGATTCCGCCTGATACGGAACTTACCGATATCGCGCGCAGAAGGCTGGCAGCGCTGAAAGAGTTCAGCGACCTTGGCGCGGGCTTCAAGATTGCGGCGCTCGACCTGGAGTTGCGCGGCGCGGGCAACATGTTGGGCGGTGAACAGAGCGGCCATATTGAAGCGGTAGGATTCGAACTGTATACAACAATGCTTGAAGCCGCAGTGAAGGAACTAAAGGGCGAAGGCAGTGAAGATCAGCCGACCACGCAGCTCAATCTCGGCATCGCTTTGCGCATCGACGAAAGTTACGTGCCCGAAGAAAATCAGCGGCTGCGGCTCTACAAGAAAATCGCCGGGGCCAGGAGCGAGCCGGACATACGTGAAGTGCGCGCCGAGATGGAAGATCGTTATGGCGCATTGCCTGATGCTTCCGTTTACCTGCTAGAGGCCGCGTCGCTACGCCTGGAGTGCGAACATATCGGCGTTGCGCAAGTCGATCGCAGGCGCGGCGAGCTGCATGTGCGCTTTGCGCAGAACGCCGCTGTGGATCCACAGAACCTGATGCGGCTTGTAGCACGCAACGCCAAACGCGGAGCGCAATTTGCCCCGCAAGGTTTGTTGAAATATCCGTTGAAAGCAACGCGGTCCGATGAAGTCTTGCTTGAAATTCGCGAGTTGCTTGAGAACCTCGCCGCGACACCGGCGACTGCTTAGAATTTAGCCCGAAAGATGAGGGGAATATGAAACGACTTTTTGCCTTGGTTGCGATTGGAGCATGTATGTTGTCGGTAACTTCTGCGCGAGCAGCCACTGAGAATTGGAAGCTGAAGTTCGTACAACTTTCAGATGAATACTTCGACCAGGTTTATTTTCCGTATGCTCCGACGGTTGGTACTCAAGTTGGTTATCACCAGTACGACACCAAACTTGAGAATTACTCGCGCAAGGCCGTCGATGCTGAAATTACTGCGCTGAAGAATTTCAAGCGGCGGATTGAGGCGATTCAACCGAGCATGGATGCAGCGGATTTTGTACCCAGGAGCGATCGCGAGATTGTGCTTGGAAACATTCGCTCGCAGCTGCTCACGCTTGAGACCATTCGTCCGTGGGAAAAGAATGCCGACAACTATTCCAGCACATGCGCTAACGCTGCCTTTGTTCTGATGGAGCGCAAGTTCGCGCCGCCCGATGAACGGCTGCGTTCGCTGATTGCGCGCGAGAAGCAAATGCCGACGATGCTTGGCGACGCTCGCGTTAATCTCAAGAATCCGCCGCGCATTTTTACTGAAATCGCCATTGAGCAATTGCCCGGCATCATCAGCTTCTTCCAGAACGATGTCCCGCTCGCATTCGCCGATGCCAAAGATGCTGAACTCAAAGCGGAATTTGCCAAATCTAACGCTTCCGTTGTTGCCGGCCTTGAAAGCTATCTTGTGTGGTTGAAATCCGATCTGCTTGCTCATTCGAACGGCGATTACCGCATTGGAGCGCAAACGTTCAGCGACAAGCTGAAATACGACGAGATGGTCGATATACCGCTCGATCGCTTGCTGCAGATTGGATGGGACAATCTGCGCGCCAATCAGGCGCAGTTCAAACAGGTAGCGCACGAACTCGAGCCCGATAAAACTCCGGCAGAGGTGCTTGAAGAACTGGGCAGAAATCATCCCGCTCCTGATCAACTGCTGAATTCGTTCCGCGCAACGTTTACCGGTTTGATGGAGTTCATCCGCGCGCATAACATTGTGACGATTCCTTCCGATGTAAAGCCGATAGTTGAAGAGACTCCTCCATTTATGCGCGCCACTACTTTTGCCAGCATGGATACGCCGGGGCCGTTTGAGAAGCACGCGACTGAGGCTTACTTCAACGTCACGCTTCCCGACCCCAAGATGACTCCAGCCGAGGTTGAAGGCTACATGCACTCCTTCAACGTTGGCACCGTTATTTCTACCGCGGTGCATGAGGCTTATCCGGGACACTACGTTCAATTTCTGTGGGTGCCGCAGGCACAGACGCGCGTTCGCAAAATATTGGGTGCGAACACGAACGTTGAAGGTTGGGCGCACTACACCGAGCAAATGATGCTCGACAATGGCTATGGCCAGCCCGGTGCTGGTGCAAAGGATGAGCGTGAATCAAAGTTCCTGCGCCTTGGTCAGTTGCAGGATGCGCTGCTGCGCAATGCACGCTTTATCGTCGGCATTGAGATGCACACTGGGAAGATGAGCTTCGAAGAGGCGGAAGAGTTTTTTCAAAAAGAAGGTTATCAATCAAAAGAGACCGCGGTTGTTGAAACAAAGCGCGGCGCCGGCGATCCAACGTATCTTTACTACACGCTCGGCAAGCTGGAAATCATGAAGCTGCGGGAAGACCTGAAGAAGAATGAGGGCGCGGCTTTCTCTCTGCAGAAGTTCCACGATGACTTTTTGAAGCAGGGATTTCCGCCGGTGAAGATTGTTCGCGAAGCGATGCTTGGCGATAACTCGCCGACGTTGTAAGTGCGTTCACCGACAGAATCTTCACAGTTTCACAGATTCTGTGAGGGCTCCGGTCCTGTGATCATAAGGTTTTCTGTTTGAGGGAATAGGGCGATTTCACAGTTTCACAGGGCGATTTGAACGCGCGATGCGATTTGCGCTCAAAATCAAGCCCCTTGGGGTCTTATTATTGACGCCGAATCTTGGGAATCAAACCAGTTGATTAGATTCTTCGGCCTTTTTGACATTATGCGACTGAGACGAGTTATTCTCTGCAATTCTGTGCTGAATGATGAGCTTATGCCTTCCACTTGATGTTGCAGCCTATCGATGGTTTCTGATCGGCGGGGACTGGCTTGCCGGCCAGCACTGCATCCAGCGCGGCGCGCAGGTCCTGACCCGTTACTGAAATCGTATTGCTGGGACGGCTGGCGTCAAACTGTCCGCGATAAACGAGCTTGAAATCGGCGTCGAACAAATAAATGTCCGGTGTGCATGCGGCGTCGTAGGCGCGCGCTACAGACTGGGATTCGTCGTAAAGATAAGGGAACGAAAAGCCGAACGTCTCTGCTTGTTTCTTTAATCCTTCAGGATTGTCAGCCGGAAAGTTCGCCGCGTCGTTGGAACTGATGGCGACAATTGCCGCCGGTTGCGCAGCATAGTCGTGACCGAATCTGGCGAGTTCCTTTTCAATGTGTTTGACGAACGGGCAGTGCGCGCAGATGAACATGACCAGCAGCGCCTTCTTGCCGCGATAATCATCGCGACGGATTGTCTTGCCGCTGACCGCGTCGGCGAGCGCGAAGTCTGGGGCAACGGTTCCTAGCTCCAGCATTGTGGATGCGGTTTGTGCCATGGGATATCACCTCTAAAACAGTGGAGTTTGACGGCCGGGTGCTGCTATACCGAAATGTTCGTAGGCGAGCCGCGTTGCTACGCGGCCACGCGGTGTGCGATCAAGAAAACCAATCTGGATGAGGAACGGTTCGTACACTTCTTCGAGCGCATCTTCTTCTTCAGCAAGGGTTGCTGCGAGCGTGCCCAGACCCACCGGGCCGCCGTCGTACTTTTGAATAATGGTGAGCATGAGGCGGCGGTCGATCTCGTCGAATCCGTGGGCGTCCACTTCAAGCAGAGTCAGCGCGGCATTCGCGGTTGGACGGTCGATGATTCCCGAGCCGCGCACCTGCGCATAATCGCGCACGCGCCTTAGCAGGCGGTTGGCGATACGCGGAGTACCGCGCGAACGCAGTGCGATCTCGGCGGCTCCGTCTTCGTCGATTGGAATTTGCAGAACCTCCGCGGAGCGGGTGACGATGAAGCGTAAGTCTTCTTCGGTGTAGAACTCCAGGCGCAGCAGGATGCCGAAGCGAGACCGCAGCGGCGACGAAAGAAGTCCCGGCCTGGTTGTGGCACCGATGAACGTGAAAGGCCTGATCTCCATGACGTGCGTACGTGCCGCCGGGCCCTGACCGATGATGATGTCGAGCTTGTAATCTTCAAGCGCCGTGTATAGTTTTTCTTCGAGCACCGGCTGCATGCGGTGAATTTCGTCAAGGAAGAGAACCTGACGCTCGCGCAGGTTGGTCAGAATCGCGGTGAGGTCCCCCTGGATTTGGAGCGCCGGCCCGGAGGTCTGCTGAAAGCCCACGTCGAGTTCGTTGGCAATGATGGTGGCAAGCGTTGTTTTGCCGAGGCCCGGAGGTCCAAAGAGGAGGACGTGATCGAGGGCTTCGCCGCGCGATTTGGCCGCCTCAAGCGCGATGGCGAGCTGCTCCTTGGCTTTGGACTGGCCAATGAATTCGCCGAGCCAGCGGGGCCGAAGTTTCAGCTCAAAACTCTGCTCCTCATCAGCGCGCGCGGCGCTTACCAGCCTTTCCGGTGTGTTGTCGTGAGCGATTGCCATGCTGAGGAGAAGTGTAGCGGTTAGTGGTGGCGCGGGCCAAATTTTCCTGTGCGTTACTGTTTCGGTGGCGAGCGCGGGCAACGGTCTGGCGATTTAGACTGGAAGCTGTCGTTTCACGAGATGACCCACCGGTTCGGAATCCTTCGCCGCTTTCGCTTCAATCTCCCGCAACGCATTGCGGCGGGATTTCTGCTGGCGTTTTTAATGCAGGGATTCTGGCTTACGGGCCACCAGACAATGACGGACCGCGACTATCAATATGCGCGTTGCGGCCGCGAGACGTGGGAGCGGCCATCTGCCCTGGCGGGATACTACACAAGCTGCGGCAATATTCACGATGGCATCCTGGCCTATCGGCTGGCAGGACTTCCGCTAACGCTGAATTTTGCTGCGCAACGCGCGTTGGACCAGTTTCGCAAGCCCGAAGATCGCTATGTTCAGACCGCTGGCGGCGAGGTGAGCACATGGGAGCTGCGTCACCAGATGACGCATGTGCTGCTGCTTTTGCGACTCCCATTTTTATTGGCGGGTTGCCTGCTCGGGGGCTGCGTGTGGTGGGTAACGCGGCGGCTGTTCGGCGATTTCGGCGGATACACGGCACTGGCGCTTTATTGTTTTTGTCCTGCGATTTTGAAGGCCTGTGTTGCGCCGAGTCCTGAAGTGCTAGCGGCGCTCGGCATCTACGGCGGGGTGTACACCTGCATTGGCGTGGCTCACGCCATGCAGGGGCCGAGGCGCAGATGGCGGCCGCGACTTGTGCTGCTTACGCTGTTGTTTGCAACGGCGGCCGCTGCTCACATTGTGGCTTTGCCAATCACGATAGTTCTGGGTCTTGTATTGATGCTCTGGGTCGCGGATGGGCATCGAAGCCAGACGCTTCCGGTTGTGCTGATGTGCTCCGCGGGCGCGATGGTGTTGCTGTTTGCTTGCTACGGATTTTCGCCGGATGCGTTCAGCTATGTTTTTCGATCCGCTGCAGCCATGTTCTGGTTCTCAATGGATCCGGCGAGGCATTTCTTTGGCACGCTGAGCAACGCGGGCATCACGATTGCGACATGCGGAGCGCTGATTCTGTATCTGGGGTTGCGCCGCTCGCAATTTTTCGGCAACACCGCGCCGTTGTTTTGCGCGGTTGTTTTGTTGCCTGTCGTACTGACCGGCGTGCCGGGAAGCCCGTGGTTGTGGGCGATTCCGTTTCTGGTGACGTTTGTTGGCGGGGTGTTTGCCGACGCTTATGAAAGCCCGCGGAGCCGGTTGGCGCTGGCGGCCTGCGGCGGAATTGTGCTGCTGCAGATTGTGTTTTGCCTGTTGAGCCTGCCTGGACTTTTGTAAGGAATGCGACGCAAAAATCCTGCATGAGAAGCGACAATTTTGCCTTGGGAATTGCTCCTTTTTGCACACCTTTAGCGGGCATTGTTGGCCGCACCAGCGAGCTCTGGCCTCGAGTTGCGTAAATATAAGAAAAATATGATGTTATTTCCAATTATGCCCCTTGCTAAAGCACCGCCCGGACGCGTAGAATAACAGCAGAACTCGCGGACCCGGCCCTGCATTTTTCCGGACCTTTTTGCCGCCCTCCAGTGAGCTCAAGAAAAACCTATGGCAGACGATCAGAATCCCCAACTCCCTCTCGAAGGCGGCACGCCACCCGGCGGGCAAAATCTCATCCCGATCAACATTGAAGAGGAGATGCGCCGCTCTTATCTCGACTACTCGATGAGCGTAATCATCGGGCGAGCGTTGCCGGATGCGCGCGACGGGTTGAAGCCCGTACATCGGCGCGTGCTCTACACGCTGAGCGAGATGGGCCTGCAGTACAACAAGAAGTACACCAAGTGCGCCAAGGTTGTGGGGCAGGCCATGGGTGTCTATCACCCCCATGGCGACTCTGCCATTTACGACACGCTGGTGCGCATGGCGCAGCCGTTTTCATTGCGCTATCCGCTGGTTGATGGCCAGGGCAACTTTGGCTCAGTCGATGGTGATCCGCCAGCGGCCATGCGATACACCGAGTGCCGCATGGAGCGCATTGCCGGCGAACTGCTGGCCGATATCGACATGGAGACGGTTGACTTTGTTCCGAACTACGACGAGTCAACATTCGAGCCTTCTGTTCTGCCCACGCGCATTCCCAACCTGATTGTCAATGGTTCAAGCGGCATCGCGGTGGGCATGGCAACGAATATTCCGCCGCACAATTTGACTGAGGTCGTGAACGCCGCCATTGAGCTGGTCAACAATCCGCGCGCCGGACTTGTTGAAGTGCTCAAACACGTTCAGGGACCCGACTTCCCTACCGGCGGATTCTTGTACGGCAAGAGTGGAATTGCGCAGGCCTACAAGACCGGGCGCGGCCGCTTTATGATGCGCGCCAAGGTTGCAATTGAAAGCCTGACCAAGGAAAAACAGGCAATCATCGTTACTGAGATTCCTTACCAGGTGAACAAGTCAAAGCTGATTGAGCGCGTGGCCGAACTCGTCAACGAAAAGATTGTGGACGAAATCAGCGACGTACGCGACGAGAGCGACCGCGACGGCATGCGCATTGTGATCGAACTCAAGCGCGGCGCACAGCCCGAGATTGTCCTGAACCAGCTTTACAAGCACACGCAGATGCAGGAGAGCTTCTCCATGATCTTCCTGGCGGTGCTGAACGGGCAGCCGCGGGAACTGGGACTAGACCAGGCGATCCACGCTTTCATCAATCACCGTGTGGAAGTGGTGCAGCGGCGAACCGTATACCTGCTGCGCAAGGCTCGCGAACGCGAACACATTCTGGAAGGCTACAAGATTGCTCTCGACAACCTGGACAAGGTTATCAAGATCATTCGCGCTTCCAGTTCTCGCGCCGATGCGCGCGAAAATCTGTATGCGTGGGGCAAGGGCAAAGAAATCGTTGTCAATCTCAACCGCGAACTTCAGGCTTATGAGGAAAAGGGCATCACGCTGCGCCAGGTTGACGCGATCCTCGAATTGCAGCTTTATCGCCTGACGCAACTTTCGGTCGACGAGATATTGAGGGAATTGGGTGAAATCCGCGAGAAGATTGCTGAGTACGAGTCGATTCTGGCCAGCGATACGAAATTGCGCGCGGTGATTGTGAAGGAGCTTGAAGAAGTTCGCGACAAATATGGCGATGCGCGGCGCACGCAGATTGTGGATGAGAGTGCCGAGCTACAGCTTGAAGATCTGATCGCGGACGAGCAGGTTGCCGTGACGGTGAGCCACCAGGGCTACCTGAAGCGGACGCCTATCTCTACGTATCGCCAGCAGCGGCGCGGTGGAACGGGCCGCACCGGCATGAAGACGCGCGAAGAAGATTTTGTCTCGCAGCTGATCATCGACTCAACGCACGCCTTCCTGCTGTGCTTTACCAACACCGGCCGCGTGTACTGGCTCAAGGTGTACGAAATTCCAGACATTAGTGCTGCCGGCAAGGGCAAGAGCATGCAGAGCCTGCTCAACCTGCAACCTGGCGAGAATGTACGCACGATTCTTCCGATTAAAAATCTGGAGGAAGAGGGCAAGTACGTCTTCTTTGCAACGCGTCTGGGCACCGTGAAGAAGACGCCGCTCAAGGATTTCTCGAACGTAATGGCGCGCGGCATTATCGCTATCGCCATTGATAAAGATGATGACTTGATTGCCGCCAGCCTGACGGATGGAATTCAAACCATCTTCATGGGCACGCGTGAAGGTATGGCGATCCGGTTTGAGGAAGAATACGACGCCGAGCGCAGCGGCGCTGGACTGCGGCCGATGGGTCGTAATGCCGGCGGCAACCGCGGCATTTCATTGAAGAAAGGCGACGAAGTCATCGGAATCGCTATTACTCCTTCAGACAAGACGCGGGATGAGGAACGCGACAGCCAGGCGGCAACGCGCGGACTCACTACCAAACTCAAGGCTCTTCGCGCCGACTATGCAGCCAAGAAGGACGAGCTGCAAAAGGTGCGCGAAAAGAGGAGAGAGAGCCCGGACAGCGCCGCTCTTAAGACTGCTGAAGCGGCGGCATCGAAGGCTGTGGATGATTCCTGGAAGGCTTTGAAGGATCTCGACGAAAAGCTCGGAGTTTCAAAATACCTCATCCTCAGCGTTACTGAAAACGGATTTGGCAAGCGCACCGATATCGATGAGTATCGTCTTACTTCCCGCGGAGCGCAGGGAGTTAATAACCTGAAGGCGACGCCGAAGGTAGGAAAGACAACGTCGATTCTTCTGGTGGACGAGCAGTCTGAGCTGGTTGTTATCAGCCAGTGGGGCAAGATCATCCGCATCGACACCAAGCAAGTGCGGGCTGCGGGCCGTGCCACGCAAGGTGTCCGCCTGCTCAACCTTGAAGAGGACGACAAGGTAGCGGCTGCGGTGATCATTCCGCCGGAAGAGTTAAAGGAAGACGAGCCGACGCTGCTGCAGTAGAGTGGCCAGACAGACGATCTGACTTGCCGGCAATGTGCCGAAGATTTTCAGGGGTACGAGACCATGCCGGCGACAGGAGCCAAGCCGATAGGAGCGACAGACGAAGCCAGTGCGGCGCAAGCCGTGCGGCAGATGTTTGACAACATCGCGCCCCGCTATGACTTGCTGAACCACGTGCTCTCAGCGAACGTGGACCGGCTCTGGTGGTGGCGTACGGCGCGGCGCTTCCGCCCTATCCTCGCCAAGCCCGATGCTGCGGTGCTCGACATTTGCTGCGGCACTGGCGATATGACGATGGCGCTTCTGCGGCATCGTCCGCAAGGAGCGCGCCCCATTCTTGCCGGCGATTTTGCGCGAGGTATGCTCAGCCGCGGAGCCCGGAAATTTGGCGCGGTTGCCGGCAGTCCCGCTAAGCCATTCGCCATTCCCATTGAGGCCGATGCGCTTCATCTACCGCTTAAAGATGCATCGCTTGATCTGATTGTGACGGCGTTCGGCTTTCGCAATCTGGCTAACTACGAAGCGGGACTGCGGGAATTTCATCGTGTACTCAAGCCCGGCGGTCAACTCGGCATTCTTGAATTCAGTGAACCCGGCGGACTGATGGGCAAGGCGTATGCGGTGTACTTCCGCCGCGTGCTGCCGGCCATTGGCCGTATGATCTGCGGCAAGGATGGCCCGTACAATTACCTGCCGACCTCTGTCGGCAGCTTCCCGCCCCCGCCGCAGATGCGCAGCCTGATGGAGCAGACGGGGTTCCAGTATCCTGACTGGCAGCCCTACACTTTCGGAATTGCCGGGTTGTACACAGGTATCCGCCCGCCTGTAGTCTAAGAAGCGTAATGACTCCCACAGCCCCCAGCCCGTCTGCTAAAAACATGGCGCAGCACTCGGCTGAAAAACGGAGTGTATCGCTGAACTCAATGCTGGCGGCGGCTGTAATGACGGTGCTGAAGCTGATTACCGGCATTCTGTCAGGTTCATTGGGCGTGCTGTCTGATGCGGCTCACTCCGGGCTCGACCTGGTGGGCGCGGCCATGACCTTCTTCTCGGTGCGGGTGAGCGATCTACCTGCGGACGAAGATCACACTTACGGCCACGGCAAAATCGAAAATCTCTCCACCATCGGCGAGGTCGTCCTGATGGCTGCGTCGAGCGTGTGGATCGTCTATGAAGCTCTGGTGCGTATCTTCGTCCACACCGTTGAGCTGCGACATTCCATATGGCCCGTCCTGGTGGTGCTCACTTCGATTGTTGTCGATTTCTGGCGGTCGCGCCGCTTGCGCGAGGTAGCAATTCGCACCGGCAGTCCGGCGCTGGCTACAGACGCCTTTCACTTCTCGAGCGACATATGGTCGTCGGTAGCAGTGTTGATTGGCCTGGGAGCAAGCTGGATAGGTACGCACTTTGGGGTGCCCTGGCTTGACTATGCCGATCCGGTAGCGGCCATCGTTGTATCGATTTTGATTCTTCGGCTCACCATCATGCTGGGTCACGAAGCAGTCGGTGTGCTGATGGATCGCATTCCCGCCGACACACGCCGCAAGATTATGCGCGACGTGGCCGAGGTTCCCGGTGTGATGGCGATTGAGCAAGCCCGCGTGCGGCGCGCGGGGCCGAACTACTTTGCGGATATGACGCTGGCGTTGCCGCGCCGCTACACCTTTGAGCACACCGATGCGCTTGTGCAGGCGGCACGTTCGGCAGTACACCGTACTCTGCCTGATGCCGACGTTGTCATCCACACGGTTCCCCGCGAGGCTCGCGCGGAAAGTATCTTCGACCGGGTTCGAGCCGTGGCCGCCCGGAACAACGTTAGCGTGCATGAGCTGAGTATCCAATCGCTGCACGGCCGCTTGCGCGTTGAGCAGCACGTTGAGCTCGATGAGAATCTGTCACTGCGCGAGGCGCATGAGTTCGTTAGCGGCCTGGAAGCAGAAATTCTGCGTGCTGCGCCTGAGATTGACCTGGTGCTGACTCACATTGAAAGTGAGCCGGCCACTATCGAGCAGCCCAGTGAGTTTGTTGAAGAAGACAAGAAGATTGAGTTTTCGCTTCTGAAATCCGCTCATCTGTTTCCAGAGATTGTAGACGTGCACGAAATTACGGTTGGCCGCACCTCGGAGCACATTTATGTTTCCTGCCATTGCACGCTGCCGGACGATTTGCCCATGCATCGCGTGCATGAAGTGATTACCGCACTCGAAGATCGCTTCAAGCTCGAGTGTCCCGACGTTCAGCGCGTCACCATCCATCCCGAGCCGGTGACAGACAACCTGAGATAGTCGAGACCCATATTGACCGGGAGTGAGCCGCAGAAATGAACAGCCGATCTATCAAGAGCTTTTTCCGGGTGGCCTCATTGCTTATGCTATTGGTCACGGTGGCGCTGCTCGCCGCCATCGCCACCATGCACTTCGCCATTCACGGTGCAGAGGTGGAGGTACCTTCGCTCAAGGGCATGACGGTTGCCGAAGCGCGCAGCGTAACCTCAGGCCTGGGGCTCAATCTCAACGTGGACAACCGCTACTACTCCGGCGATGTTGCGGCCGGGCACATTCTTACGCAATCTCCCGCACAAGGAGCGGTGGTGCGCCGCGAGTGGCATGTGCGCGTGTCAGAGAGCCTTGGTCCGCAAAAAGTTGACGTGCCGAACACGGTTGGCGTGCAGGAGCGTGTTGCCGAATTGCAGTTGCGCCGCGCCGGCCTTGAAGTTGGGTCAATTGCGCATCTGCCTTCATTAACAGCGGCCGAGGGCACAGTGCTTGCGCAGGATCCTCCCGCACACGCGCTCGACATTGCACAGCCCACTGTAAGTCTGCTGGTGGCCGCGCCTGACGAAGAGAAGCCGGATGGATATGTGATGCCCAACCTGGTGGGCATGCCGGTGCTGAGTGCGCAGCTTCAACTGTCGAAAGTGGGAATAAAGACCGGGCCCCCGACATATGAACAAATTGCCATTGGCCCGGTAGGCAGCGGCAGCGCGCCGCCTCAAGAACCCATCAAGCCGGGATCGGTGATTGCGCAATCGCCGCCTGCGGGCACCAGAGTGGATCAAAGTACAACCGTGAACTTGACGGCGGCCAGGTAGAACAACTCGGTAGAAGATGCATTTCATTTTGTGTCAGGAGACGATGTCCCATGGGATTGAGCGAAGACTTGGAACGCGTGAGCTTGCAGGAACGCGAGTTGCAATTTGAAAGCATGGATGAGCAGACGGCGTGGGAGATCGGCACTCGCCTGCGCGCGCTTGCCATTGAGCGCGGCCTGTCTGTCGTGATCGACGTGCGCCGCTTTGGCCAGCCGCTGTTTTACACAGCGTTGAAAGGCACTACTCCTGACAACGTTGAGTGGGTGCGCCGCAAGGGCAATTCAGTGGCGCGGTTTCATCGCAGTTCGTATGGCCTGGGACTGCACCTGAACAGCAAAAGTGACTCACTTGAAGCGCGCGGCCTGCCCACTGCAGACTACGCCTCGCATGGAGGTTCGTTTCCCATCACCGTCAAAGACGCGGGAATTATCGGCAGCATCACCGTCTCCGGCCTGCCGCAACGCGCGGATCATGAGCTAGTGGTTGAGGCACTCTGTGGATTTCTGCATCGCGATTACGAAGAGCTGAAGCTGGAGCAGGAGCAGAGCTGACGATGCATTGGCGCGCGTACGTCTGGTTCGTGGCGCTTATCGGTAGTGCTGTGGCGCTGATGTTAACTGGATGTCGCGCGGGGCACGAGTCTGACGCAGACAAAACGAACTCGGCTCAACCTGCGGCCGTATTGCACGCACAGGGCACAATCGTAAATGTGGAAGAGCAGGCGCACGATGAGCAGTCTTACGATCTGCTGCCTGGGCCACGCGTTTGTTTCACGTTCGATTCCCTTAATGAACTCTCAGGTGCGGACCGCGACGTTTACGAATCTGCCGAGCGAGAACGCCAAGAAGCGCACGGCCCGCGATGCCGCGATACTTCAATTGATCCATCGGTAGTGCGTTTCAACAAAGGCGATCCCGTCGAAGTTTATTACACATTGCAGAATGCCGGGCAGATCTCGATCGTTCGCGTATCATCGCACGGCGCGGATTTTTAGTTACATTTGGAGCGCTAGTCGTTTATCTCAAGCAACGCAATAAAAAAGCCGTCGGTTCCGAAGGCGCCGGGCAGTAGCCGCAATGTGCCCTCGGGCGAAATACAATTGCGCAGCCGCTTCGCTCCATCCTGAGTTAAAACGCCTGACGCAGCCATGCCATCGATAATTGGCACGACCGAAATCTGCTGAGCCCTGGAGTTCTCTGCAAGCACCGATGCGACTACGTGCTCGTTCTCTTCCGGCTCAAGCGAGCAGGTTGCATAAACAATGCGACTCTGTGGCCGGGCTGCGCGCAGCGCTGCACTGAGAATGGCGCGTTGCCTGTCAGCCTGGCGCGGCAAATCATCTGCGTGCAGCCGATGCCGGATTTCAGGATTGCGGCCAAAGGTGCCGGTTCCGCTGCACGGAACGTCGGCCAATGCGAGATCGAAGCTTGCAGTGTCAGCGAGTTTTGTTGCGTCAGCAACGCGGCATTCCACTCGGTCAGAAAAATTTGCGAGTCGTTTTTGGAGCTGCGCCAGCCGTGGTTCGCTCGCCTCACATGCCACAACATGCGCCTGCGGATTGCGCTCGATGAGGATGAGCGTCTTGCCGCCGGGGGCCGCGCATGCGTCCAGAATATTTGTGGGGCGGCCTCGTTCAGAGCCAGCAAACGCGGCGATCTCCGCCACTAGTTGCGATCCCTCATTTTGTATGCGAACGCGACCTTGGAGAAATGCAGGCGTCGCCGTTACGTCTCCTGCAACTACCGCTCGCGCAGTTGCAAGTAAGGCGGCAGGTTTCAAATGGACGCCGGCCTCGATGAGTTCGGCCTCAACTTCGGGAGCCGCGATGCGCACGGTTAATTCAGGCTGCGTTTGTCCATGTCTACAAATGGCGCAAGCATCCTGCAATCCGTAATTCTGAACCCAACGCTCAACCAGCCATTGCGGATGCGCCTGCGCATGAGCCAGTTCGGCGGCGCTGGTCTCCGCGATATCTGCGCGCGGGGCAGCGCTGACTTTGCGCAGTACCGCGTTCACCATTCCCGAAGCGAATCGATGCCCTGCCTGCTTTGCGAGCTCCACGCTTTCATCGATGGCAGCTCGCGTTGGAATGCGGTCGAGGTGGAGCAATTGAAACGCGCCCATCCTCAAAGCGATGAGCACTTCAGTATCGACGCGCGCTCCCGGCTTTTTCAGCAGGGTCTTGATTTGCTCATCGAGCTGAATCTGCCAGCGAAGGACGCCGAGCACCAGCGTGGTGGCCAGATTGCGGTCGGCTGCGGAAAGCGCGTTGACTTGTTTGCCGCGCAGAAGATCGTCGGAGTGCGACTGGCCGCGCTCCACGGACATGAGGATTTGGAATGCAGCTTTTCGTGCTGGAGAAACGGCGGCCATTTTCATCAGCCGAGCCGGCTTACGGAGCCTTGTGGAAGCCCGCGCAGGAGGTCCGCCGCAGTCATGCGTTTCTTGCCTTCGAGTTGCACTTCGATCAGCTCGATCCAGGTTTCGCCGGCGCATGCGGCAAACATTCGGTGGTCGTGCACGTGAATTTGCCCCGGCTGCGCGCCGGAAGGTGCGGCGATCGTTGCGGAATCGGCAAGGGACATGCGATGCACAATAAATTTTTTGCCATCGAGAGTCGTGAATGCACCGGGCCACGGTTGAAATCCGCGCCATCGGTTGTAGAGTTCATGCGCGGCACGACCGGCAAAATCCATGCGGCCATCTTCGCGATCGAGCATGGGCGCGAAGCTTACCCCATTTTCGCTTTGCGGCTTTGGCTGAGTGGATTCATCGGCAAGTCCAGCAAGAGTCTCCACCATCAGCGGAGCACCTTCGCGGGCGAGCACTTCAAATAGTTCCGCAGCGGTCTGCTGGGGCGCGATTTCGACGGTCTGTTGCAGCAGGATTGGGCCCGTGTCCAGGCCTTCTTCCAACAACATTGTTGTGTTACCGGTGTACGCATCACCCATGGCAACGGCCCACTGAATGGGGGCGGCGCCGCGATATCTTGGCAGCAACGAAGCGTGCAGATTGATGCAACCATGCTTTGGCAGCGCAAGCATCCAGGGCGGAAGAATGCGCCCGTACGCGACAACGACAATTGCATCGGGAGCAATGGCTTCAAGTTGCGTGCGAAAGTCCGCGTTGTTGCGAATTTTCTCTGGCTGGACAACGGTGAGGCCTGCAGCCAGCGCAGTCTGCTTTACAGGCGGTGCGGTGAGTTGCTGCGAACGGCCTACGGGCCGGTCAGGCTGCGAAACCACTAATGGAATTTCGTGCCCCGCGGCCAGCAGCGCCTCAAGCGTAGGGACTGCAAAGTCGGGCGTGCCGCAGTAGACGAGTTTCACCGCGCTACCATTCGCCTTCGGCCTGCATTTTGCGAATCTTTCTGAGATTCAGATTGCGTTTGAGCGCGCTCATGCGGAAGATGAAGAGCATGCCGTCAAGATGATCGATTTCGTGCTGCATACAGCGCGAAAGCAACTCCTCTCCGTCCATCTCAAACCACTTGCCGTGCTCGTCCTGGGCGCGAATGCGGACCTTGGCGGCGCGCACAACCTTTTCGCGAATATCGGGAAAGCTCAGGCAGCCTTCTTCTTCATACAGTTTGCCTTCACTTGAAATGATCTCAGGATTGATGAGCACCAGCCTGTCCTCGGGTTTCTTGCCCATGCTCAAATCAATCACCGTTAAACGCTTGGAGACGCCTACCTGCGGGGCAGCCAATCCGATGCCTTGCGAGGCGTAGGTTGTTTCAAACATGTCGGCGACAAACTTGCGCAATTCGGCGTCGAATTCGGTTACCGGCTCGCCGGGTTGCGAAAGGATCGGATCTGGGTACTTGCGAATCGTCAAAATCATTGGTGCTGATTAAAATCTCCGTATCTGTTCGATGTATCCCTCGAAATTTCGTTTCATCTCCACCATGGAGTCGCCGCCGAACTTGCGTTGGGCAACGTCTGCAACCGTAAGCGCCACCATGGCTTCTGCCGCGACGCCGGCTGCTGGAACCACGCAGATGTCGCTGCGTTCGTAGCTTGCGCTAGTGGCCTCCCTGGTGTCAAAACGTACCGACTCCAAGGGACGCCGGAGCGTCGAAATTGGCTTGAGATAACCACGCACGATGAGATCTTCGCCGTTTGAAACGCCGCCCTCGATGCCGCCGGCATTGTTGTGCGGACGGGTAAAGCGCGTGGGCTTTGTTGAGCCATCGGTCGCGTAGTGGATGGGATCGTGCACTTGCGAACCGAATGACTCAGCCGCCGTAACGCCCCGGCCAATTTCAACTGCCTTTACGGCCTGCAGGCTCATCACGGACCAGGCAAGCAGCCCATCCAGACGCTCATCCCAGTTGGCGTAGGTGCCGAGTCCGGCGGGCACGTTGTGCGCGACTACTTCAAACACCCCGTTCACGGTGTCACCGGTGCGGGATGCCTCTTCAACTTCGCCCTTCATGCGCTCTTCAGTTTCGGCGTCGACACAGCCCAGCACCACTTCGTTCTTGGCGGACAGGGTTGCGATCTCTTCCCATGTTGCGGCGCGCTGCATTTCTACACGGCCTACGCGGATGACGTGGCTGAGAACTTCGATGCCCAGCTCGCGCAGCATGAGCTTGGCGAAACCACCGGCGGCGACGCGGCTGGTGGACTCACGCGCCGAGGCGCGTTCCAGAACATAGCGCGCGTCTTTGAAGTCATATTTCAATGCACCGGCCAGATCGGCATGGCCGGGTCGCGGAGAAGCGACAGCCTGGTGCTTGGCGGGATCACCGGCTTCGACTGGCAGTTTCTCTTCCCAGTTTTTCCAGTCGCGATTGACGATCTCAATCGCAATCGGCGAGCCGATGGTCTTGCCGTGCCGCACGCCGGAGAGGACGTGGACCTTGTCGGTCTCAATCTTCATGCGTCCGCCGCGGCCATAGCCCTGCTGCCTGCGCCAGAGTTCGCGATTCACGAAATCAAGGTCTACGGGCACGCCGGCCGGAAGTCCGGAAATGAGCGCGACTAGCGCCTCGCCGTGGGATTCGCCGGCTGTGGAGAAACGGATCATATTGATTCCATTGTAACGGCGGACAGGGGGCAGGGGACAGGGATCAGGGTTCAGAGGTAAGGGATCAGACTTCAGGGCCAAATTGGGTATGCGGACTGTCGCCGAAAGCGTGACAATTGCTTCGTTCCCGTTCTTTTAGGAGATTTGCCAATGATCGATTTGAAATGCGTGGCCCTTAGTCTTTTCGCAATTCTGCCCCTATTTGGATACGCACAGCAAAACCGGAAAGTGGCTGTACTTCCAAGGCATGAAGCCAACGCCATTCCTAAACTATTTCTCAGGCCAATGACCGGCAGGATTACAGGTACGTGGCAACCGACCAAGTCTGACTACGATAGTGTGGAGGCGAACCTTTCGCGTATTTCTACAATGCCAATCCCCGGTTGGCCAGCGGTTCTGCGGATTGAACATCCCTAACAAGACTTTCGCCAGTATGTTCCTGTAATCCTGTCCTGAGAGAAAGTAATTTTCATCAATGCTTTCTGCAATGAAGTTCAGCCTTTACCGTATTGGCATGTGAGGGTCGTACAGTATTTTGATGGCGCTACCTGCTTCTGGCGGGCCTTTTTCAATCCGGCAACCCGGGAGTTCACCCAACTTGATATAAATGCCCGGGCCTGAAAGCAAGTTGGGCGAGTCGGAATTGTCACTGCTCCGGGTGTGCATTTAACGTAACTCGAAGCAGCAAAATTCTAGTACTTGGTAATCCGCTTTCACTTACTCTGGAGCCTATGAGCTACTTCCTTTTCAAGACCGAGCCCGGCGTCTACTCTTTCGATGATTTTTTGCGCGACAAGGAGACCGTGTGGGATGGCGTGACCAATCCAACTGGCGTGATGCATCTGCGCCAAATGAAAGCCGGGGCGAAATGGATCTTTTACCATACGGGCGATGAGCGCACTGCGGTTGGCACCGGGACCGTGGTCAGTGTGGATCCGACTGATCCCAAGGTGCCGATTGTTCGCGTGAAGGTGGGCAAGCGGCTCAAGAAGCCCAAGTCGCTAGAGGACGTGAAAGCCACGAAGATTTTTGCGGATTCGCCGCTGGTAAAGATCGGCAGGCTGTCGGTTGTGCCGCTGACCAAAGAGCAGTGGGACTGGTTTTTGGGGTGATGGGGAACCTGCGATGCCAGGTTTGAAGATCCAGACCTCGGGGACCGGAATCGTACTTGCGACTGGCCGATAGAATGGGCGGGGACACTTTGTGTCGTCCGCCCATTCGGAGTGGTCTTGCTGTTCGGCTTCAGCCGTTACCGGTGCTAGTCGACCGATTGCAGCTTCCAGCTATCGCCATCAAGAACAAAGGTGGCTGTGCGCGTGGTGGTGAGCTGGTTGCCGGGATTGTGGGCAATGTCGACCAGCGGCTGAGGAAGATCGGACAGATCGACGCCCTCCGTGAAGACGACCGTCTTAGTCTTGCTGCCTACATCCTGAATGTCCTTGATGTCGCGCGCCATACGATGGTTTAGAACCGTGGTGGTGACGACGATGGAGAAACTCTTGTCCGTCGGGCTGCTTGGACGCCACTGAATGACGTCTGTTCCGCTGGACTGCTTG
>JADGNO010000007.1 GCA_017883405.1 Occallatibacter sp. | reverse complement strand
CGCCTGCTTGAGTCTTTTGAAGCGTCATCAGGATCAGCGTGCCCGGATACCACCGCTCTTCTGTCACAACATACAAGCCTGTTGCGCTGATGTCGCGCACGGAGTGCGCCTTTGGAGCAGCGCCGTTCCAGTAGTAAGCTGCAAGACCCGGTGCGCGTTCTCGCGGAGCGCGGCTAGGATCTGGCGACCACCAGCGCTGCAACCAGTTTTGCGGTGGCCTCACTGCCCTTATACCAGGTTCGATCAGGCTTATCTCGTGGGCCTCGCCCTGGTTTCCACTCAATGTGATGGCGTGGGTTTCCAACTCCACCAGACCCGGACCTCCACTCCAGAGTGGTTGCTCTCGCAGCACAACTGCCCCCTGCAGCACCCCCGTATCCTCGCTGCCAGCAGCAAGCCGCTCAAGGCGCATCTCCATCTCTTCAGCTACGCAGAGAATCAGCTGATCGCCAGGTTGCGTTTGCGATGAATAAATTGAGTGCGCCGGCAGAACGAGTACACTCGCCGGCCGCGAAATAACAGATGTGGCAAGAAATGTTGGGAATGATTCCACAAGTTCAATTACGCGGCAATGTGAATCCAGATAGATCAGATCAAGTGGGGCGTATAGATCCGTCGTCGGGATGCCATGAAAAGGCTTGAGCCAGATGCCTTCTCCAGATTTAAAAGTCTGCTTCGCGAGGATATCGCCGATATTGGCGAATGAAAGTTCTGTAGCAAGCACCTCGAGCGCTAGAAAACACTCGCGTGTCTGGTTATAGGCGCAGTGCACCGGAGAGGCTAGAAACGTCGGTGCTGTAGCGGTTCGCGTAATGCTCATCTCAGATGATTGAGCTCCGATGCTCCGGGATGACCAGTCTAGCTCTTCTGCGATTCCCATTTGAAACTCCCCAAAATCTAGCCTGTTGCCTGGCCTACCGTTGAGCACACTTCACCTGTCCCGCATGCAGACAGGTACTCAGGACTATCGCCGCCGAAGCGGCGATGCCTAACGTCGAGCAGGATAATTTTCAGCGACGCACGTCCAATTAACGGCGCCGCCGAAGTTAGATTGAACCTGGTTACTTTATTTGCGTACGGCGGCGCTGAATCAGGACCACCAGCACGATGACGAAGAGTACTCCGCAAACTACCCGGATGATTGTTGTGCTATCCATGACTATTTTCCTTCCTCCAAGAAGTCTAGGTTCGCCCCCTAGCGGGAGAGGAACCGAGTTGATTCGCTTTGCAGCGATAATTTCCCGGTCCAACTAGATTCTCAAACCGGGCAGCAGCGGGCGCAATCTCTACTACGACTCCGCGAACTTAAAAGCACCTTCCGAGTTAATTCACTCGCGAGCGGCGGCGCTGAACGAGAACGCCCAGCACGATAACGAAAAGCAACCCGGAAACGATCCGGATAATTGTCGCGCCTTCCATATCTCCTCCTCCTTTAATCAATTCGCAAAGAACGTTTTGAATGATTCCATCATCAAGATCACCGCGGGCCCCAGTGTTACCAGGAACAGCGCGGGAAAGATGAAGAACACCAGCGGAAATACCAGCTTGACCGAAGTCTTGGCTGCCATCTCCTCAACTTGTTGAATACGCTTGGCGCGCATCGTGTCAGAGTGAACCCGCAGCGTCTTAGCAACGCTGGTTCCAAATTGCTCCGACTGCACCAGGACAGACACTAGGTTGCGAATACTATCCACACCGGTGCGTTCGGACAGATTCTTCCACGCCTCAGAGCGTGCACGTCCAGCGCGTTGTTCGAGCACCAGGATTCCAAACTCGTCGCAAAGCTCCGGTTGTGCCTTTTGCAGTTCCTCGGCCGTCCGGGCGGTGGCCTGATCCAGGCTGAGGCCAGCTTCAATACAGATGATCAGCAGGTCCAGCACATCGGGAAGACCGCGCTCCATCTTCTTCTGTCGTTGCTTGATCATGCGGCCAAGCCAGAAGTCAGGCCCGAGAAAACCCAGACCGAGGCAAGATGCGTAGACAAAAAACGGGCTGAATTTGGCCGCACCGCTCACCAACGCAATGGCACAAAGCACCACCGGCACCAGCACCTTGCAGCCGTAGAACACTCTTATCGCAGACTCGTTGCGATAGCCGGCTCGCGTAAGGCGTTGCATGACGATGGAGACTTCAGCCTGGCTCTTCGGCAGCACATGCTGGAAGTGCTCCACCACGCCGCCGATCGAAAGACCGGACTCCCTGATCGCATCGACGACATTCCGCTTCTTCTGGCGGGGATTAATGGCGTCAGCAATGCGCTGAGGAAGGGCGTCGCGATAGAACACAAGCAATGCGCCGCTTGCGATCAGGAAAAAGACGACGATGAACGAGATGATTATTAAACCCATGATTCACCCACTAAACTTCCATATTGACGATCTTACGAATGATCAAGCCGCCAACAACGGTCATGCCGGCTGACGCCCATAGCAACTTGACGCCAATCTCGCGCGTCCACAGAATACTCATCATGGTTGGATTGATCGTGTAAATGGCTAGGCCAAGAGCGACCGGCAACAGCGTCAAAATCCAACCGGTCAATCTGCCTTGTGCCGTGTGGGTCTGGACATTCCTTTTCAAACGGAACCGCTCGCGAATTACATACCCCGTCTTGTCCAGTACCTCAGCCAGGTTGCCGCCGCTTTCCTTCTGAATCGTGATGGCAGTGGCAACAATCCTGATGTCCTGCAGCGGCACGCGATCGGTCAGGTTGTCGAGAGCGTTCTTGAGTTCGAGTCCATAGTTCTGCTCTTCAAAGCAGATCTTGAACTCGCCGCCGACGGGGTCCGGGCATTCACGCCCGACCAGTCCCATGGCGGCAATCAGGCTGTGACCGGCGCGTAGACCGCTGACCATCAGGTCGAGAGCTTCAGGCAATCCGGCTTCAAAATGGCCAAATCTCTTGCTGCGTTTGAAGTAAACGAACCCCAGCGGCGCCAGCCCCAACGCTGCTCCAACCGCCAGCGCGAGTGGAAACGAGGCAAACCTGTAGTACACGATTACAGCAGGGACCATGAAGAAAGCGCCGCACATCGAAAGCAGCCGGCCCGTGCTCCAGTTCAGGTTTGCCTGGTCAAGGATTTTGCGCAGAAACGGCGTGACCTCAAGATGCGTAAGCCTGCGATTCAGCCAGGGAATACTGCTGACCTGATCGCCTTTGCGAAGATCCACTACCAGGTCCTGCACTTCCGGCGTCTCAGTGGCTAGTGCGGAGTCGAGCCTCGACTGCACGCTCTTGGCTTTTTTTGATGGGCCGCTGAAGGCAATCATCCCTAGCGAAATCAACGCGAATACGCTCAGGAATATCAAGCCGATCATTACATTTGTGCTCATCGTTCGTTCCCCTCTCCGCTTAATTGACCAGCGTTTCGTGTTCAAAGATGCTTGGCGGAAGAATGATGCCCGCCACGCGAAGTCTCTCCAGGAAGCGTGGGCGAATCCGGGTCGGCTTGAACACGCCGATTACTTTGCCGTCCGGCCCAATGCCCTTCTTCTCAAACGAGAAGATTTCCTGCATGCTGATTACGTTCTCTTCCATGCCCGTGATCTCTGAAACGCTAGTGACCTTGCGGCTACCATCGCTCATACGGTTGGCCTGGACCACGATGGTGATTGCCGCCGCAATTTGCTGCCGCACAGACTTTTCAGGCAGGTTCATGTTGCCCATGGCTACCATCGATTCCAAACGGGCGATGGCGTCGCGTGGAGTGTTGGCGTGAATCGTGGTCATGGAACCTTCGTGACCGGTGTTCATGGCCTGCAACATATCGAATGCTTCTTCACCGCGGATCTCACCCATGATGATGCGATCGGGTCGCATACGAAGGGAGTTGATGAGCAGTTGGCGCTGACGAATTGCACCCTGCCCTTCAATGTTGGGGGGACGTGTTTCAAGCCGCACGATGTTTTCCTGCGCCAGTCGCAATTCCGCAGCGTCCTCAATTGTCACGAGTCGCTCATTGTTCGGAATGTACTGCGACATGATATTGAGCAGCGTCGTCTTACCAGAGCCGGTTCCACCCGAGATCACAATGCTGATGCGGGCCTTTACGGCCGCGGACAACACTTCCATCATCTCTGCGGAGATACTGTTCAGTTTGACCAGCTGATTAGCAGCCAGCGGGCCGGTGCCGAAACGACGAATCGACATCGAAGGACCGTCCAGCGCCAGCGGAGGAATGACGGCGTTCACACGGGAGCCGTCGGGGAGGCGAGCGTCCACCATCGGCGAGGACTCATCCACTCGGCGTCCTACGCGCGAAACAATGCGATCGATGATCTGCATCAGATGCCGGTCGTCGCGAAACGATATATTCGCCCGCTGGAGCAAGCCGCCTTTTTCAATAAATACGTGGTCCTTGTCGTTTACCAGGATGTCGGAAATCTTTGGATCGCGGAGCAGCGGTTCCAGCGGACCAAGACCGAAGACTTCATCAAGCAAATCTGCCTGAATCTTTTCCTGTTCCTCATAACTGAGCGGCACGCGCTGATCCGCCATGATCTCTTTCACGATTCCTAAAACCGCCTGACGGGCCTGGCCGGAGTTGACGCGTGAAAGTTTCTCCAGATCGAGCTTGGAGATCAGAGTCCGATGTATTTCCGCTTTGTACGTTTCAAGATTCAGTAGTTCCACGTTTTACACTCCATCCAGAAATTGACGTGCGTTTGACAACCATTATCCAAACAGGCTGAATCCCTTTTTCTTTTCCGGCTCTGCATGATCGACTACCAGCGACTTTACCATGCGTCCGATTTCGCGGGACACCGGCGAATTGGCCAGTGCCAGCGGTGTGGCATTGATCTGCATCTGCCGCACCGTATTAAAGTCGTTAGGAACCTTCCACTGCGGAGAGCGGGTGAGAGCACGCGTAATGGCCGCATCGGACACGCTGAAAGCCTTGTCTTCATAGCGGTTGATAATGACTTCGAGTTTTGGCGATTCGGGTTCGTTGAAGAATCCCGAAATCAAACGATTTGAATTGCGCAGTTCCGGAATGCCCGCCTGCGTCACCAGGTAAACCGTGCTCGCCTTGCGAAACAGCGCCGTCTCAGTCAAATCAAGCCTGGCGCCAATGTCGACAATGACGTTTTCAAATGTCTGCTGGGCGACGGTGATGAGCTTGTTGATCTCATCAGGCGTTCCTTGATGAAGGCTCAACTTGCCGGTTGTGGCGAGCACCGAAAGCCCCGAGCTATGTGTGACAACAAGACTCTTCAGAAGATTGGAATCGAGCCGCTCTGCGGACTGCAGGGCATTCACTGTCGAATATTCGGGGATGAGCCCGAGATTCAGCGCGACATCGCCAAAGGGGAGATCGAGATCGATCAGTAGCGTCGACTGCTTGGAGGATTGCGCCAGCGATACTGCAAAATTGCAGGCCACAGTTGTGACGCCGGAACCGCCCTTCGCTCCGATGAACGTGAGCAGCCTGCCCTTGGCGGTTGCCTTCTCGTTGCCCGAATCGCTTTCTTCCAAAGCCTGACGCGCAGCTGCACGCTGCAGAGACTCGCTCAGCAGCGAATAGCCAAACGGAGGAACTAGAAACTCCCTTGCTCCCGCGCGCATGCAGCGCAGCAGCAAGTCGGATTGGGGCTTGGCGGAATAAACCATCACCGTAGACGTCGCTGGTGCAGCGCCTACTGCCCTCTCGACCAGATCGATCGCAAGTTCGGGATCTGTATCCAGTTCGATGATGGCGACATTGTGCATCTCCATCAACAATGCCGGTGTGTCATCCAAGCTTGGCGGATAAGTCGAAAAAGCATGCACTTCATCCGCTCCACTCCCGATTAGCGCGCGCGCCATATCATTGCGCAATGCGTCTCCCGGACCGATGAGGGCGATCGTCAATTCATCAAACGGTCCCGGAACCTGCGATGCGCCTGATTGGGCGCGAACCGGCTCTTCAGCTACTGCTTCGTGCAGCGCGTCAGGGCTGCTCATTGAACTCTCGTATTTCATTTGCGAACTCGACATAACTTCCGACCGATTCCTATCTTGCAAAAAAGGAAATCAATGTACCGATTGCAATCGCGGGTGCGTAAGGCATCTTGCGCTTAAGCGGATTTGCTATCACCATTTCCGGATCGCGAAGTCCACCTCGATCCGTCCAACCGAACGCCAGATTGCCCGCGCTGGTTAACAATTCCCTGAGAAATCCCCCGAAGACAGCCCAGCAGAAAACCATCACTCCGCCGACCATCCCCGTAATTACCAATGCCAGAATCAACTGCTGCGGGCCAACCCATGCTCCAATTGCTGCACAGAGCTTCACATCGCCCGCGCCCATCCCTCCCATCCAGAAAAGGACTCCGTAAATCACCAGTCCCAGCAAAGCTCCACTGAGACTCTGTCCGAGTCCATGCCACCCCTGCATCCAGACGGAAACCACAATTCCTGCAAGCAGAAAGGGCAGCACCAGCCAGTTGGGAATTCGTCGGCTACGCAGATCCGTGAATGTGGCCACGCCAAGAACAATAAGTGTAGGCCACCACGCGAAAGAGTGCATTCTCGATGCTCCTGGCCCAAGGGAATTCAAGGGAACACGTCCGGTGGAGCAATTGGCCCACCAAACAAGAATGCTTCTATCTATTTTTTATTCAGTAACTTACATTAATAGGATCCGTTCGGGTGTATTCGCCTGTTTACGGAATTGCACCCGAAGTGAAGCAGACCGTATACAGGTAGACCCTGTATTCGCCCTACCAGAGCGTTTTTTATGCCTGTGACCCAAATTCATCCGATAGAAAACCGCGCGAGCGCAATTCGGGCAAAAATCGCTGTCCCACATAAGTGTTAATACCGATAAACAACAAAGCGGGCAGGCGAGGGAAAGGAGGATTTTCGACATCCGCTCCATGATTAGGACCAGACAATCCATCGGTGCGGTTCTATCTCTCTACAAATAAATGGCTTGCGAGAGAATAGCCGAGCCGGATCGCTCAAAATCAACAGCTGCAAAGCTTCAAACTCATGGTTTCTGCAAGCGGTTGAAATGCAGAGACTTGGCCTCCAGAAACCTCAACCGGCATAAGCAGGTCCCACTCTTGGCAAACGGGAATTACAAAGGTCACATCTGGGTAGCACTAAACAGTCATTGGCTTTCAGGTAAGGGGTGCCGATGATGGATACATCTCACCGCTTCTTGGATGGAACAAAAGTCCGAAAGGCTCGGGGAAGCCTTCAATACGGCACGGGGAAGCCGCATTCATGATCAAGATTGGCCTTTACTCTGAAGATCGCACGCTACGTTCACTTCTTTCGTCCGCTCTTGGCAAGAACTTTGCGGTACAACAGGGCTCCGATGCGATCGGAATGAATAGCCTTATTTCCGACGGTCAATGCGATGTTCTGATTCTCGATCTCAATTCCAATCGTGACGCTCTCCCTGAACGCATCCAGGTGTCTCGCGAACTAATTGCTTCCAGTCTTCCCGCGATTGTGATGGCGGATGACGGCCTTCGTTCAACTGCGTTCGAAATGGTGCGCAATGGCGCGTTCGGTTACTGTCGCCGTCCACCCTCAGTCCGCGACCTGAAAACAATGCTGAGCCGTGCGTGCGAAAACTCGGCGCTTAAGAGGCAGCTCGAGAACGTGCAACTGCGGCTTGAAGAGCCTGCGAGTTGCGATCGCCTTATCGGCTCCAGTTCCCAAATGCGCCGCGTCTATCAACTCGTTCGCAGCGTGTCCAATCTTAATGCCGCGGTGCTGGTTACCGGCGAGAGTGGAACCGGCAAGGAACTGATCGCCCGAGCCATTCATAATCTCGGATCGCGCGCCGAGCGTCCTTTTGTCGCCGTATCATGCGGAGCCATTCCTGAAACGCTCATTGAAGCTGAACTGTTCGGCCACGAAAAGGGCGCATTCACCGGCACAGTCGGTGCTCGTGAGGGCTATTTGGAACAGGCCGCGGATGGCACATTGTTTCTGGATGAAATCGGCGATCTCAGCCTGTTCACGCAGGTCAAATTACTCCGCGTATTGCAGCAGATGGAGTTCAGCCGCCTGGGCAGCAACCGCCTTATTCCGCTGCGCGCCCGCCTCATCTTCGCCACTCACCGCGACCTGGGACAGCTCGTTGCCGAAGGCAAGTTCCGCCAGGATCTCTTCTACCGAATTAACGTAATGCGAATTGAGTCGCCGGCTCTGCAGGAACATCCAGAGGATATTCCGTCCATTGCAAAATATCTCCTGAACAAGTATTCGCAATCATTCCAGAAGCAGATGGACGGATTCGCACCCGAAGCCATGGAAATGCTGCAGAACTATTCGTGGCCCGGCAACGTTCGTGAACTTGAAAACGTCATTCAGCGCGCCATCATTCTCGCTCCCGGACAGTTCATTCGTGCTGAAGACCTGACTCTGCACGCCAACGAAGAAGAACCCGGCAACTTCGACGAAGTCGTCAATATCGGCGAGTATCAGCCGTCTGGTTCATTCGAACGGCAGATACAGGAATACAAAGTGAAACTTGCGGTGAACGCTGTCCGCGAGAATAATGGCAACAAGACTCTCGCCGCACGCCGACTTTGTATCTCCAGGGCCTACCTTCATCGGCTCATCAGACTTGCTGAATCCGATCAGGTGTTCGACCAGAGCCTGAGGGAAACGGCTACCGCCTGATCCAGTATTCGGCGCCGGGTAGAAACAGGTCAAAGTCTTTGCGCGCGTTCCAACGGCTTTTCTCATTCCCGGTTGCCCTCGCCAGCCTGCTCGTCGTGCTGACAATGCTCACCGTCTGCGGGCGATTCGACGACCCCGACTTGTGGTGGCACCTCAAGATGGGCCAGCTCATCTGGACCACACACAGCATCCCCACCCAAGACCTGTTTTCCTACACCGCCAATCATCAAGCGCTGGTTCCACAGGAATGGCTCGCACAATTGAGCATCTACTGGGCCTTTCTCATGGGTGGATATTCCGGCATGATGATCTGGTTTGCCGTGCTTGCGTCGGCCCTTGTCGTTCTGGGATACCTGCTGTGCTGGCTGTATTCGGCAAATGCCAAAATTGCTTTCTTAGGCGCAATGATCATCTGGTTCTTCGGCACTATTGGATTTGAGATCCGGCCCCAGATGTTCTCCTACCTGCTCATCATTGCCGAACTCATGCTCATCCATCTTGGCAGAACACGGTCTCCCCGCTGGTTTTTCGGACTTCCGATTGTGTTCCTCATCTGGATCAACAGCCATGCCTCCTTCATACTCGGCATCGCAGTTGCATGTGCTTATCTTCTCGCTTCATTTTTTGAGTTCGAACTGGGCGCGTTGGTCTCACACCGTTGGGATTCGCAACGGCGCCGCATCTTCACGTGGTCGCTCCTGCTTTCTGTTGGTGCCTTGTTCGTGAACCCTGCTGGGCTCAGGCAGATCTACTATCCGATAGACACATTGATGAATATGAAAATGCTGATGGCCAACGTAGAGGAGTGGGCGCCGCTGCAACTGACTGAGGCACGCGGCATCGGATTGCTCGCAATTCTCTTCTGCATATTGCTCGTGTTAATGGCCAAAAAAGCCGATTTGTACCTGGATGAATTGATTCTTCTGGCAGCAGGCGCATGGCTGGCGGTCGGCCACATCAGAATGCTCATTGTCTTCGGAATCCTGGCAGCGCCAACATTGTCGCGTCAGCTTGCGAACGTGTGGGAGAACTACGAGCCGGAAAAGGATCGCGTTCTGCCGAACGCTGTTTTCATCGGCCTGTCACTCGTTGCAATCGTGCTGGCGTTTCCCGGCCGCCAAAATCTCGAGCAGCAAGTTGAAGCCGAGAGTCCCGTCAAAGCGTTGCAATACGTTCAAGCGCATCATCTCACCGGGCCCATGTTGAACGACTATACCTACGGCGGCTATCTGATTTGGGCCGCACCTGAGCATCCGGTAATGATCGATGGCCGAACGGATATATATGAATGGTCCGGATTTCTTGAACAGTATGCGCGCTGGGCAACGCTGCAAGAGGATCCAAACCTCCTTTTGCAGAAATACAATGTAAACTTCTGCTTGCTAAGCACGCATTCGCAGATGATCAATGTGCTGCCGTTATTGCCCGATTGGAAACTGGTCTATTCCGACGACCTTGCTCGCGTATTCGTAAGAACGCCCTCGCAACGCCCGCCAGAATTAACTGCCCACTAGGTGTGCACGTTGTATTCCGGCGATCCCGCCATTACCAGCCCACTCTTTTGCCGCCCGTGAATGTACCGGCAGCACCAGCCGGTCTCGTGCGGCGGCCGATCTGTAGGAGCAGCCAGATCGCGATATGTGACTCTGCCATAAAGGAAGACGCGCTCTTCCCAGTTCTCGATGCGCCGGAAAGCCTCGTCCGTCCCGCACAGAGCTTTCACATCGTCGCGGCAAAACGACTTCAGGTTCATAAATTCGCCCGGCAAAAGAATGATGGAAACGAAGGGCGTCTCGGCGTCCTCCGTCTTGTATTCAGGTATCGAAGGCAAGTGCGACTCGTCGATGGCGATCCTTGTCTCCTCTGACGCCGCAACCACCTGTGCCGGTCCGCGGCCGCGGTTGGTGGCAATCACGGTGAATCCGTTTTCGATGCTGCGTGAAGGCACAATAGTGATCAGCACCCACGGCCGTTCTGCATTGATAATGGCCTGCGCATGCAGCAAGGCTGCTTCGGCGCTTTTACACGCTGCTTCAGCGCTCTTGGCTGCAATTTCGGCCGCCGACTCAGAGTATTTGCTCTGCCGTTCGATCTTTTTAAGCGTTTGAATGCCAAGCATGATGCCCGCATATCCCAGCAGCGCAAGCAGCACATTGGCACCCCAGGCAATGCGGTCCTGAACGGGCCAGGGGGCTGGTGCAGGAGCCGCTGTGGCGACCGTGATGTGGGCAGGCTGATAATCGCATCCCGCACCCTCGCAGTTCGACGGGGCAACCGGCGCAGTTGACGGCGCAGTTGTCAAAGCCGTGGGACCTGCCGCAGCCGGAGCGGGAGGAGTAACCTGGGCCGGGGCCTTGGCGCCCGGCTGATTGCCAGCTGAATTGTTATTCGATTGGCCGGCAGCTTTTTGCTGCGTCTGCGTCAACGCCAACAGCGTTGCCAGCACGATCAAGCCCTTTGAGATCATGGCGCAAATGTAACATACCGTTCTCAAGATGCACATTCCTTCTTGCCGAGGACTAGGCCAGTGACCATGCTTCACAGGTGCACTCACGCCGGCGCGTACTTCAGAACAGGTTATCGGCGGCGCGAATCCCTCCTGCAACATAGCTTCCAAGACCGTTGTTAGCATCTAAAAACATGTGACAAGGCCTGAGGTTTGCTCCGATACAACCGCGTGATTATTGTGTGCATCCCCTTTAAAGCCTCTATTCGCGGATGCATGACGTGTGTCACGACTGCCTTACTCGTATCTGCACAAATCTCCTTGATTCTCCTGCGTGACACGAACGATCGATGGAGTATCAATGTGGGTCCCTCGGAATCGTTGCATCGATCGGATTGTTCGAACGTTAGATAACATGCGCTGCCGTCAGGCTCCCTCAGCACCGCAGCTTGGCAAGGCCAAAATTTGCAGGAGAAAACACAAGAGATGGCTAATACCGAGACCCGCAAGATCGACCGGCTGAATACGGAATCTGATCGTCGTGTTGAAGAGCGTGCGGATGAACTCACACGGAGCGAAACGCAGTTCAAGATGCGCGCTCGGCTGCTCGACATTGCATCCGAGGCGATTATCGTTCGCGACATGAATGGATTGATTTCATTCTGGAATGCGGGAGCCGAAAAGACCTATGGCTGGACCCGCGAAGATGCCATCGGACGCAACATCCATCAATTTCTGCAGACGACTTTTCCGGTCCCCCACGAGCAGGTCGAAAAGGAACTTGGCGAAAAGCGCTTTTGGCACGGGCGCCTCACACAATCAAAAAGAAACGGCGAGAGAATCATTCTGGATTGCCGAAAAACCATGAATGACGAGAACGACGCGGTGCTTGAAGTTAACCGCGATATCACAACGGTAATCAAAGCGGAAGAAATGCTTCGAGCCTCAGAAAAGCTTGCTGCGATGGGCCGCGTGGCCGGCATCATTGCGCATGAAATCAACAATCCGCTCGCGGCAATCACCAATATTTTTTATTTGTTGCGCAACCACCCCCTACTCTCCGACGAACCACGCGCACTGGTGGAAAGAGCTGAGCAGGAGTTGGATCGGGTAAGTCACATCACGCGCCAGACACTCAGCTTCTATCGCGAGTCGAAGCAACCGATCATGATTTTCATGCCGGAACTGCTTGATGACGTGCTCGAGTTACAGCAGCGCCTGCTCCGCGAAAGCAAGATCACCGTGCGCAGGATTTATCAGTCCACTGCACCGGTAACCGGCTACCCGTCCGAGCTGCGACAGGTGTTTATGAACCTGGTTGGCAACGCCATTCAAGCAATGGCTGAAGGCGGCACACTTGGCGTCTTCGTTCGCGAATCAACTGATTGGACAAAGAACCAGCGTGGCACCATAGTTTCAGTAATCGATACGGGCATGGGCATTCAGCCGGAAGATGCGCAGCGGCTCTTCCAACCTTTCTTCAGCACCAAGTCGACGAAAGGTACGGGGCTTGGGCTCTGGATCAGCCAGGGCATCGTTCAAAAATACGATGGCCGCATTACCTGCCGTACCATACGCGGAAAAGGCGGCAATGTTACCTGTTTCCGTGTCTTTCTACCGGGCATCGGTGCGCTTGATAGAGCGCACCATGTAGAGAACGACACCGCCAGCCACGAATTGAACGCGCCCGCCGCTCATTAAACCTCCACCGACTTTCCCCCCATAAGAAACCGTGCCGGAGACCGATGCTGACCGCGGGTTCGAACCCATTCGGCTTGCATCGATCTCCGGCGCGGAGAGTTAATTCATTCTTTCAAAGCAGCTCTAGTTGTGAACTAGAACTGGTACTTCGCTGCAAGTTGCAATTGGCGCATCGAAGCGGTACCCGTGATGCGTCCGAAAGTGGTGGCGCCAGCGGCCTTACCCAAAGCCCCGTTGACGTTACTCAAAGTCGGATTGTTCCAGTTGGGGTGGTTGAGGGCGTTGAATGCCTCAAAGCGGATCGCCAGTTGGTGCTTCTCGTTGTAGGGCATGTTGAAGGCCTTGTGCAAGGAAGCGTCGAGATTCGTAAAGCCGGGTCCTGTGAAGCTGCCGCGCTGGAGAGAACCGAAGGTTCCGGCGGTCGGAGCAGCGTAGGCGGCAATATTGATCCAGTCAGTCAGCGAACGTGCACTGCCGCTAAGGTATGGGCTGGTTCCAGTCGGATTGGGCCGATCGAAGCCGCCGAACGGAGAGGAGATGCTGGAATTATCGGTGCCGAGCAGCGGAGTTCCAACCTGGCCCGTCTGATGGGTAAAGATTCCACCTATCTGCCAGCCGCCGACGAACTCGCCTACGGCTTTGTTGGTGTTGATCATCTTGCCGGGGCCGAAGGGTAATTCGTAATTGGCCGAGCCCACGATGCGATTCTTCACGTCGAAGGCCGACCGGCCGTATTCGCAGGCAATGCACTCGCTGTTTTGCGGATACAGGTTATCGTTGCCCTGGTTGCGGATGCCGCTGGAATCGTCGAGCGACTTACTAAAGGTGTACGACGCAATCACGCTGAGCCCCCTACTGAAACGCCGGGTGGCTTTCACGGCGAACGCGTTGTAATTTCCAGTGCCCTGGTCGTGTTGATATTGGATACCGTATTGTGCGGGGGCGCCATTCGCGGCCAGCCCCACATGGTAGGGGAGCCGTGGCGCGACTGAAGTCACGGCGCCGGTGCCGATGTATCCGTATGGAGTAGGTTGATTTGCATTGATGAACCCATAAAGATGCCGGCTCACCGCGCCCTGGTATCCAACCTCGAACGACCAGTCTTGCCCAACCTGCCGCTGGATGTTGAACAGGAACTGTTCCGTGTAACTGGTCTTGTGACTCGGTGCGTTCGCGTACTCGACAGTGGTCGGGCCGAGAGTTACTGTTGTGCCGCCGCTGGCGCCTGGCGCCGCGTTAGCCCAAGTCAGATTGGAATTACCGTAAGGTGCGTTCGTGTCTACAT
>JADGNO010000181.1 GCA_017883405.1 Occallatibacter sp. | reverse complement strand
ATCCTCAATTGAGTAAATGTCGTGATGCGGTGGCGGCGAAATCAAGGTGACGCCCGGAATCGAGTGCCGGGTCTTCGCGATCACCTCGTCTACCTTGTGTCCGGGCAACTGCCCACCTTCGCCCGGCTTGGCGCCCTGCGCCATCTTGATCTGCAGCTCGTCTGCATTCACCAGGTAGTTGGTGGTCACGCCAAAGCGTCCGCTGGCAACCTGCTTTACCGCACTGCGGCGCAGATCGCCGTTCGCATCACGCTTAAAGCGCTCTTCGTCTTCGCCGCCTTCACCGGTGTTCGACATGCCGCCGATCCGGTTCATGGCGATGGCCAGCGTCTCGTGCGCTTCCTTGCTGATGGAGCCATAGCTCATCGCGCCGGTTGTAAAACGCTTCACAATTTCTTTGGCCGGTTCAACCTCTTCAATCGCAATCGGCTTCTCAGAGTATTTCAGTTGCAGCAGGCCGCGCAGCGTGCACAGGGTCCGGTTCGAACTGTCGATCAGGTCCGTGTACTCCTGGAACGTTGCGAAGTTGTTCTGCCGCACTGCGTGCTGCACCTTGCTGATCGTCTGCGGATTCAGCAAGTGATACTCGCCGCCTTCGCGGTACTGATACTGCCCGCCGACAACCAGGTCCGTCTCTGAGTCCGTCAATGGTTGAAATGCATAGCTGTGCTTCATCAGCGCTTCGCGCGCAATCACGTCCATGCCGACGCCTTCCACACGGGAAGCGGTGCCGGGGAAGTATTTGTCCACAAGGAACTGGTTCAGGCCAACAGCCTCAAACACCTGCGCACCGCGATAGCTTTGCAGCGTGCTGATGCCCATCTTCGAGAAGGTCTTCAGCAGGCCCTTGTTGATGGCCTTGATAAAGTTCTTCTCGGCGTATTCCGCCGTCACATCATCAGGCAGCAGCCCGCGCCGCTTCAAATCGTGCAGCGACTCAATAGCCAGGTACGGATTGATGGCGCTGGCGCCGTAGCCGATGAGAAGCGCAAAGTGCATTACTTCTCGCGGCTCGCCGCTCTCGATGATGAGCGCAACCTGCGTGCGCGTTTTCTCGCGAACCAGGCGATTGTGTACTGCAGCCATCGCCAGCAGGCTCGGAATCGGCGCGTAGGTAGCATCGACGCCGCGATCGGAAATAATCAGCAGCGTGTAGCCGGAGTGCACGGCATGTGCAGCTCTCGCGCTCAGTTCTTCCAGCGAGCGACGCATGCCCGCTTCACCGTCCGCAGCGCGGAAAAGAGCGGGCAGAGTTGTTGCCAGCAGATCGCCAGATGAAACACGGCGCAGTTTTTCCAGATCCCGATTGGTCAGAATCGGATGCGGCAGCTTGAGTGTGTGGCAGTTATCCGGAGCCTCATCCAGAATGTTGCGCTCCGTACCGATGTAGCTGATCAGCGACATTACCAGCTCTTCGCGAATCGGATCGATCGGTGGATTGGTGACCTGCGCAAAAAGCTGCTTGAAATAGTTAAACAGCGACTGCGGGCGATCAGACAGACAGGCGAGCGGCACGTCTGTGCCCATGGAGCCGATAGGCTCTTCGCCTTTCGCGCCCATCGGTGCAAGCAGAATGCGCAAATCTTCTTCGCTGTAGCCTGAGGCGCGTTGCCTGCGCAGCAACGTTTCGGGATTGGAAGCGATCACGCGCGGCGGCTCGGGCAATTGGTCCATCGTGACCTGCTGCTCCTTAAGCCATTCGGCATACGGCTGCCGCGATGCGAGCTGCTTTTTGATCTCCGCGTCAGAGATGATGCGCTGCTGAACCGTATCCACCAGGAACATGCGGCCCGGTTGCAGGCGGCCCTTCTTGCGCACGTCTTCTGCAGGAACTTCAATCACGCCGGCCTCTGAAGCCAGCACGACGAGATCGTCCTTGGTAACGATGTAACGTCCAGGGCGAAGGCCGTTGCGATCGAGAGTAGCTCCAATGACTTTGCCGTCAGTGAACGCAATCGCGGCGGGACCATCCCATGGCTCCATCAGAGAAGCGTGATACTCGTAAAACGCGCGCTTGTCTTCGTCCATGTCAGGATTGCCGGCCCATGCTTCAGGAATCAGCATTGCCATCACGTGCGGCAGGGAACGGCCAGACTGGAACAGGAACTCAACAGCGTTATCAAGCGAAGACGAGTCGCTGCCTTCCGGCATGATCACCGGAAACAGCTTGTCGATGTGCCCGTTGTGCAAATCGCTTCTGAGAACACTCTGCCGCGCATTCATCCAGCTGATATTGCCGCGAATGGTGTTGATTTCGCCGTTGTGCGCAACATAGCGATACGGGTGAGCCAGCTTCCAACTCGGAAAAGTATTTGTGGAAAAACGTTGGTGCACCAGGGCAAGCGCACTGGTCACAAGCGGATTGGCCAGCTCGAAATAGAAGCGCTCAATCTGCGGAGCCAGCATCAGGCCCTTATAAACAATCGTCCGGCACGAGCAGGAGGGAACGTAGAACGATTCCTTGTCCTCGATTTCGGAATTGGCAATCTCGTTCTCTGTGCTGCGGCGCACGCGGTAAAGCAGGCGCTCAAACGCATCTTCGTCCATGCCTTCGGGCCGCAGTACGAACAACTGCTCAATGTAAGGCTGCGAGTTGCGAGCTTCACGGCCGATGGCATCACCGTTTACCGGCGTGTCGCGCCAGCCAAGAACCGTTAGTCCTTCTTCCTGGGCGATGCGCTCAAACACGCCTTCGCACTGCAGGCGGCTGTGCCGCTCCACGGGTAAAAAGCACATGGCCACGCCGTACTCGCCGGCACTAGGCAGTTTCCAGCCAAGCTCGGTGCACTCGCGCACAAAGAAGGCGTGAGGAATCTGAATCAGGATTCCCGCGCCATCACCGGTCTCCGGGTCGCATCCGGCTGCACCGCGATGGGTGAGGTTGATAAGAACCTCGAGACCCTTGCGGATGATCTCGTGGCTCTTCTCGCCACGAATGCTGGCGACCAGTCCCATGCCGCAGGCATCGTGCTCATTGTAGGGGTGATACAGCCCCTGCGGGTCGGGTATACGACTACGGAAATTGGATTTTTCCATGGCAGCCTTTTCAATTACCGTTTTGCTGGTGAAGCGGTCTGTGTGTTCTGAAAGACACATCTGCGGTGCGATTCCCATACAGCAGAATCGCCAGAGACCATGATCAATAGGGTTACCTGAGCAGGTGCCGGGCGCGTCCGAACAACACTACCTTTAATATATCGAAAAATTTCCTAACCTGCTGAACTTCCTCGGTGCAAATGCGCAGAATGAGAGACATACACCTCGATTGTGAGCAATGTCGCTTGTTTTCTGACATATACTGATGCCGTGAGCGCGAGCACTCTGCACACAATTCTGGTCACCGGGGGAGCCGGTTTCATCGGCTCCAACTTCGTTTTGCAGTGGCTCAGCACCGGTGGCCCCGCAGTCGTAAATCTCGACCTTTTAACCTATGCCTGAAACGCAGCTTGAAGAGCTCGCCGCACCTATCATCAAGAGTGGATATGGCAAATACCTGCTCAGCATTCTGCACGATCCATACCTTTCCGGGAGGACTGAAAAGCAATGAATGTGCGCCAAACTGAACTGCCCGGCGTGTTGGTTCTTACTCCAAAAATCTATCGAGATGATCGCGGCGAGTTCTTTGAAACATTCAACCTGCGCCGCATGACGGATGCCGGACTGCCTTCTGTCTGGACGCAGGACAATTTTTCATTCTCCAGGAAGAATGTCCTTCGCGGCATCCATTACCAGGTGCAGCAGCCGCAGGGCAAGCTGGTCCGCGTAACTCACGGTGCGGTGCTCGACGTTGCCGTGGACCTGCGCAAGAGCTCAGCGACATTCGGCAAATACACTGCCGTTGAGTTGAACGCAGTGAATGGCGAGATGCTCTGGATACCGGTCGGCTTTGGCCACGGCTTCCTGGTGCTGAGTGAAACCGCGGGTTTTGCCTACAAAGTTACGGACTACTATTCTCCGGCCGGCGAGCGCACTATCTTGTGGAACGATGCGGATCTTGCAATACCGTGGCCGGTGTCAGCCGCCGATGTCATCATGTCGGACAAGGACAAGCAGGGCGTGCGGCTTCGCGATGCCGAAGTCTTTGCCTGACCGTCATGGCATCATTCTCAAATAAAATGCGACGCCTGTCACCGCGGCGTATTCTCTTACGGAGGAGAATCCCGTGAGACCGGTACTGTCACGCACGTTGCGCAGCCTGCAGAGTAATATCCTGGCGGGTGTCCTCACTGTCGGGCCGCTTCTGGTCACCTATCTGATCTTCAGGTTTCTGTTCAACACGCTAGCTGACGCGGGCTTGCCGTTGGTCAAGCTCTACGAGGCCAACTTTCCAACATCCTGGCTTACGACGCCCTGGAAACAATCAGTTCTTGCCATCCTGCTTACGCTGCTGCTTCTTTACGTGGCGGGGCGCGTGACCTCTCTTGTGATCGGCCGGCAAGCTTTCAATTTCTTTGAGGCTGCGCTCGAGCGCCTGCCATTTGTGGCCAAGGTCTACACGTCGGTGCGCCAGTTGCTCGACACAATGATGGCCAAGAAAGACTCCAGCCAGCGAGTCGTCCTGGTCGATTTTCCTATTCAGGGGCAAAAGAGTATCGGGTTTCTTACCCGGACAATGACCGACTCGAACACCGGCGCACAGCTTGCTGCCGTCCTGTTGCCCAACGCAATCAACCCCACCTCGGCATTTCTGCAGATTCTTCCCATCGAACGCGTGATCGAAACCGACTTGACTATGGAGCAAGCCATGAGCATGCTCATGACCGGCGGAGCGGTTGGTCCGGAGACGATTCAATACTCGGCCTCTGCACCAGCCATGAAAACGGCAGACCCCATATTCAAATAGACCGTTAGATTAAGCGGTTCCTTGTTCGGCCAGATCTTCTCCCGCTTTTTCGCTCTCAAGCGTGACCGTGCGCAGATTGATGTGTTCGAACTGCGCCCAGATTAGACCAACAGGCGCGATCCCGAGGAACGTAATCAAGAGCAGCGTAGCAGCGCACGCCAGCGATGTCTCCGGCGACATGCCGTACAGCGGTTCCAGTAGTTCCTTCAACGCGTAGATCTGCGTAAACCAGCCAATGACAGGTAATTGAATAATGCTGGCCACGCCGCCGCCGGCCATAAGTACCAGACACTGTGCCAGCATGTGCGAAGCCGTGTGTTCGGCTGGCAGAAATGCAGATGTAGCTACCAGGTACGCCCCGGTGATCAGGACCCACATCACCAAAGAAAGCGAAAGCGTGATGATGAAATCGGCCGGACTGCGCAGCGTGTCAAGGCCGGAGTGAAATGCGCGGATCTTCTGGCCCACGCCAAGCGCGAGCTTACTCGAAAGCGGCTTCAGGATGGTCTCGCAAAATCCCGCAATGGCACTCCCCGACATTCGAATCGCAACTAGAAATAGTCCGCCTGCGATCGTAAGAATCAGGCCGCCCTTTCCAAACTTGTTAAACACGTCCTGGTGCGGCAATGATCCTGCAGGAGAAAACAGAATTGCACCGCAGAACAGGATTGCCATCGAGCCGCCATCAAAGAGCCGCTCAACCACGTAAACAGCAATCTGCGATCCGACCGTTAGTCCGGTTTTCTTGGCGACGAGATAGGGCCGAACCAGGTCTGCGATTCTGCCAATAAGTGCCACCGCTGTGAATCCCATCACCTGGGTGCCAAGAAGAGAGAGCAGTGGAACCTTCTTGTTGTGTCGCAACAGCCACGCCCAGCGGACAGCGCGAAACACGAAAGCTAAATAGATGCATCCGGCGCCGATCAACACTTTGCGCCAGTCTGCCTTTTCAAACCCTTCAATGAACATCGACCAGTTGAACGGGTGCTTATGCTGTTCGTAGCTGAACAGTGCGGCGAGCGCTACCAGCAGCACCAGGCCTATGATCCATTCGCGTTTCTTCAAGTTCGCTCCGTTCGCCGTACTCTTGCATCATTCTATCGGTCCGAGCGGGAATTATTGGGAAGGGAATAACTTCGGTCAACAACGCAGGAGTTGTCTAGGATTTCGCGCCCCCACGAGCAATCGAAATCCGTTCAATTAGCCTTTGCCGTCGCCACCGCTGCCTCATGCGCTTTAACCCTGCGATTGAACTCATGAATCACGCGCGCAACGTAGAGCTGCGTCTCGTGATACGGAGGTATGCCGTGATACTTGTCTACCGCTTCAGGGCCCGCGTTATAGGCTGCCAGCGCGAGCGCAAGGTTGTCATGGTAACGAAGCAGCAGCCCATCAAGATAAGTTGACCCGCCGCGCACATTCTGATCGGGCTTATAGCTGTCCGTTACACCAAGCCCGTTGGCCGTCGCAGGCATTAGCTGCATCAGCCCGCGTGCCCCGGCCCGGCTCAGCGCTTTAGGATTTCCGTCGCTCTCCGCCTTCACCACGCTGGCCAGCAGATCCACGTCCAGATTATGTTCCTTCCCGGCGCCTGAAAGAATCTCATGAAGGTCCGCGGGGCTTAGCTTTGCGTCCTTAGCGGCAACCCCAACAGCCGGTGTCGCACTGGGCGGCGGAGCGGGAGGATCTGGCACGCTTTCTACCTTCGCAATTTCCTGTGAGGCAAATTCGATGAAACTATTCTCGCTGGCACTCAGATAGAGTCGCGTATGATCCTGCACCTGCGCGTGATGATCGCACGTGAGCGCGAACCCATTGCGCAGCGTAATGCGTTCCGCTCCCCAACTGGCAAGGGGCAGAACCGCAAATACCGCCGCAACAATCAGTCCGCGTAATTTCATTCGCACTCATGGCCCCGCGCAATCCCTGCCGCAGGGAGCTTTTTCAAAGCTGCTTCTAATACGACGGCCACGCCGTCCTGATCGTTCGGCGGAGCCTGTTTCCATCCACTGGTTTTCGCCAGCGTCCTCAATTCTAAGGCAGCATTACCCATCACCACTGCTTGTGCAGCCCATTCGAACATTGCAACGTCGTTCCAGTTGTCGCCGATGGCCATGGTCTCGCGCTGATGAATGCCCAGCCGTATGGCCAGCTTTTCCAGCGCCCATCCCTTTGAAACGCCACGCGGCAGCAGGTCCAGAATCGAGACATCGCGGGACGGATACTCCGTGCGCACGCATTCGCAGCTGTCGATCCAATGGCTGCCCCTGAGCGCTTTTTCCGCATCGCGCATTCTGCTTACTGGCCCTGTCACCATGCCCTGAATCGGATCGTCTCCATCCAGCAGCGCCGTCTCAAGCGGCTTGAACACTTCAATTGCGTTCCGGTTCGTCTCCACCCAGACCGCAATTCGCCCCTCGACCTGATCGATATCCTCCAGCACAAGTTCGCCACGTCCCGGCCTGTCAAAGGTAAAAACCAGCGCGCCAAAGGGCCGCAGTAAACCGCAGAGTCCGCGCGCAACTCGCGACTCCATGTGGCAACGATCGATCGGCTTGCCCTCAAGCGTGCGAATCACTGCGCCATTCGATGTGATCAGTGGGGTATCCGCCCGTAATCCCAAATCCTCGATCAGAGGAAGGGTATACGCCATCCGCCGCCCGGTCGCAATCGCCACCGTAATGCCGGCCTGCTGCGCTGTCCTCAAGGCCTGCACATTGCGCCTGCTTATCTTCTGCACATCGTTCGGCAGCAGCGTGCCATCCATATCAATTGCCACCAGCCGAACAGGGGAGTGCATACACCCAGTGTACCGGCAACCCGCTTCGCCCGTCACAAGCCGGACCAATCAGGTAAGCTCTTTTGTATGGCAACCGTTTGTACGCAGTGTCACGCCGAACTCGCAGCAGACATCACGACCGACTGGTGTCCCGCCTGTGGTGGCGCACTCATTGAGCGCGAAGATGCAATCGCGAAATTGCAACCGGCACTTCCTAAAGCTGAAGTAGATCATCGCGGCATCGTGTTGCCGCGCCGCCACGCCATCGGCGGCATCATCACGCCGCAGTAGGCTTATTCGTACCGCAGCGCTTCGGCAGGCATCACGCGCGCTGCAGCGGTCGAAGGATATAGCGTGGCCAGCAGCGACATGCCAATCGATACCGCCGATACAATCACAGCGTCTATCACCCGCGGCTCAAACGGCAGCGTGTCAATGGAATAAACCTCCGCCGACAAGTGGATGAAGTGATAATGTCCGCCCGCCCACGCGCCAAGGTATCCCAGCACAAGTCCCAGCGCAGTTCCGACCACGGCGATCAGCAATCCTTCCAACAAAAAAATGCGCTGAATCTGTCCCGGATCGACTCCGTAGCTCATCATCACCGCAATATCACGCGTCTTCTCCATCACCATCATGGTCAACGCGATCAGAATATTCAGCGCGGCCACAATCACGATCAGCGCGATCACAATGAACGTGACCACCTGCTCCAGCCGCAGAGCCTTGAACAGTTCGCGATTCTGTTCAATCCAATTGGTTGTCATAAAGCCCTGGCCCGCAGCCTGCTCAATCGCACGACCTACTTGCGGCGCGTCATTCGGATTGTCGATCTTGAAGCTGATGATCGAAAGCACATCAGGCTCATCGAACAGTTGCTGCGCAACCGCAAGACTCGTGAATGCCATCCCGGAGTCGTACTGATAAAAGCCGGAATGAAAAATTCCCGCCACTCGGAAGGATCGAAATGTCGGTACCAATCCAATGACGGGATTCAATTCGCCCTGCGGACTCGTCACCATGATCTGGTCGCCGGCCTGAACGCCCAGTTGCTCGGCCAGATCCTTGCCCAGCACCAGATCGGGAACCTTGCTTCCCGCAACAGAAGCATCCGGCGCGCCGGATTCCAATCCCTCTGCCGATCCCGTAGTAATTGAATCCAGCAGATTGCTGACGCCGCGTTCCTCAGCAGGAAGCACACCTTTGATAAGTGCGAAACCCGACCGCGGCCCATGCGAAACCATCACGCCTTCATAGATGCCCGGCGACACAGCAACCACATGCGGAACGTGCCGCAGCCGCTCCACCAGCGGACGCCAATCGTGTATGCCGTCGGCCTGCACACGCATCAAGTCCACATGGGCAGTTGATCCCAGCAGTTTGTCCTGCAGATCGTGCTGCATGCCGTTGGTGATGGCCAGCGCAATAATCAGCGCAGCCACGCCGGCCGCGACACCCGCGACTGAAATAGCGGTGACCACGCCCACCACGGCCTGTCGCCGCTTGGCTCTCAAATATCGCGCCGCCAAAAACAGTTCGAATCGCATCGGCCTACTTATCCTGCGCGGGAATCACCATTTTTGCGGCGCCCACATTATCGAACCTGTCGTAAGCGCGCACCGTGATCAAATGCTCGCTGACTTTTCCATCCGGCGCGTCAAACGGCAACAACAGCGAATAGCTTTCGCTCTTTGAGTCTGAAATCTTGTCTACGGGCTCAACATACTGCCACGGGCCTGCATCCAAGGAGTATTCAGCGTGCGCAATCGGCGAGTTTGCATCCTGTGCGTCAAAGATTACGCGGAACGACTTCGGACAACGATCGCCCTGGCAAGTCCCCGCTTCCGCAACTGCCTTCAAATTCGTCACCGTCGGCGGCGTAGTGTCCACTTCAAACCGATCGCTCACCTTTTCACCGGTCAGTGCATCGGCGGGCGTGTGCGAAGGTGAATCCGAAGCAACCACTTTAATCTGATAGCCGCCATCGGGAATCAGCGCCGCGTCGAAACTATAGGCCTTGTCAGTAGTCTTGTCCTTCAACTGCCGCCATACCGTCTCGCCATCACCGCGTACAAAAAGCGCAAATGTCAGGTCGTCGCTGTTGTCATCATGCGCCGCCCAGCGCACCGTAACGCCGCTCTTGTCTTTGTTCGCCGTAATCGGCGAGCTTGAAGTGGTGTCCGTAGCAGTGCCGTCAGCCGCAGCACCGGGAGTAGGGAACGCAATGTTCACCGTAGTAGATAGGCTGGCCGCCTGTAACTGCGGATTCAGGCGAGCACCGGTCACCACAACCACGTCATCCACAACTGGCGCAGCATTCACCGGCAAATAATTCACGCCCACTCCGCCAATATTTCCGCCTGCGCGCAACTCGGCTTTCCACTGCAGAAAGCGTCCCGCTGGCGATGCCACCTGGCCATTATTCAGTGGCTGCCACTCCGTCCATCCCCGCACCGGCTGTGCCACATTGCCGCTGCGCGTCCAAATCTCATAGCCAGACGAGCCGGGCTCAATCTCGATGCGCCCAAAGCGGGCCATCGCGCCCGTATCCAGAACATCGCTCGCATACTCATGTTTTTCCGCAGTGCCAAGCAAGCTCACTTTGCCGGTGTTGCCCGTTCCAATCAGCACACCGTCAAAACCCTGCGAACCGTGAACCTCGGCAAGGCTCAAACCCTGTTGTGCGTCCAGGTGTCCAATGTCCGCGAAGCTGCCGCCCTTCTGAATGCGAAGAATGTGGCCGCGGTTTCCTGTCAATGCCAGCAGGCCGTCATTGCGCGAAAACATTGCATATACAATCTCGTCTTTGCCTGACCACACCTTGCGCGGAGCCTGTCCTTCATTGATCGCGTAAATTTCGGTTCCGTCGGGAAGGGAAGCGCTCGTATTCACCGCCTGCAAAGATGAAGGCTGCACAATCGTTATCGTGGCCGTGCCAATGCCTTGCACAGGCAGCGGCGGCAGCGGGTTGCGCGACTTGTCGCCCACATCGGCCGCGTACACGGTTCCGTCTGCGCCAACTGCGACTGAAGTAATCTCACGCCGCGGCGCTTCAAATAGTACGTAACCTTTTCCATCAGGACTAATGCGATAAACAAGCCCTGACCCATCTGCACCCGCAATCAGATTGCCCTTTGTATCCCACGCCAGCGAACGGATGTGTGCTTCATCGGTTTTGAAGAACTGCACGGGAGCAGCAGACGCATGTGCCGGATCAACGCGATAAACGGCTCCAGGATCCCCAGTGGCAATGTAGAGCTTGCCTGCGGCATCGAACGTCATATCCCAAATGTAGTGCGCCTTCGCATCGGGCTTTGGGGCATCCTTACTCTCGCTGGCTTCTGTGCCACCCAGCTTCGCCATGTCGAAGACGACCGTTGCTGTGGCTTCGTCCTGCTTGGTCTCAGCATCGGCTTTCAACTTGTAAACCTTGCCGCTTGGCAAAGTTGCCGCGTATACAAATCCATCGGGCCCCACGCGCACAACTTGCACGCTCAGGTCTCTGGTTTCAAACAGTACAAAGGGTTTGCTTCCGGGCGTTCGCGCAATGCGAATCACGCTCCCCGGCGAACCGGTTCCCGCAAACGCCACGCCGCTCTTGTTCGCTGCCACTGACCACACAAAGGTCGAAGGCGTCGTGTACAAATCCTTCAGTCCAGGGCCCTCGCGCAAGCGCCCATCGCTCTCGATGGCCACACCCCGCGACGTGCCCTTTTCAAAATCATCAAGCTTGGACTGTGTCCACAGGTGAGTGCCCTGGGCGCACAATGGCGGCGCCCCAGATGCAGCGGACAGAGCTGTGACAAAAGCGGCTAAACGAATTGCCGGAGGGAGAATGCGGTTCATTCCAGAGAAAGCAAACATGCTGCCGTAAGTCTACTAAAGTTCACGGGCTGAGGCTGTTCTACGGTTAATAAGCGTGCCGCGCCCGGAGGTAGATAGCAAGCATTATGGCCGTGCGAGCGGCATCGCTTCAGCCTTCGGCTCCAGGCCCGCCTTGGCCAGCACCCAGTAGGCCGCAAAGCCGCCGACAAAACTGTAAACCGCAGCCGGTTGTGCCAGTTCCTTCAGCCGCGGGCTCACCGGAAGAAAGGGCAGAATACCCAGCAGAAACCCTGCCGCCCAGGCACCGTAGCCAGCCCAGTTAATGCCTGCTCTGGGCCCCGCCCATTTTCTCCCGCTCAACAGGTAGTCGGCCGCCATGGCCCCGCAGATCGGCCCGAATGACGCTCCGACAATCGTGAAAAAGACCACCAGGTTCTCTGCCACGCCCGTCACCGCCAGTACGATGGCCACCGTCATGCCGGCCATGGTGGAACCCATTCGCGACGCGCCAGGAATCATCGTCGAGAAACTATTGCCGACGATGAATGATGAGAAACACGCCGGAGGGATGCAGGCAAGCGTGAACAACAGGAACATGACCTTTGCCAGGGGGCCGCCAATGGCAGTTACAACCGCGTCGTAGTTGAACCCCACCACGTTCGGCATCAGCACCTGGGCGCCGGCTACGGACAAAAGCGGCAGGCCGCCGGCCACCATCACCGCCACCACGATGCCCACAATGCCGCCCCATTGCACGTCTCGCCTGTCGCGGCTAAATGTGCCAAAGTCAGCTCCGGCCGCGCCCGCCGTAGCAAAGAACCCAATCACAATCTGCAGCAGAAGCGTGAAGGCTACAAAGGCGTTCGGCTGAGACGGAACATGCCTGCTAATTCCACGGGCTGTCATCGAAAACACAACCAGGATCATGAGAAGGGGAATGAAGTTCAGAAATGTTGCCACTCGCGCTACGTAGCGAATGCCCAACACACCAATCCAACCCATTAAATAGCCCCAGACGATCCCAATTACGATGAACGGCACCGTCCCCGGCTTCGCATCTACACCGAATGCGCTCAGCAGAAACTTCGTGGCGAAGAACGTGCCCACCGCCAACCAGCCAACCTGCAGCAAGCCCATCAGCAGGCCAGGCATCAAGTATCCGCCGCGCGTGCCGAACGTCGAGCTGCCCACCACATAAAGCGGGTGTCCAGTTTCCATGCCCAGCATCGCAGGAACGTAGTAGAAAAGCGCGTAGCTCAACAATCCGGCAGCCGCCAGCGCAAGCAGGCACACTGCCAACGTGCCGTGTGTAATGGTGCCCGCGGCAATCGAGTTGTAGAACGTAATCCACAAGAAGACGCCCGCATAGCTGGGTGCGATGTTCTTGTACCAGGCGGCACGGTTAGTCGCAGGGTTAGGTACCGCTTTGGAGAGATAATCAGGCAGCATGGCCGACTTTGAGTACCATTTGGAAAGCCCGGTCTTCGTTCATATGCTCCTCTTTCAACCGTGTTGGCGCGGACTGAGAACTGCTTGAATGACGAAATACGCTCGGTGATTGCGCATTCCATTACCAGGTTTTCAAAGCCACCAAAGCAGGGAAGTGCCCGAGGCAGCGATCTAAGTGCTTCCTCGGAAGCAGGCCTAATCCACCGGCGCGGCGTTACTTCGCAGCGCGGCTTTGTTAATGCTTGGCGTCCGCCTTTTCTCCCCCGTGCGGCTTACCCCAAAAAATCACGGTCCCCAGTTTCGTTCCGCTCACAATGTCCAGCGCTCCATCTTTGTTCAAATCCACAGCCAACAGTGTGGAACCTGCGCCAGAGTGGTTGTCGATAAACTGCGGCTCGAATCGCGCTCCACCTGGAGCCTTTGGATCGCGCACCGTCTTGTACCAGTAGAGAACTGCCGGACCAAAAGGATTGGGATCGAGATAATCGGCGTTGTGCGACCAATACCTTTTCCCCACGATGAAATCCGGAATGCCATCGCCGTTCATATCCGCATAGGTGGCAGCGTGCGGCTCTGAGAAGACGACCCCTCCGGCATTCTCCTTCGCCGTTCCCAGGTCGTCCATAATCATGTGCTGCACAAATGAGATGTTGCCTTGCTTATCGCGCTTCTGCTCATACCACGCCATCCCCCATCCATGAGCATCCAGAGCGGTCACTACATCATTCAGACCGTCGCCATTCACGTCGTAAACAGCCATCACCGCTCCACCGGCAATACCGTGGCCATAACGGCCAAAAACCTCCGGATGATACTTCCACGGTCCGTTGCTTCCCGGCGCAGGCTGTTCCCACCAGCCATACATATTCAGGATGTCCATTCGTCCATCGCCATTGATATCGCCCACGCCGATGCCGTGGGCAACGCCATAGCCCTGCTCGGAAACGTTGTGTATAACCCAAGGGGCCGTCGGATTAGCGGGGTCCGGCTTGGCATAGCTCACGTATGCGTTGCCCATGAAAACGACTGCAGGCTGCCCGCTGCCGTCCACATCGGCAACCATGGCAATTTCGCTTTGAACACCGGGCACTACTTTGTACTTTTCCCAGCGGCGATTTTCTCCCTTGGGGTTCACATAGAGATAAACGCCGCCCCCCGGCCCGCCGTAGGTCACGTTGATCACATCGGGCCAGCCGTCACCCGTGAAATCCGCCGCATATTCCACCCAGTACTCATTGAATGAAGTTGACGGGCTCGTCGACTCGGCCAGTGCAATCTCTCTTCGCTTCGTGTAGTCGGGTCCGTAGTAGATGTACGGTCCAGAAACGATATCCAAATTACCGTCGTGATTAAAATCAGCCGCTGCCGCTGTCATTGAATAATAAAAATCGCTGATTTGCTGTCTGCGAAAATCGCTCGACGTCTTGTCGGCGGGGCGAACCCTCAATCCAAGATCCGCGTACGCAAGATTCTTGAAGCGAACCTCGCCTGCTCCTCCCACATACAGCGCAACGGGGCCGTACCCGTTATCGTCTGTTACGCCGCCGGCCTCGCGGCCATCATTCAAAACGGCGCGCACAATGTTTGCGTCGTACATAAACTCGATCTCGTTCCACTCATTCGCGCGCAGCTTGTAGTCGGGCATCTCAAACGGAAGCTTCACGTCAAAATGCGGAATATTGAACCGCCGCTCAGGCGCATTCGGATTCGCCGGCGGAGCTACACGAATAAGACCGCCGCCGCGGCGCAGCTTTTCACGCGTCAATATCTTTCCGGCTGAATCCAAAGTCACGCTGTACGACGGTGTGTCCGGCTCCGTGAGCGCCACGTAAATCCCTTTCCATCCGTCCGCAGTCTTTTCCGCACGGAACAGCGCTCCGGTTTCGCAGCCGCCAGTGCAGCGGAAGTCGGCATACATTCCGACATCCTGGAAAGAGTGGTCCAGCATCAACCAGCCTGCGCCACCCGATTGAGGCGTGCCAATCAGTTCGCCGTTTTCGGCGCGCCAACTCGCCTGGCCCACTGTGTGCCAGCCCGCAAGGCTCGAACCTTTAAAGGTCACATCCGGCTCAAAAGAGGGACCGGTAGCAAACATCGGCGCCGCACCAAGCAGAGCAATCACCGCTGAAAACAGAAAACGCTTATTCAACATGGGCTTTTCCTATTCGCAATCAATTCAGGCATTGCCTGAAGCAAAGTTGAAGTCATCAGAATAGAGCGATACTGCCGCTCCACTATCGCGCGTTGGCATGTCCAAGGCCCCCGGAATCAGGGCTTTCTTCAGTGCTGAAAACAGAGAACCTCTTGGGGAAGCAAAAAACCTACCGTTGCATAATACTCCAGGAACTGTGCCTTATGCGCAATGGAAAAGAAGCGGGCAGAAAGCCTCGAAGCCCGGCCTCGCCGAAATGCTTTAGCTATATCTGGGTAAACATGCCGTTGCACGAAAGTGAACGGAAGGCGGCGGTCACATCAAATGCGCAACTTTTTATGCAACTGGTAATTTCCGGTTTGCCGGTAATCCGACCGGGTTGCCGATTGTCACGAGAACCGCGTTCTGAAGACCAATCCGTGTCACGACTTGATGCTCGATCCTGCAGTATGCTACATAAGTTAGTGCGATTCCAATTGCCGATTAGATATGCAAGGGTTGTGGCAATCGGGTGCGACAGCGGGCCTAGAGGAGGTGCCAGTGACCAAAGCGATCCGTCTATGCCTTTTCCTGGCCGCGCAATTCCTATGCGGGATAGGTGTTCTGGCGCAGCAAGATGTATCACCGCATAAAGTTCAGCTGGTCACGGTAGAAGAAGGCGTCCAACTTGAGGTGTTGGACTGGGGTGGGCAAGGGGCACCACTAGTGTTTCTAGGCGGGACAGACGCTCATGTATTCGATGATTTCGCCCCGAAGTCTACGCAAAGCCATCACGTGTACGGCATTTCAGAACAGGGTTTCGGAAAATCGAGCGCACCCGAGCCAAATGCGACGACCTACACCGCGGACCATCTTGGAGACGGTGTTCTAGAAGTACTCAGTCAATTGAGGATCAACCGGCCCGTCCTTGTAGGGCACTCGCTGGCAGGGGAGATTCTAAGCTCGATCGGTAGCCGCTTCCCGCAACGCGTTGCTGGCCTCATTTACTTGGACGGTGGCTATGCCTACGCTTTTTACAGCCCGTCGATTGGTGATATTGCCATCGATTCAGTCGATGAGCAGCGTCAGCTCGACCTGTTTCTTGCGAAGGGCTTTCAGAGCTCGCAGCAGATCGATGCGCTGAAGACCGGAGCAGCCCGGCTACAGCATGACTTGGAACGAATAGAAAAGACCGTTTCTCTGCAACCGCCCCGTACCTCCGATGCGCCTGCTGTACCTCCTATTGGTTTAGCACTCGGCCGGGGGCATCAGAAATACACTCATATCGATGTGCCCGTACTCGCCATCTTCGCGGACCCGCATAGTTTCGGAAACCTCTATCAGAATGACCCTGCTAAGCTCGCCGCACTCATTGCGGACGACAAGGCCAATGTCTCGGCGCAAGCAGATGTTTTTCAGTCAGGCATTCCATCCGCGCAAGTGATCCGCATCCCAAACACAGACCACTTCATTTTCCGGTCGAACGAGGATGAGGTCACACAAGATATGAACACGTTTATAGCGAAACTGCCCGTTCAGAACATCCTCGACAGCCGGTAACGATCTTGCGTAGGGATGTCCGTCTCTCGCGTTGAAAACAACAAGGTCGGCTGAATGTTCGACAGCATTGCGGTTGTGTCGTCGTCAACTCGGAATTGTCGTTAGCAAGTGAAAATGTCCGCTTTTTGTAGCAAGTGAAGTGTCCGGAATTGTTAATCATCAGTCGTAGTAGTAGAGGCGGTGGTAAAGTGCGAATCCCGGGTATTTTGCGGGATTTGCAAGT
>JADGNO010000180.1 GCA_017883405.1 Occallatibacter sp. | reverse complement strand
CTGCCCGGCATGATCGCCTTTGCCATCGGCCACGGCCTGTACGTCGCAGCCTTCCTGAAGTGGAATCGCGCCCCGGCGCTGGCCCTTCTGGTGCCGGTGAGCGTATACGCCGGTACAGGGCTGTGGTTGATGCTGCCGGGAGCAGGCGCGCTGACGCTGCCTTTGGTAATCTACGTCATATTCATCTGGGCGATGATCTGGCGCGCCGCCGCGTGTGCACTCGCGCCGCGGGAGAGCCTGCTGTTGCGTTGGGGCCCCTTGGCGGGCGCACTTCTGTTCGGCTTTTCCGATACCTTGATCGGCATCCACCGTTTCGCCCAGCCTCTGCCCTGGGCTGCATTTCCCATCATCCTCACTTACTGGGCAGGCCAGGCGCTATTCGCTGCAACGGCGATCAAGCACACGACACAAATCGCGGGATAGAAAATTCAGTCGCACACGCCGGAGTATCGTCGCGCCGACGGCCGGATTACTTGCCGATTCTCATCTTCGAAGCCGCGCGCCATGAATGGCTACGAATGGTCAAGATTGCTCGCTTGCCAGATATACGCTTGCAGCGTATAGACGTTTCCATGGTCTTCGTCGAACTTACCCCGTTCATCGCGTTCCGGCGCGCACACTGGACGGATGAAGACCTGCGCAGCCCGCAGAACTTTCTGCTGGCAGCGCCGGATGCGGGAGACGTGATTCGTGGAGGCGCAGGCCTGCGCAAGTTGCGCTGGTCTGCCCAGGGCCGAGGCAAGCGTGGCGGCGCAAGAGTGATTTACTACCGCTACGTGCCCGGTGACCGCATCTATCTAATCTACGGCTATGTGAAGAGTGAACAAGAGGATTTGACGCGTGACCAGATCAAGGTCTTGGCGGATTTGATGAAGGACATCGAACATGGATAAGCAACATTTTCAGCAGTTGGTGAAGGGCGTGCGAGAAATGAAGCGGCATGCGGCAGGCAAAACGGTGCGCGGCGTGAAGACCGCCGACCTTTCAGTGCCAAGCGTGCGCAGCATCCGCGAGGCCGCGCAGATCAGCCAGAGCCAGTTTGCGAAGCTGATTGGCGTGAACCTGCGCACGTTACAGAACTGGGAACAGGAGCGGACCAAGCCCACCGGCCCCGCTCGGGCACTACTAAAGATTGTTGCTTCGGATCCGAAGGCGCTTGCGGCGCTGCATGAATGAACAGCAATTGCGGATTGCTTTAATCAGCATTTATCAACATTCAAAAACGGAAAGCCTCGCTTGGACTGGCCTGCAGAGCGGTTGGTGTATCAGAATAAATACATATCATAGGGGGACGCGGTCTGCCCCTTAATGTTTGGAGCAGTTTGAACGTGACTGATTTGACTATTGACTAACCTGTCCGAGAAAGTTCGGGCGACTCAATTTGTCCTCTACAAGCCGAAGACTGGCTTAGGAAGATCGGTGGTTCTGGGAACCAGACCGCGAAAATTCTTTTGCTGTTTGTCGCCCCGAAATACACGCGGAGCATTGTCCGGTGTATTTTGATAAAAAATTACGGACACGGCCATGTCGCCGTAACCTAGCGAACCGCGCTTACCTTTGCTCACTTTGAGGCACAGGTCTATCAGGCATTTTCTCTCAACGGCCGTCAGGATCGAACTGCCTGCATGAAGTGGTCGATCTATTTTCTTGTGGATCGCGTGCTGCCAAGGAACGACGCCGATTCCTTTTAATGTTGCAGTCGCGTATCAAATCGAATTGCTTGATTTGATGTTGATGGTGCGTGCGCTATCTTAATAACTCCCGGCCATTAAGCTCTATTCTTTGAAATTCAGTGTTGGCATGGCGGTTATGCCTTCAGGCAGCCCGCAACACCTCGACATCGCGATCAAGCACGCCGGCGATCGCGTCCTTGGCGACTTCCAGGTCGTAGTGCGACTGCAGGTTCATCCAAAACTGCGCTTCCATGCCGAAAAATTTCGCAAGCCGCAACGCGGTGTCGGCGGTGATGACGCGCTTGCCATGGACGATCTCGTTGATGCGCCGCGGCGGCACGCCGATACCCTTGGCGAGTCGGTACTGGCTGATCTCTAGCCCCTTGAGGAAGTCCTCCGCGAGCATCACGCCGGGATGCACGGGTTCGAATTTGCGTTTGGCCATCTCGTTATTCTTTTGTAAGAGTCCACTGTCTCAATATTGCGGGCATCGCCGTCCCCCCAGACAAAGCAGATCCGCACCTGTCGTTGATGCGAGTACTGTGCTTCCCTGCCCGGTCTCGCTCAAGCGCCACGACGCCAGCGAAGTGCCAGAGTCTGCACCCAAAGAGCCATGATTGTCATCTCGCGATGACTGACGCGATTCAAGCCCTCGCCGCGTGCCCTTCAAGCAGTGCCAGCAATGCCTTGTCAATGCTGATGCCATCCTTCTGCTGACGCGCCATTTTGGCGAACCCGATTTCTCCCGGCACGAGCACCGGCGCAGCCGGGTCCGCGGGTGGTGTTGAATGCAGGATCGCGATGAAATCGTTCATGCGCTCTGCAAGCCATGACGGCGGGCCCAACGGTTTCGTATCGATGATGAAAAAGAAATGGCCGAGGTTCTGCGGCTGCTCCGGTGCGCCGATCCACGTTTTTACATGCGTGAGGTAAGCCGCGCCAGACAGCAGCCCCGCGAACAGGTCCACGATCAGCGCCAGCCCGTAGCCCTTGTAGCCGCCGATGGGCTGCAGAAGGCCGTCGAGCGCCGCCTTGGGATCGGTGGTTGCATTGCCGTCCTTGTCCGTGGCCCAGGTGTCTG
>JADGNO010000006.1 GCA_017883405.1 Occallatibacter sp. | reverse complement strand
CTCATGGGAGCCAGGCCGACTGAGCTGAAGCGGCTGCTGAGCAGTTCAGCCGCGGCCTCGCGAACCCATTCGAGATTGGGTTGGCCGGTGCGGTTGTCGAACGGCAGAACCAGCAGAATGCGGCCGCCATCGGCTGCCGGAGTGGCGGCGGCGTTGTCTGCGGTTGCCTGGCCTTGCGCGCCGATGGCGGCGAAGAGAACGCTAAACAGGGCGAGAAACGCACCTGAAAGCACGCGCTGAAAACGACCGGAACGAGATGGGAAATTGGAAAGCACGACAGCCTGATTATAGGCGTTGACACCATTGCGGGCTGAGGGCGTGCCGCGTTACCTGGCTGCCCGAGCAATGTACGCGCCCGGCCCAATGCCCTGCCCAACATGTGCCTCAACCTGGCGGTTGAAGCGGATGAGTCCCACCCACATTCCCTGGTCTTCGCGCTTCCACACCATTTCACCGCCCAGCATTCTGGCAATGGTCTCAGGCTGCAGATCGTGGTGGAGTCCGAAGTAGCGCTCGTCGAGTTGCTGGCTGCGTGAGCCGAGCGTGAAGATGCCCGGTGGCGGATCGTACTTGGTGGAGAAGACGAGGGCAGCGGAATATTTGTCGGACTCGTGAGCAGCAATCTGAATTTGGCTGGCGGTGAAATCTTCGATGCGCACAACGTCCCATGGCTGTTTTACGTAGACAAGCTCAGGCCGCGTCAGCTCGTCGCTCATGGGCCATGCTGTGAGCACTACTGCGCCCGGGTAACGATGTTGCAGCTGGGCGATGCCGCTTAAATGCAGCCGCACAACATGCTCGTAGGCAAGATTGTCTTCCGGTGCGAATCCGTAGGGCGGGCTTACGAACAGGCCCACGACGAATGCTGCTGCCGAGAACGCGGCGATCCCATGCCAGAACGGAACGCGCCGATAGAACGCCACCACCGCCATAAGAAGAACCAGTGGATACATGGGCAGCAGATAGCGCGTGAGCAGTGCGCCGCCGAGCAGGCTAAAAAATAAGGCATTGGCGAGTAGCAAAAAGAATATTCGCTGTAACACTGGGCGAGGAATCGAGGGTCGTTCGCTGCCGTCGGTCTCAAGACGCGGAGCGAGCATGAGAGCGGCAAGCGTCATGAGCACCGGAACAAACATGTTCATGTGCGCGGTGAGATGGAGAATGCGATGCCCGAACGCCGCGAGGAATCGCAGCGCGTCAAGGTTGGATTGGGCGTTGTAGCGCAGGTACTCCGGATTGCCGAAGAGGAAACCGGTCTTGGAATAGTGCCAGCCGTACCACGCTGCCAGCGGCAAAACACAACTGGCCAGCCATTCGGATTCGCGCAGCAAGCGGCCGCGCTCTGATTTTGGCGATCGAAACATGTGGACGAGATTGATAGCCACAAGCGTTAACGGGATGACGATTGCGGTTTCTTTTGATAGCGCAGCAGCAGCGAACCAGAGCGCGGCTGCCCTGGGCCGGTGGTCACCTTCAGGCAGAACGCACACCAGGCCCCAGAGCGAAAATGCGGCTGCAAAAATGTCGGCGTGGGCCAGCGAGCTCTGCGCAAACCAGATGGGATAGATGCCGGTGAGGAGAGTGGTCCAGAACGCGACGGATGGCACCGGCATGATGCGCATAGCGAGACGCCACACAGCGAGCAGCCCGAGCGACGCCACCAGGAGCACTGCCTCGCGGGTGACTTCCGGCAAGAAGCCTGAAGTTTTCCACCAGAGTGCCAGGTAAACGCTGGGCAGCGGCGGATGCGCGTTGGTCAGCGTAGTGACGGGAATGAGCGATCCGGTGCGAAAAAAATCCCATGCCGCGGGAATGTAGTAGCCTGCTTCGTCCCAGTAGTAGGGCACGCCGAGCAGCGAAAAATGCGAGGCATAGAGCGCCGCGAAGATGACCGGAAAGATCATCCACAGCGGCAACGGCCTGTCGAGCCGTGGCTCAAAGAGTCGCTTGAACGGCAAGCTCGCACTCCTGTTCTTCGTGGCGTGAAATCGCGGAATCGCGGCTAGTTGACGGGGCCCTGCTGGAAGCTCGGTCCCTGCGGTTCCAGGTTCAGTTGCCCGAACGCTTGCTCGTACTGAGCGAGATTCTGTCCCAGCACATTCCAGAGCGCTTTGGCCTGCTGTGGGCTCAGGAAGATTGCCTGGTGGTTGCGGATGGTCACCTGTTCAGGGCTGTCGCTGCTGGCCAGGCCGAAGACCAGTTGGAAATCCCAAACGCTGACGCGTACCTGCACGCTGTTGGCGTAGGTCTCGCGGTAATCGTCGCTCTGGACAAGATTCATTTGCGGCTGTTGCGGAGGTGTCGGACTCATGCCACAAGCTTACGACGCGAGGGGTAGGGCTGCCGAGAGCGGCGGGCTGCTTGGTCATGGCTTTTGAAGGTCAAGATCGGCGGCGAGCGGGCAGCCCTGGCAGTTTGGCGTGCGGCCGCAATGCGCCTTACCCACCGCAACAGTCAGGGCATGAAACTCATTGAACAGGGTGGCGTGATCGGCCGGAGGATCGGCTGCAAATGCTTGCCGTGTGAGATCGGAAAGCGCATGGTAACGAGCGGCTCCGGCTGGAAGGTGAACAAGCTGGTGGCGCTCGACAATGCGGCGCAGATACTCGTCGGCAACCGGCACATGATGATTGAGGGCGTAGAGCAGGATGGCGTCAGCAGTCTCCTGGCCCACACCGGGCAGCGCCAGCAGGCGTTTACGGAGGTCGGCAGTTGGCGCGGCAGCCATTCGCTCGAGCGATCCTGCAAACTCCTCATCCAGCATGGCGACGAAGGCCTTAAGCGCGGGCGCTTTGCGCGTGTAGAAACCAGACGCCTGAATAGCGCGGCGCAAGTCGTCCATCGGCAATGCGCGCAGGCCTTCGATGGTGAGCGCACTGGCGGCTCGGAGATTTGCGAGTGAGCGCTCGACGGCCTTCCAAGAAGTGTTCTGAGTGAGGTAAGCGCCGAGAATGACTTCAAAAGGCGCATGGGCTGGCCACCAGAACTGCGGTCCGTAGGCTGCCACAAGTTGATCGTGCATCCATCGCAGCCGCCTGGGGGCTGAGGCTTGGCGCAGCCTTATCACGGCGTCAATTCCGGTGGCGACTGGAGCTGAATTTTCCACTCGAGCACGCGCGCTTTGGCTGCGGCTGCCTCGGCCTGCGTAATGTGCCCCGCCTGCTGCAGGCTGATGGAGAGCGCGGTGTGCGCCAGCGGGTCGCCCGGTGTAAGCGCGGTGAGCGCCAGTGCGGCGCCGATGGATTGCTCAAGCCTGCCTGCATCGCGGAGCGCGCGAATAAGGCCGTGATGCGCTTCAATGTGCGGCGTGGTCATGGGTCCTGCTTGCGACCTAGCGAGTGCAATGGCCTCACGAAATGCTCCTGCAGCTTCGGCGGGCAATCCGTCAGCGAGCAGGTCCATGCCGCGCTGGCTGAGTTCTTCGACACTGGCTGAATGGTTTCCGTTCACGGCTTTCATTAGGATAAAGGCTGAGCAGATTGTTTGCAGACTGGGTCTTGCGCGATGCGTCTGAGACTCCGATTCACATCCATGGAGAGGATTATGAAGAGCCATACCGAATACCTGGTGTTCGAAACAAAGAAGCGGTACGAGATGGTCCACATCACCGATGAGGTGGAGAAGGTTGTGGAGCGCAGCGGCATTCGCGACGGGCTGTGCTTTGTTTCTCCCATGCACATTACGGCGGCCATCTATGTCAACGATCTGGAGAGCGGGTTGATTGCCGACATCAGCGAGTGGCTTGAGAAGCTTGCGCCTGCGCGGCCCGAATACCGCCACCACCAGACCGGTGAAGACAATGCCGACGCGCATTTGAAGGCGCTGCTGCTGCATCACGAGACTACGTTGCCGGTGACCAAGGGGCGGCTCGACCTGGGCACATGGCAGCGGGTGTTCTACGCAGAGTTTGATGGGCAACGCCGCAAGCGAGTGATTGTGAAAGTGCTCGGCGTGGAGTAGATCTTGGCTTCGTAGCTGATCGCAATAAAACCCCGGATGCTTTTCTTGCGCATCCGGGGCTTTATCTACTTTGAATTGCCTGAAGCTATTTTGCTTTTTGCTCCAGCATTTCTCTGTACAGTTCGCAGACGGGTCCGCGCAGTTCTTTGCCGGGCGCGGCTCCAGCGTTTGTCAGCTCCATGTAGGCGCGAGTTTTGGCATCGAAGCCCGGCCACTTGGGTAGATTGGCGCCGTTGGGATCGCCGGTCTTGGCGAAGTTGGTCCAATACTGCTGGATGGTTTCTGACAGTTGGTGATCGACGGCGGTGTAATGCGGCGGGTTGCTCTGCGTATCGAGCGTGCCGAATACAAAAGCCACTTCGCTGCCGTGCGGCGCTCCCAGCGCTTCTTTTTCCGGCGCAGAGCGCGAGAACTGGAACTGGTAGCCAGCGTTCTGCGCGTTAGTGTGCCACACAAGTTCCGCAACCGTGCCGCAACGGAATTGGGCGTCCGTTGCCCACTGCGCCAGCACGGGTCCGAGTTGCGGATCGGGTGCCGGGTCGGTTGGCGCACTGAGCGAGTAGAGCGCCAGCGCCCGTTCCGCAAGCGTGCCGAACTGCTCTGTTATGGCCTGCCGCAATCCGCCGGGCATGGGGAAGAACGGCCGCTGCAGTTCCTGAGAATTGCTGCCCAGCAGCAAGCCAACCTTTTGCTGATGGCCGAGGATGAATGCTTTCATCGGCGGCTCAGGGAACAGGTAGCCGTCAACATTTACGCCCAGTGTTGGACCGAGGAATGCGAGTCCTTGTCCGGTTGCCTTTTGCAGATCGGCGCTGGAGAGTGCGCGCAGCTTAGGCAGAACCGCGTCGCCGGTGATGTTGAATTTGGTGGCGAGGTCCTGCCCTTTCTTTTCAGCTTCAGCCAGCGTGGGCGGTGCAACCACCGGTCCACTCTCGCCGATGACGCGGTGATAGAGTCCCTTACTGAGTGGTGAAGTCATGAGCACGTTTACGTCGAGCGATCCTGCTGACTCACCAAATATCGTGATGTTCGCGGGATTGCCACCGAACTTGGCTATGTTGTCGTGCACCCAGTGAAGCGCGAGGACCTGGTCGAGGAGCCCGTAGTTTCCAGAAACGTGGTGCGCGGATTCTTTGGTGAGTTCAGGGTGCGCAAGGAATCCGAAAACGCCGAGCCGGTAATTGACCGTAACCAGAACTACGCCGTGGCGCGCCAAATTTTCGCCGTTGAAGATGAGCTCTGAACCAGCGCCCGCAAAATTGCCGCCGCCGTGAATCCACACCATGACTGCGGCGGGAGTTTTCATGGGCCACTTCGGTGTCCACACATTCAGATACAGGCAGTCTTCGCTGCTGTTGGCGCCCAGGTTACCGCCTTGCACGCAGTTGGAGCCAAAAGCAGTTGCGTCGCGGACACCGGTCCAAGGTTTCGCGGGGAGCGGCTCTTGCCAGCGACGGTCTGCGACGGGCGGTTGCGCAAACGGGATGCCTTTGAAGACCGCACCACCATCGGAGGTCACACCACCGCGAAGGCTACCTGTCTTCACACTGACGGTTGGGCCCTGTTCAGCCGGCGCTGCCGTGGAGGCCTGCGACCAGCAGAGGATACAAACGAGCCCGAATAAAAGTGCTTTAACTTTCATTTGTCCCTTCCTTTTCCCGCAACTCTATTCCTGTTCCGGTGTGAGTGCCAACGGCGTTCATCTTTATTGAATAGGCAATTCGTAGATGCTGACGCTGGATGCAGGAATCGACAGCTTCGTCGGCGCCTCAGTCAGCGAGCTTTCCACGATGTCGACGACCCGTGCCTTGCCGGGTTCGTTGCGCATAGCCGCATCCGGCGCAGCAAGCCTATATAGCTTGCCAGTACCCTGCAGCGACAAGCTAGCAAAGCTTGCATTAATCTCTTGAGGCTGATCGCTTGGGTTTACGATCGAAACGGTCAATGCCTTGTGGTCGGACGTGAGTGAAGCCGTAACATCGAGCGGATAGGTCGGACTGCCCGACGAAACTTTCGGCTTGTCCACAAAGACGGTCCCCGCCACATCGTGCTGCGGAGAGTTGCCCGTAACTTCAACCGGAATGGTTCCGTAGTGACGGCGATATAGCTCGAACATCAGGCCCAGCGAGCTCGCAGTTGCGTCCGTCTTGTTCCACGTGAGCAAACTGCTCAAGGCGGTGTAGGCGGAAGCGCCATAAATGTCAGAGTGCCTGAAAAGCTCCTGCAGTCCTTCAGCAGCGGAAACGGTACGGAACATGTCGCTTGAATTCGTGACGCGGCCAGCAACCCATTCGTCGAGCGAAATGGGAATCTTCTTCATGTTGAGTTGCGGAAACATCTTCTGATATTCATCCCAGGCATCGGCGGCGGTCTTTACGCGGTTTGGCAGTCTGCGCGCCTTGTCAGCGAGTGAGTCGTCCACTTTGACCCAGTCCTGCTTGTCGTTGTCGAACGCCTGCTCGGCTTGTGGATAGAGGTGCTCCGCGATTGCATCGAAATAGTTGGCTGAGTGCGTGAGCAGGCCGGCATCCCAGTCCGCTACCGGATCGCCGAACTTGGTGACCATCTTGCCGTTGATGGAGTGGCCGGCGCCGGTTGTACTCATCTCAGCCGGTGTTGCACCTGAAGCTACGATGTAAATGCTGGGATCGACGGCACGCATGGCCTGCGCGAACATGTTGTGCTTGATGGTGTAGTGGTAGAGAGACATGTGGCCGAGCTGCCATGATCCGTACATCTCATTGCCGATGTTCCACCATTTGACTTTGTATGGGTCAGGATGGCCATTGGCCGCGCGCAGCTTGCCCATGGGCGAAGTAGCAGGGCCGTTGAAGTACTCCACTTCCTGCGCAGCCGAGAAGGCATCGCCAAAGCCATCATCTACACAGATGTAGGGCTCGAGGCCGATCATCTCAGCGATCTTCATGAATTCCTCGATGCCCATGTCGTTCGACTCAAGCGCATTCCACGCAAAGTCATAAATCGGAGGCCGCTTGTCCGGATCGCCGATGCCGTTGCGCCAGTCGTAGCCGGAAGTGAAGTTGCCTCCGGGCCAGCGAGCGAGCGTGGGACCGATTTCCTTGTAGAGATTGACCATGTCGGCCCGATAGCCGTTGATGTTGTCTGCCGGCACGAGCGACACAGCGCCAATGTGGAAGGTGCCGCTGCCCGTCGCTACGATTTCCAGCGTGGCATCGTCTGAGTCGCCGCCAGCCGTAAAGCTGAGCGGATATTTCGCGTATTCGCTGCCTGTGATTTTGATGGGAACGGTCTGGCGGTCAGTTGGTTTCGGACCCCAGATAAGACTTGCGGTGATTTGTGCACCAGGATCGGACATTACGATGACGCGCCCCGTGTACTGCCTCCCAGTGCGGATTCCGAGTCCTGCCTGCTTGATGCCGTGGGGGGCAGTTGCATCCAGCGTGATCTGCGCGCTATGTTCGCCGACCCAGGCATGTGTCTTGTCCATCACGACGACATCATCGGGGCCGACCGGTCTCCAACGGCCCACAAAGCGTCGCGTGTTCTGCGGGGTGAGCAGCGGACTCGAATCGACTGGATAGAAAAACTTCCTGTCGCCGAGCATTTCAGCCAGCAAGCCGCCCTCGTACATGTTGCTCAACAGCTCAGTAAAAAATCCGTACATGTAAGGCGAAATTGGCGCACCGGTTTTGCTGGCGTCCACCTGCATGGTCAACTGCTGAGCGCTCCCGCTAAGCGTCAGCCCGCCGATGATGGCAAGCGCCATCATCATCTTTCCTAATCTGGGGGTTGCTTTCATCATGCACCTCAAATTGGCTTCAAGAAATTTTCCGCGCCCGTTTGCGGCCGTCAAAGGGCGAAATTAGCGTCGCTCAAAGCACGGTTCTCTTCAGGTGTTGATTCCAAAAGCTGGCTTCTTGAACGGACCAATTGTACTCCCACGGAGTGACTTAGAAACCGTTTTCTCGGACGAGAGTTTTGAGGCGTTTTTTGAAGAAATAAGAGGGTTATCCAGTCATAAATCGAGGTTGAAAGGCTGGCAAGCGGTCATCGCTCTTAATTCGTGTTTGGAAGTAACCGTTTACTGTTTCGCGTCTTCGGAAAGGGAGAAGATACGTTACGCGCTTCGCCGCCGATGCAGGGCCCACTGGCATATACTTGTCGCCGCAAAGGGACATTTCAAATTCGTTGTGTCCTAAAAAAGAGGAAGTTATGAAATTGCGCGTGGCCGTTTTATTGGGGATGATTTTTGCGGTGGCCGCCGGCTCCGCATGTGCCGAAAGACCGCTCAAGGATTACAGCTTTGTGCGCGGCGTAAATTACGGAATGCAGGGCGATCAGCAGACAATTGAGCGGGACCTTGGCTACGCCAGGCGCGTGAATTTGAACAGCACCCGCATCTGGCTTAGCTACCAGGCCTATGAGAAAGATCCGCAGGGCTACATTGAAAAGCTGCGGAGCTACATACGCACGTCGAAGCGGCTTGGCTTTTCGACCATGCCAATTCTGTTCAATGGAAACAATCTGAATCCAGATACTCTCAAGCCCGAGTTTCGGACGCGGGGCGACGCCTACGTGAAGGCCATCGTCGAAGCCATCAAGGATGAGCCCGGGCTGCTGATGTGGGACATTATGAACGAGCCCATGACCAATGACTATGTTGGCCACGCGACACAGGACGAGAAGCAGCAGCGGCAGGATGAGATCACCGCTTTCATCCGGTATTATCTGCCTCTCGTAAAAAAACTGGACTCGGTGAATGCCGTCACTGTGGGATATGAGAAGTCAAGCCAGCTTGAACCCACAGCGGACCTTGTCGATGTCATCACCTTTCACGATTACACGCAACTGCGCTCAACCATTGAGGCCGCCTACAAAACCGCGGAGGATGTGGCCAAGAAGTATGGCAAGCCGATGATGAACAGCGAGACTGCGTGCATTGCCCGCGCCAATCCATATGATGTGGTTCTGCAGATTGCAGAAGAACACAAAACCGGGTGGTACCTTTTCAACTTGATTATTCAGGGATACTGGGGCGAGGTTCACGGACTTTTCTATCCGGACGGCACGGTGCGCGACCCGGCAATTATTTCAGCGGTGATGGGTTTTTATCGGAACCGCAATCTCGATACCATGATCAGACCGGTGCCGAACCGCGAGGGGCACGCAGACAAGGCGCTCAAGGCCATTGAAGATGCGCTCAAGGACGATCCGAATACATTCAGGCATACGACACAATCGACTGACAAGCTCCTGGACGCGGCGGAATACGCAGCCAATCTGCTGGAATCTGCTGAGATGATGCCGATGATTGCTCCGCCAAGCGCGCAGATCCAATACTGGCGCCAACTACTACCGGAGAAGCGAGATCGCGCAGCGATTCGCGCGTTTACTTACGATTTGGGATTGCAGTTGAAGAGATGGTGTCAGCTTTATTGAGACGCGGTGAACACTGATGCGCGGCCATGAGATGGTCGCGCATCAGTGTTTCAGGCAGACTGCCTGGAATTAGCCGATCTGCTTCCATGCATAGACGCTGTAGTCGCCGCGCTCACCCTCAATGTTGCCCCTTCCGCTTCCCCACGTGAGGCGGATCGTTCCGCCGCCTACGCCCAACTCAAAAGGAAGCGAACCATCGCCATAGACTCGCGCGGTCAGTCTGCGCGATTCAGGTGAGCCTGCGTACTGCCCCACATCGGCCCATGGAATTATGCTTCCGCTCTTGACGTAGACGGGAATCTTCTCAGTCGATGCCGGCACCATGATTTCTGTGCCGCCCTTGAACTTGCGACCGGTCCAGAAATCGTGCCAGTCGCCGGATGGCAACACCACTTTGCGATCCTCATCTCCATCCGCAAAGAGCGGCGCAACCATCATGCGATCGCCGACCATGTACTGATCGTCAACCTTGTGCAGCCGCTGATCATTCGGTTCATCGAGCGCCAACGCGCGGAAGGGCGGCGTTCCGTCCTCCGAATAGCGCTGGAATGCTGCTGTGAGATACGGAACAAGTTGCATGCGCCAGCCAATGATTTCGCGGCAACGCGCCTCCAACTTTTCCCATCCATCACGCAATTGGTCAGCGTTGTTCAGCTTTCTGTTCAACTGCTTCCACGGTGGATTCTTGATGTACCAGGCGTTGACCATGGCCAGTGGAGAGAATACAACGCTCTGCAAACGTCGAATCAGATCGATCTCACTAGCTGCATCGCGTACTTCGGGGCACCACAGCAAACCGCTGAAGCCTGAATTGACGAGGGCACGGATGAAGTCGCGATGCGTGTAAAGATCGCTGTAAAGAACGAACGGATATGGAGTGGCTAATGCCCCGCTTGAGCGAACCAGGTTATACGTCTCCAGCTTGCGCTTTTTGAACTCGTTCCAAATGGCCGCCTGGTAGCGCAACCCGAAGACAGAGTGCATCTGTTCGCCGTCGACGCCTGACGGAAAAGAGCTCAGCTCCGGGAACGACCATCCGCCAGTGAAGTCGGAGTTGTCGCACTCATCAAGCTTGAAGCCGCTGACACCCGCATCAATAAAGGTCTTTCCGTGATATGCGCCGAATGCATTGCGTGCCTGTTCACCGGCAAAATCGGGAACAAGGCCACCCCACACGCCAATGTCTCCAGAGCAGGGCAGGATGTCGGCAAACAAAGGCGAAGCCGGATGCGTATACGCGTGTTCCCACAGATTCACTTTGTAATGCATGTCGCCGGCAGCGCGGACAAAGCCATTCGGGTCCTGAAATCGCTCGTTGTCCCAAGCGAAGGTGCATGAGTAGGCGTGTGTCTGCCATCCTGGCTCCAAGCCGAGGACGTCGCACGGAATGTTATGGTCGCGGAACTCGCGCGCAAATTCCGTTGCGGTTTGCTGGGTTGCGCGAGCATCCATGCGATACCAGAAACCTAAACCCCACTCCGGCGGAACAAAGCCGCTACCGGAAAACACGTTATAGCGCTTTACTGCGTCTAGCATCGCGGGACCTGCGAACAGGTACACGTCAACACCCGCGGCCGAAGGAATTTCGACCGTGACGGCGCCGATATCACTATCCTGTGCGCTCTGTGTGTAATTTGGATCTGGATTGGCTTGCGATGTTGAACCTTGCGCGTGCGCGGGTCTGGGCCGCGCATTGCCAAAATAGAAATTCGCATATCGCGCAGTATCGATCAGCACGCCAATGCCTTCTGTTGTTACGTAGAACGGAACCGGCGCGTGCGAATCGCCGGTGTCCATCTTAGGATCGGCGTTCACGCGCGTTACCTTCTTCTTGCCGCGTTGCGCGAGCGACATGAATTGCAGGCCCAGTCCGAAGACCTGCTCCTTTGAGCGCAGCGGCAGATCAAGCTTGTATCCGCGCTTGATTTGTTTGCCATGAATAGCCGGGAGTGGCGCTGTATCAACCTTGGGCAGCTTTTCGAATGCTTCGGTTTTCGGCGGAACAAGGCGGCTGGAAACCGGAGTGTATTTTTCCGGAGCGCCTAATGTTGCTCGCCACACTCCGGGATGCACCTGCTTCCACATCGCGGATTGAGGTGCATTATTCGCCGACTGTGTTTCAGCGCTGAGCAACGGTGAGAGCCCTGCAACAACTCCGCTGGCTGCGAGTCCTTTGGCGAGTCCCCGACGCGTTAATGTGATTTCAGCGCTCAATTCTTTCCCCCTGAAACGCGCCATTGAATGCTTTCGCGCTCCGGCAAAGTCTATCCGCTCGCCGGCAATGTGTTCAACTGGCGGCGCTGCACATCGCTCGCCGCGCAAAAAGAAAGCCAAGCTGAGCGTGGTGCCCAACCTGGCTTAATGACCGATGCTGTGATGTTCTACTTGAAAAGCCTGGGCGCAAAATCGTTGAGGTCTCTGCGCCACGTGAGCCACTCGTGGGCTGTTCCGGGCGACGAGAAGAACACGTATTTGATGTCGGCTTTCTCCAGCATGGTTCGGAACGATCCGATTGCCGCAGGGAACGGATTGGGCTCTTTGGTGCCCATTCCCAACCACAAAAGCTTTACCTTCTGATTGAAGGCCGCGCCGTCTTTGAAAGTGCCGTCGAACGCGGTCGCCGGATCGAGCGGATCGGTGCTCAAGCCATTCATGGTGCCGCTGAAGCCTCCGATGTAGGTGAACAAGTCCAGGTTGTGCGTTGTGAGCCGCAGCGTTTGATTGGCTCCCATGGAGAGCCCGGCCATTGCTCGGTGATCGCGATCGGCGATGGTGCGGAATGTCGAATCGATCAACGGAATCACATCTTTGGTGATGACGTCCTCAAAGGCGCTGGTGTCGCCTGATGGCCCGCGAGCGCCTGCTGCGGGTGCGCCCGGACCAGCCGGACTTGGACGAGCTGCGTATCCATTGTCCATGACGATGATCATGGGGACCGCTTTCTGCTGTGCGATCAGGTTATCGAGGATGAGGTTGGCATGGCCCTGGAAGATCCATCCTGTCTCATCTTCGCCGGAACCGTGCTGCAGGTAGAGCACGGGATAGCGGGCGCTTACGTTGGTGTCGTAATCCGGCGGCGTGTAGACAAAGCAACGCCGCCACTGGCCGGTGGATTTGGAAAAGTAGGTGCGAATGCGTACGTCGCCATGCGGCACATCATTGGCGAGGTAATAGTCGACTCCATCTTCGGCTATTTCGATTCCGCTGGAGTCTTTCGACGTGCCGTAG
>JADGNO010000179.1 GCA_017883405.1 Occallatibacter sp. | reverse complement strand
GTTTGGATCGTCAACGCCGTCTGCGTCGTCTGGTCCTGGATTGCAGACTGGGTCTGCGTTGCGTGGGATAACACGCGCTGTGGAGTCTTTTATTTATTTGTCGGAAACACAACACCAACCGGCCCGATCAAACACGTTTTCGTCCTCATGCTTGAAAACCGCGCCTTCGATCACATGCTCGGTTTTGCTGGGATTCGAGGCACCGACGCACTGAACGGCGGCTTGACAAATGTTGACGATCTTACTAACGGAGGTCCGTATCAGAATCCAGACCCCATCGCCGGCGACTCTATGAGGCAAGTGAGTTCACCTGCCGACTTTTTCCTTAGCGGAACAGATCCGGATCCGGGGCATGAGTTCAACGACGCTCTATTGCAGCTTTGCGGTTATGTCAGGCAAGACGATGGCAGCATCAAGGTTCCATCCTATCCGCCGGGCGGCCCCTACCCATCTCCAATTACCAACCAGGGATTTATTGCCAGTTACGATGGTCTTGCCAATGTAAGTGGCGATAAGCCGAATCAAAACGACCCGGAGAGAATCATGCGTTGCTTCGATCCGGAACAGCTGCCCGTGCTCACAACCCTCGCGAGTTCCTTTGTTTTTTGCGACAAGTGTTTCTCGTCCGTCCCGGGTCCCACGTGGCCCAATCGATTCTTTATCCATGCTGCGTCTTCGGGTGGCCTCGATGACAGCCCCTCCGGCTTCCAGAGTGTGACATCCTCCCTTCTGAATGGCTATCGCTTCGAAAACGGAACGATATATGACCGCTTGGAAGACGCCTGTTTCGATTGGAAGGTATTTATGGGAGACGAATTCCCGCAGGTGTTTGCCATTAGTGGAATGACCGACCGCAGAGTTGAGGGGCACTTCGAAGGATTCGATGAGTTCTCAGATGCCATAAACGATCCGGATTTTTCGACTCCATATGTGTTCATTGAGCCGAATTATGGAAATGTGCTTCCGCTTACACCGGAGGATTTCACCTGCGGCAATTCCCAGCATCCACTCGATGACGTGACTCGCGGTGAACGCCTCATCAAGAACGTGTATGAGACAATTCGCAACTCACCTCACTGGAATGATAGTGTTCTTCTCGTCACGTACGATGAGCAAGGCGGTTTTTTTGACCATGTGAAGCCACCGACCACAGTCAGTCCGGGCGATACGATTTCCGACGAAGACAATAATCATCACAGTTTCGATTTCACGCAGCTCGGCATTCGTGTTCCGGCTATCGTCATCTCCCCATCGATCCCGGCCAATCAGGTTGATCACACGGTTTATGACCATTCCTCTCTGCTTGCTTCTGTTGAGAGTATGTATGGCTTAAAATCGCTGACAAACCGAGACGCACAAGCTAACAATTTTGGACACCTTTTCTCATTAAGTACTCCCAGGACCGATGCGCCTACTTCGCTACCGGATCCCGCGGATTCAGGGTTTACATGCGATGACGATCCATCTGCAACGCAACGAAGCACAGCTAGCAGTTCCAGCGATCTCACTGCCGCTACCGACGTTGCGCAAGAACCGATCTCAACGCTCCAACGAGCTTTCCTCCACATTGCGTTTCTGCGGCACTATCACCGCACATCCCTCTTAGGTAAGCCGGCAGTAGTTCGCCGTTTTCTGAATATCAAAACGCGCGTCCAGGCGAAACAATACATGGAAGAGGTGAGATATCGTGTTCCCCCCATTCATCATCCAGCAAAGGTACGCCTAGTAAAGCCGTAGGCGTGTTGGAGAAATATCGCGGCGCCTGAAATTCGGGGTCTTTTGCTACCAGGTTGGTGGACGGAGAGAAGCTAGTTTCGGGACTCTGGCTACTTTGTAAGAGTGGAGTGTTGCTGGAGCGGAGTCGGTTTAGGTTGAGTATCGCGTGTATTTGAACCTATACGTTTTGGAACGGCTAATTTTGCGTCTGCTCGGTCTTCATTGTCAATCAGTTAGAGAGACCGATGTGGGAAGCCTTTTGGAACAGGACTCGTAGGCTTCTTCGCACGCTGTCAAAAACGCGGGCACCGCACAGATATGAATCGATGCCACCCGATCCGGATAGTGAATGATAAGTGGGGTTGTCACATACAAAGGCCACTCGCAGACGGGCCGTGGCGCGGCGTCAAGTGCGCCGCAGGGTGTGCCATGCCGCGCGTGCCCAACTCTGTTGAATCAATAATTTGGGCGACCAGGCTAGAGTGCTTCCGTGCGGGCTTTTTCTTAAGGTAAATGCTTGATTCGATATTGGCTTTTCCCAGCGTTGCGAGCTCCGATATGCTGATCCGGCATCAGTCGATCCGAATCAAAGGATCACGCGCTTATTAGCGTTGCCGTTCATTCGGTGTGCCGAATGTGCACCGAAATTCCACGTGCCGCTGCGCCCACAATATATAACCAATCGTAAAGTTCGCCTGACCTTCTTCTAGCCTCGAACGACATCTACTTTCCCTCTCTCGTCGCGCCCTCGCGCGATCTTGAGACCGCGCTCGGTCTGTAATCTGTCTCACACTGCTTCGGAGAACGAAGTCTTATCAGAGGTCAACTATTCCGATAGACGCGGACCTTTGCTCGCGCAGCAGCTCCCAGAGTGAACTGGAAAATGAAAGTTGCATGAGCACCGCCCGAAAGCTGGCACTCTGATTCACTTGCTCGCATCCTCATGCTCGTGATTCGCTCTCGACTCGCGTGCTTGCAAGCGATCCGAGACATAAGCGTTTCAGCGATTGCGATATTCAGGCGACCGCACAATTTGCAGACAAAACGGAGTGGAAAACGATGCCGGTGAGGGGGAAGTTTGGCCACATCTTGGGCACAATTTAGGCACAATTTAGGCACAATTTAGGCACACACGATTTTGCGCATTTGTAAATTGCTGATTCGAAAGTTGTTTAAGGCTGGTGCCGGGAGGGGGGGTCGAACCCCCACGACCTTGCGATCGGCGGATTTTGAGTCCGCTGCGTCTGCCAGTTCCGCCATCCCGGCTTGAGAGAGGGGTTCTGCTCTCAAAAGTATCTCACAGCCCTTGATCCGTCTGCCACAGCCCCGCGCAAACAGCCGAGCCTCCGCCTCGGACGGCAAAAGCGGTTCAAATATGTCCCACCGGCACATTCCACTCCGCAGTATGCAGTCCGCGTCCTGTGTTCAATGAGACGCACCTTACAGGCACTCGCCCCCAATCTGTGCCGTACTATTATTTTGGATTCCTTCAACAACACTCTAGCTCTTGCCCCGGAGTCGACAGAAATGCAGGATAACGCTCGAGCTTTGCGCGCTGAGAATTCTGAAACCTGGTCCGCGCTTCTATTCCTGCTGAGTTTCTGGTTGTTTAACGTCCTTACTGCCACCTGCTATCCGTTCGGCCATCAGGACGAGGCCATGTTTGCCACCCCGGCCATCCACTACCTGCGCGGTGAAGGATTCCACATTCCCTTCTCTGAAATGGTGTCGCTGTATTGTTTTCTCCTGGTCCCGTGGATCAAATTCTTCGGCCACTCGCTACGTTCCGTGCGCGCATTAGAAATCACCTGCGTCACCGCCGCATTCTTCATCCTGTGGTCGGCCGTGCTACGGCTTCGCCTAGTCGAAAAACCAATTGCCCGGGTGTTGATGCTACTTCTGCTCTCGACCGAGTTCGGCGTGATCGTTGCCTATCGCACCGGACGGTACGACGGCATGGGTTTTCTAATTCTGGCATCAACGCTGTGGGCCATGTCCATCACCTCCACCAGCAGCCGAATAATATTTCTGTTCGTGCTCTATCTCTTTGTTCCCTGGGCAGGATTGCAGTATCTGCCATTGCAGTTCACCATCGCCCTGGTGACGATTCTGCTCTTCCAATTGCGGTACTGGAAGGACATTGCCATCTCGTTTGTCGCCAGCGGCATAGGAGCATTGGCGTTTTTGGCTTGCCTCTGGTTTTCAGGCCGCTTGCCAGGCTATATGAAGCTGGTACATGTGCAGCAGCGCGGATTCATCAGCAATCTTTTCCACGGACGCTTCGATCACCACAACGCAATTCCGGCCGACTACAGTTTGCTTTTCGTCTTTGTCGCCGCAATTGTTTTGCTGGCAGCTTGCCGTCAACCTGAGTTCCGCCGGGCTTACCTGACGCTCCGGTATGCTGTGATTTTTACCCTCTGCCTTGCCATCGTACTGATTTCCAGTTCGAAATTCCCAACCTATTACACATATATGGTTACAATCCCGCTGTTGATCGGCATCTGCTCCGGACTGTCCGTCTGCAAAAACCGTCGCAGCCTGATTGCAGCAGCCACTTTGTGTGCATTGAGTTCAATTGTGGGAGTCGGCACGCATCTGATCGCCTACTCCGTGGACCGCCAGGACCGCAACTATGGGCAAGTGGTGCAGTTTGTCGATCAGACAATCCGCCCGGACGACGTGGTATTTTCCGACGAGGCAAGCTATCTAGCCGTGGTTGGCCGTGCCCGCCAAGCCTCTATGCCGATTGCAGATTGGGATATCGTCCCGCTGATGTCGGATGAACAGAGGAAATCGGTGAATGTGCTCCTCGTTCGTCAACTGTGGGTGAAAACCAAATTAATTCGGGAGCTTGGCGGAGAGTGGAAAGCAACTGGGCAGGAACTCGTTCCAACCGGGCACATTCTGCTCGACGGAAAAACCAACCTCGGATTCCTGTCCATTCCCGACAACCACCTGATGGTCTACAGGCGGCAATGAAGCGGCGTTCTGCGGTTCCACAGGGACCGTGCGACAATGGAGTTAACCGCGATGACTACTGCCTTTTCTGCAGTTGTTCCAGACCCAGTTTCCATTACTCCGCAATTGCTCGCTCAGCACAGCATTACTGCGGACGAGTACAACCGTATTCTTGAGGCACTTGGACGCGTGCCATCGCTCACCGAGCTGGGTATTTACTCGGTGATGTGGAGCGAACATTGCTCTTACAAGTCCAGCCGCGTTCATCTCAAGCGCCTGCCCACCAAGAGCGACCGCGTGGTGCAAGGGCCAGGTGAGAATGCCGGCATTATCGACGTGGGAGACGGTTGGGCCTGCGCCTTCAAGATTGAGAGCCACAACCACCCCAGTTATATTGAACCGTTCCAGGGCGCCGCGACCGGGGTGGGTGGAATTCTGCGCGACATTTTCACCATGGGCGCGCGGCCGCTGGCCGTGATGGACTCGCTGCGTTTTGGCCCGATTGAGCCTGGCATCGCCGAGGAAGAACTCGTCAATCGCAATCACGCCGTTGTTGAAGGTGTGGTCAGCGGCATCGCCGGTTACGGCAACTGCTTTGGCGTGCCAAACCTGGGCGGCGAAACAAAATTTGAAGCTTGTTACAGCGGCAACCCGCTGGTAAACGCCTTCGCGCTCGGCCTGGTCCGCAAAGACGAAATCTTTTACGGCAAAGCAAGCGGTACTGGAAACCCGGTCATTTATGTTGGCGCAAAAACTGGCCGCGACGGTATCCATGGCGCCACCATGGCCAGCGAGGAGTTCAAGGAGGGTTCAGAGCAGAAGCGCCCCAATGTTCAGGTGGGCGATCCGTTTATGGAGAAGCTCCTGCTTGAGGCCTGCCTTGAAGCCATGAAGACCGGCGCGATCGTCGGCATTCAGGACATGGGAGCGGCGGGCCTGACCTGCTCCACCTGCGAAATGGGCGCGCGCGGCGGCGTAGGTCTCGACGTCGAACTCGATCTCGTTCCGCAGCGCGAAACCGGCATGAGCGCGTACGAAATCATGTTGTCTGAAAGCCAGGAGCGCATGTTGCTGGTGGCGGAAAAAGGCCGCGAAGACGAAGTGTTGCGCGTGTTTGCCAAGTGGGGTCTGGATGCGGTGATTGTGGGCACGGTAAAGCCTGAGCCACGGCTGCGCATTCGCCATCACGGCGTGCTCGTAGCCGATATTCCCAACCAATCCCTGACTGACGACGCGCCTCTCTATCATCGGCCGGTGGGGACGTGGACGTGCCCATTGCCGCACGTTCCTCCTGAGCACGTGCAGGCCGCACTCGCTGAAGATCGCGATTTCACAGCCGACCTCATCAAGCTGCTCGCAAGCTCAAACGTTTGCTCCAAACGCTGGGTACATCAGCAATACGATTCCATGGTGCAGACCAACACGGTGATCGGTCCCGGCGGCGAAGCCGGAGTCATGCGCATTAAGGGCACCGGCACCAAGGGACACGAACGCGGGTTGGCAATGGCTCTGGATGGCAATGGCCGTTGGAGCTACCTCAATCCAAATCTTGGCGCCAAGCATGCCGTGGCAGAGGCCGCGCGCAAGGTTGCCATGAGCGGCGCAATTCCGGTAGCCGCCACCAACTGCCTTAATTTCGGCAATCCTGAGAAGCCGGAGATCATGGCGCAGCTTTCCGCAGCCATTGATGGAATTGCAGAAGCCTGCACCGCTCTTTCAACACCAATTACGGGCGGCAACGTTTCTCTCTACAACGAAACCCGCGGCGAAGGCATTTATCCCACGCCCGTGTTGGGTATCGTGGGTATCTTCGACGATGTCACAAAGGCAGTTCCAGCGGACTTCCAACGCGCCGGCGACGCCATCGTGCTGCTATGGCCTATTCCCGCTGGCGAATCACCTGATCCGAATCTCAAGGTTCCGTTTCCTGGCGAGCGAGTCGAGAGCGCTGCTGATCCTTACAACACAGTTCTCGGCAATCCTCAGGCACTTCACCCCGAGGCCACCGAAACCGAAGAAGCGGCCACGGCTGAACTTGCTTCCTTCGGGTCGTCGGAATATGCAAGCGTGGTGCTGGGCGGCGTATGGGGCCAGCCACCACCACTCGATCTCGAAGCGGAGGCTGATCTGCACACACTGCTTTCCGTCCTGGCCGAGCGTCAGTTGCTCCACTCCGCGCGCGACATTTCCGATGGCGGCATAGCCGTTGCCCTGGCGCAATCGGCATTCGCAAACAGCATCGGCGCAACAGCGGAGCAGGAACAATCTCTGATGGCGCACCCGTTGTTTGGATTATTTGCAGAGCCGGCCTCGACCGTGCTCGTCACCTGCGAAGGAAACCAGTTGAACGCAATTGAAGACTTCGCAGACCGATACGGCTACTACGCTGCCCGCATCGGCACAACCGGCGGCGACCGGCTTGAAATCAACGTATACAAACAACCTGTCATCACCGCATCTCTGGCAACATTGCGCGAACCGTGGTCCTCTGCTTTGGAAGCAAATATCCATGGCGAGGTCACCGCGCGATGAAGCTTCTTTTCCAGGGTGTTGAAGGCATAATCGACCAGTCTGAACAGCTTCGCCGTTGCGGCCCGGCAATCGCAGCCGCTCCGAACGCTGCTGAAAACGACGACCCCAAGCTCCGCGAAGAATGCGGCGTAGTCGCCATTCATGGGCACCCCGATGCCGCACGACAGGCCTTCCTGAGCCTATACGCACTGCAGCATCGCGGCCAGGAATCTGCCGGCATTGCAACGGCCGACGGCCAGCATCTGGCCAATATCAAAGGCATGGGCCTTGTTTCTGAAATCTTTACAGACGATGTGCTGCAGAAACTGCCCGGAACCATGGCCATCGGGCACACTCGTTATTCAACCACTGGCGATTCAGCGCTCTTGAACGCGCAGCCTATCCGTGTTGACTCCACCAAGGGCCTGATTGCGATTGCGCACAACGGCAACTTGGTGAACCTGGGGAATATTCGCGCCCGGCTTGAACGCGATGGCGCTTACTTCCAGACCACGTCAGACTCTGAAATCATCGTTCAGCTGATTGCGCACTCGCGCGCAGGGACGTTGGTGGACGCAATTGCCGATTCGCTCTCGCAGGTAGATGGCGCATTCTCCATCGTGATGATGACCCGCGATCGCATTTTTGCGGCTCGCGATCCGCGCGGCTTTCGCCCGCTCTCGATGGGCCGCCTCAAACACCCCGATGGTCCGGACACCATCATCTTTGCCAGTGAGACATGCGCGTTCGACCTGCTACGCGCCGAGTATATTCGCGACGTGCTGCCGGGCGAGCTCGTCATGGTAACCGAAGATGGCGTCACCAGCCGCCAGTACGCCAGCGGTGTCCCGCAAACGAGCTGCATCTTTGAGCATGTCTATTTTGCGCGACCTGACAGCCGCATCTACGGCCAATGGGTGCAGGAAACCCGCGACCGAATGGGACGCCAGCTTGCCCGCGAATCCAGCGTTCCGGCCGACGTGATTGTTCCGGTGCCTGACTCCGGCGTGACCGCCGCTCTTGGCTATGCGGAAGAAGCCGGCATTCCCTTCCGGTTCGGACTGATTCGCAATCACTATGTGGGCCGCACGTTTATTGAGCCGGAACAGCGCGTCCGCGATTTTGGCGTGCGATTAAAACTCAACCCGGTCCACAACCTGCTTGAGGGCAAGCGCGTTGTGCTGATTGACGACTCGATTATTCGTGGAACAACCAGCCGCAAAATTGTCCGCATGGTCCGCGGCGCGGGCGCCAAAGAAGTTCACTTGCGCATTAGTTGCCCGCCCACTATTTCGCCCTGTTTTTACGGCGTGGATACACCCAGCAAAAGCGAACTTATTGCCGCCAACCAATCTATCGATGAAATTCGCCGCTTTATTGAAGCTGATTCCCTGGCTTATCTTTCGCTGGACGGTTTGTACTCCGCAGTGAATGCAGAAAATAAGCAGGGTTACTGCACGGCATGCTACACGGGGAACTATCCAACGCAATGGGTCGACGTAGATGAGATCCTTCCCGCAGGTGCAAGTCTCTAAGCCGCATTTCACCCCGTCCATCTTGGGCAGGTGGCCCGATCATTTCCCCCCAAGAATCACCTTGATCCTTGAAAAGCTGTGCCCCGTTCATCGCAGTCTCAACGCGATGAGCGGGTCTTTGGTGTAAATCGTAGTCACGGCTATGATAGCTCCATGCCGGGCGGGTGGAGCCTGCGCAATTGCACTGTACATGGTAGAGATAAAAATGGCTGCTGCAAATAATGTAAAAGGACGCGTACTCATCAGGTCCCTTTCCAGACAAATCTCAGGTGGGACGCTTTATCTCGACGCTGATTACGTGCAGGTCCCGCTCACCCACGTTCTCAAGAGTATGTGGCGGGAGCGGTTCTGACCAGAGCGCGGCTCCTTCAGGCAGTTCGTGCATAGTGCGACTGTCGACGAGCGCCGTGCTTGCGGCATCGCGGCGAACGAAACTGCTGACGCTGAGGATGTAGTGCGCGCTAGGCCACCGGTGCGTGTGCAGCGGTACCGTGTCACCCGGAGCAATGTTGGTGTCGAGAACGCGAACGGCGTCGTTTTCAAAGAGCAGAGCATGGTGCTTTGGCGCCGCGCGCAAAGCATCAAGCTCCTCAGGCCATTCTTGTTCAGTTGATTGAGGCTGCATTCTACCTCCAGCCTATTTGATGCCGATCACCATCGAGTCCGGACCCACCAGGTGTTCGACGTGCGCTTCCGAGAATCCCGCGTCCTTCATCCAACCAATACAATCGGCTCCGGTATAGTCGAAGCCGCCAACGGTTTCAACTAGCATGTTCAGACTCATCAGCAAGCCAAAGGCATTCTTGCGCCGCTCGTCATCGATGAGCGCTTCGTAGACCATGAGCGCGCCTCCCTTCGGCAGCGCATCGTAGGCCTTGGAGATCAGCATGCGTTTCTGCTCAAGATCCCAATCATGCAGAATGTGGCCCATCATGACCACCTCAGCGTTGGGAATCGGATCGGTAAAGAAGCTGCCCGGTTGGAACTGCACGCGCGCCGACAGGCTGTTGGCTTCGATGTACTCCTCGAAGATCGGACCTACTTCAGGCAGATCAAACCCGATGCCGAGCAAGTGCGTGTTCTTGAGCGCCACCTGAACCAGCAGATCGCCCTGCGCCGGACCCGCATCCACTACCGTTCTGTATTTTGCCCACGGAAACTTGGCGGCAATCGCCATATTCGCGCCCCGGCTCACGCCGGTCATTGCTTTCAAAAAACTCTTCAGCCGCGCCGGATCGGCGTAGAGCGCCGCAAAATTCTCTGTGGCATTCGGTCCCGCCTCGCCCTGCATCTGGCCGGTCCTCAGCGCCGGGGTCAGTTTGTTCCAATGTCCATACAAGCGCTGGTTCGCCATCTCAAGCATGCCCCCAATATAGGTGGGCTTCTTCTTATCCAGAAAGAGCTCTGTAGACGGCGTATTGGAATACACTCCGTCATTGCGCTCCAGAAAACCCAGCGCCACCAGCGAGTCAAAAAAGTCATGCGCGGAGCGCGGATGCAGACCCAGGCGCCCGGTAAGCGTATCGAGATCTTCAGGATGCTTGGCGAGTTCGGTAAAGACTTCCATCTCCACTGCGCTCAGTAGAGTTTTTGAGGCCCAGAAACCCAGGCCGACTTGCAGGATGTGTTCGGGGGATGGCGCGGCAATGGGCGTGGCGGCAGAGGTGACGACACCTGTGGACAGACTCATTTTGACCTCCTTGTGGTCGCGTTCAGTTGGTTGTCCGGGGGAAAGAGCCCTGGGGAAGCCCTGTGAAACGCAAGCGAATTCACCGGATTTAGGGAAACACGGTGAGCCGAATGTGTTTGAGTGTACGCGAGCAGCGATTCTTTAGGGAAGGGCATTTCGGAGCCGCGGATGACCTGACGAGCAGCTCTTTTGGCAACCTTATCCCTGCCGCCTAGGTTTTTGTGCTTCAAGTCACAGGACGTTCACACTCCGCCTGTGATAGCATCCGCTCTTTGGTGAAGATCGCCCGGCGGATTCACACTGCATAGTTCTGCCTTTACGCCGGAGCGTGGCCCTCTTCAATGGACGAGGTAGACGGCAGACCCGGAGCCGTGGCCAGCCAATTCGGCCACATCGATGCCATCCAGGGCATCCGCCCGCCGTCCCTGTCCCTCCCACGATCCTCTTGCAATCCATCCGCAATCCATTCTTCATCCGCCAATTCTCAAGGAGAATCAAATGAAAACGTATCAGGGAAGTGAGATCCGTAACGTAGCTGTATTGGGGCATGCGCAAAGCGGCAAAACCACCTTAATCGCTGCTCTGCTGCATGCCGCAAAAATGACGCCAACCCAGGGCCGTGTTGCCGAAGGCACCGCTGTCACCGCCTACGACGAAGAAGAAGTTGCCCGCGGCATAACCATGCAAAACGCCGTCGCCTTTGCCGAGTGGCAGGGCGTCAAAATTAATTTTGTCGACACTCCCGGCTTCCACATGTTCACGCATGAGTCGCGCGCCGCGCTGATTCCGGTCGAGTCAGCCATCGTGCTCGTCAATGCCCAATCCGGCGTTGAGCCCGTTACCGAGCGCGTTTGGAAATATGCTGAAGAAGCCAACGTGCCCCGCATCGTTCTTGTCAACCAGATGGACCATCCCAAGGCGGGTGGCCAGGGCGGATTGAGCGCCCTCATCGACGACATTCACGAGCGCTGGGGCCGCAACTGTGTTCCTGTCCAGTTGCCCATTTCAGATGCCAACGGATTTCACGGCGTAGTCGACCTGGTAACCATGGAGGCCTATACCTACACGCCCGGCGGCGATGGCCGCGGCAAAGTCTCCGCGGAAATTCCAGCCTCGCTTGTCGCCGACGCCAAGGCCCGCCACGAAGCGCTCGTCGAACTCGTCGCCGAAGGCAAAGACGAGTTGATGGAAGAGTATTTTGAAAAAGGCACAATTCCTGAAGATCACCTGATCGCCGCCCTGCACGAAGCCATTCGCGAAGACCGCATCTTCCCGGTGCTGTTCTCAAGCGGCCTGGCCAACATGGCCCTCGATCACTTGCTCGACTTCCTCAAGGTGTACACGCCTTCGCCGATCGAAAAAGAGCCACTCGCCGTAAAAACTCCAGCCGGCGACGATACAACGCGCAAAATCGCTGACAGCGAGCCGGTGGCCGCCTTCGTCTTCAAAACCATGTCCGATCCGTTCGCGGGCCGCATCACTTTCTTCAAAGTGGTCAGCGGCGTTCTCAAAAACGACGCCACCCTTGAAAACTACACGCGCCGCAGCCAGGAAAAGCTTTCGCACCTGAGCGCGATGCAGGGCCGCAAGCCTGTTGAAGTAGCAGAACTGCACGCGGGCGACATTGGAGCCGTTGCCAAACTCCGCGAAACGCTCACCGGCGACACGCTGGGACAAAAAGGCGGCGAGATTAATTTCGAGCTGCCGCCCACGCCCGATCCCGCCATGACCTACGCCATCGAGCCAAAGAGCCGCGCAGACGAAGACAAGCTCGCGCCCGCCATTCACAAGCTCATGGAAGAGGATCTGCTCATTCGCTTCTTCCGCGACCCGCAGACCAACGAATTCTTGATTGCCGGCGCCGGCCAGCCGCACATTGAAGCCATCGTCAACCGCCTCAAAAAGCGCTATCACGCTGAAGTCACTCTGAAAGCTCCAAAGGTTCCTTACCGCGAAACCATCCGCGGCAAAGCCGACGCGCAAGGCCGCCACAAGAAACAGTCGGGCGGTCACGGTCAATTTGGCGATTGCAAAATCAAGATGGAGCCGATGCCTCGCGGCGGCGGTTTTGAATTTGAAAACGATGTCTTTGGCGGTTCCATTCCCAAGAACTTTATTCCCGCCGTTGAAAAAGGCATTGTTGAAGCCGCAGCCCGCGGATATCTCGCCGGCTACCCGGTTGTCGATTTCAAAGTCACGCTCTACGACGGCAGCTATCACGACGTGGATTCAAACGAGCTCTCGTTCAAGAAAGCTGGCCGCCTGGCTTTCAAAAAAGCCATGGAAACGGCAAAGCCCTGCCTACTTGAGCCGGTGATGAAAGTCGAGATTGAAGCGCCCGACGAATTTGCGGGCACGCTGATGGGCGATTTGAACTCGCGCCGCGGCCGCGTGCAGGGCATGGAGACCAAGGGACGCACGACCGTGATCAACGCGGAAGTGCCCATGGCCGAGATGCTCACTTATGGCACGCTGCTTACCAGTATGACGCAGGGCAAAGGCAGCTATCACATGGAAGTGAATCACTACGACATCGTTCCGCAAATTGTCGCCGACAAAATTCTGGCCAATGCCAAACGTCCAGTCGACGAAGAAGAAGATTGATACTGCCGCATCAATCTAACCACACAGGGCTGCCGAATTCGGCAGCCCTGTGTGGTTCCCGCTGCATTATGCTGCAGCTTCGATCCACTATGCAGCAGCTTCGATCTTTGTTACGTGAATCGTATTGCTTGCAACTTCAAGTGTTCCGGTAACCGTTACTTGCTTGCCTTCGTACTTCTTCGCCTCATCCTGATTATCCAGAAAATGGCCTGAGGCCTGTCCCTGTGCCGATTGGCCTGTAACCAGCGCGAAATTCCCGTTCTGCAGCTTCATGACCTTGCCCGTGAACGTCTTGCTCTCCTGCTGATCCGTTTGCTGCTGCGGTTGTTCTTGCTGAGGGCTGCTGCCTGGGCTTTGGGCAGATATTCCGGGGTTGAAGGTGTAGAGGGCTACCGTTATTACTAGAGGGACCGCCCATCCAAAATGATGATTCCTTTTCATGACTCTTCCTCCTCTGTATCTATTTACTTGCGCTGCTTTTTTTGTTCCTGATGGGTACTGTCAACGATCAACGCGTCCTAAGGATTCAGGTCCATCCTGCTAACAGAAGCACAATACCCGGGCAAGGTTGCTCGCGCGGCTTTTTCCCTGGCCCGTCGTCAGACCACCAGTGAATCGTTGCGACGCGATGGCCATTCAAAAAGAATGAAGGGAGGCCGATAAAGCCTCCCTCCACGTTGCTTTATTACTAGTTGTTCTAAGCTTGCGGTGGATTACTCTGAGCCGGCGGCTGGCTTTGCGATGGTGGTTGACTATCAGAGGGTGGCTGTGTTTGCCCATTGCCGTTACGCCTGCTGTTCGGCTGGCCCTGCCCAGGTTCCGTCGGTTGTGCCGGCTGAGTTTGCTGGTCCGGTGGTGTCGAAGGTGATGCATCGTCGGGCCGCGGGCTTTGCTGACTCGGTGGTGCTGTCTGTCCAGGCTGTCCTTGATCGCTGGGCGGCGCCGTTTGTCCCGGCGACGTTTGTGCAGGCGGCGTGCTCTGCGCAGCAACAGCCGTGGCTCCTTGCGTTGACTTTATGAGCGGGTTGCCCCACCCCAGTGCGCATGCAAAGACCGCCGCACTAATACCTAACCCTATCGCTATATCGTTTCTCATTGGTCGCATTGTGTACTCCTCCGCGGAGCAGGAAGATTCGTGCGCAAGGGCACGTGTATGTTGGATGCCAAATTTAGCAACGCGGAAGACAAAAGGACTCTGCGAATAAACGCGGAGAAGGCAGGTAAAAACACACGACGGCGAACGGTGATAACTACGCAGGTGTGAAAAAAGGATTTAGTGGATCTAACTCTCGACGGTGCGCAGGCGCTTGGCTATCGCCCACTTCAACTCATCAATTCCCTGCCCCGTTACTGCCGAGACCGCATGAAACTCAAGCTTGCGTCGCTTCGCATGCGCCGTGAGCTTCTTTAATTTTTCCGGATTCGCAACATCGATCTTGCTTGCGACAACGATCATCGGCTTCTGAGCGAGAGAGCCATCGCCGAAACTCGCGAGTTCCAGGTTGATGACCTTGAAGTCTTCGACGACATCCTCACGCCCTGATGCATCTGAAACATCAACCACATGCACCAGCAGGCGCGTGCGCTCAATGTGACGCAGAAATTGCGTTCCAAGACCGGAGCCAAGATGCGCCCCCTCAATAAGCCCGGGCATATCCGCAACGACGAACGATTCAAGATCGGGCTCCTCGCCAACCGTTACTACGCCAAGATTTGGTTCAAGCGTTGTGAATGGATAATCGGCGATCTTCGGCCTTGCTGCTGAGATGCGAGAAATCAGCGTGGATTTGCCTGCGTTTGGAAAACCTACCAATCCAACGTCGGCAAGCAACTTTAACTCCAGGCGGTAATACCGCTCCTCGCCAGTCCTGCCTAACTCATGCTCGCGCGGAGCCTGATGTGTCGATGTGGCAAAGTGCTGGTTGCCGCGCCCTCCGCGACCGCCCTTGGCAACGACCACACGCTCGTCCGGCTCCTGGAAATCGTGTACCAGCTCGCCGGTCTCCGCGTCGTACACCGTGGTGCCAACCGGAACCTTCAGCGTGGTGGAGCGCCCATCCAGCCCGGTGCAATTGGATCCCATGCCGTGCTCGCCGCGCTGCGCTTTGTGCTCAGGGTTGTAGCGAAAGTGAATGAGAGTATTGTGCCGCTGCGACGATTCCATCACCACGTCGCCACCCCGGCCGCCATCGCCACCAGACGGCCCGCCCCGGGGGACAAATTTCTCGCGCCGGAACGCCATACAGCCATTGCCGCCGTCGCCGGCTTTTACACGAATTTTTGCTTCATCAATGAACATAGAAACCAGAATCCAATGGAAGGGGAAAGTCTCAATCCGGAATCGCGAGCCAGGCGCGACTGCAAGGCCCAGACCACTTACCCCGTCTCTCCAGTCTACCGAATCAAAATGGCTCGACCCAAATACGCAGCAGATGGTACGGAAATGCGGTGCCAGGACTGTGACGCACGGTACTTTCCGCGCCGCTATCGGCAGCTTAGAATCGCTTGCAATTCACCTGGGGATTCTCTGGATTTCTGAAATCGCGCTCACCTGCAGCGCGGATTTCTGCTTGACTCCAATACCCGCCAAAAGAGCGGACAGGTGCAATGATTTGTGCATCTTGTCCCTTGGTCTGCCGATGGCAGGTATTGGATGGCTGGGTTTAAGTGGAGCTGGCTGAAGCCGCTCGCAATGGCGGCTCTGTTGATGACGGTTCTGGGTGCGCGCAACTTCGTAGCCGCCCAAAGTACTTCAGGCGCAAAGACAGGGCAAGTGGAGGGTGACGCTTTCGCGGGCGACGCAGCGCCAATCAGCCCTGTTCAGGTCGCTGCGCGGCAGGGTGGTCCCACGGCGTCCCAGTCGACCACGACCGTTACGGGCGCGGAGATTGAATCATTGCCGGCGAGCAGCCGTCGATGGGAAGAGTTCGTCATGGACGCGCCTCCCGACACAGCCCAGTCAAATAGCGCTCCATCCTCGATGACCTTCACAGGGCCGCAAGCCGATGATGTGTCCGTTGACGACGTCAGTTTAAGACTGTCCTTCGGTAGCACGTCAGCGCCCGCTTCCGGATCGCCTTCGCAGTCCTCATCTGGTCACGGCCTGGCTGAGCCAAGCGGCATGGGACAGGCCTGGTCCAACAGACGCGGCCCAGCTGTGAGCGAAGCAGCTGTCAGCGATGTTCGAATGGGCGCCGGGAATGCATTCGACGGCGGCTCGCGCGCAGGCACGCATACAAATGTTGAAACTCGCAGCGGTGGCAATACTCTGCACGGGCAGGCATTCATGTTCGACCGCCAGCATGTTCTGGCCGCGCAGAATCCATCCGCAAATTGGGTTCAGCAAACTTCGCCCGCCACCTACTCTACAGTTCCAGTATTTACAGCAACGCCTTACACGCCCCCCGATCACGAAATGCGATGGGGCGTTGGCGTGGGCAGCAGAATTCCGCACAACAAGATCTACTGGTTCGCAGCACTCGACGGCTACAACAGAAACTATGCCGGAGTATCGAGCGTGAAGTTGCCGGAGAACTTCTTCGCTCAGCCCAGCAACGACCAAGTCCAACTACTTGGCGCGCAGCTGGGGACCAACAATACCAACGCACTCGCCGGGTACTCGCAAATGCTGCAGACGCTGGACAGCCTGCTCGGGCCGGTCGCACGCACTGCCCGCCAATACAACGGATTTGCACGTGTGGATTGGCGAGCCGGAGAGCGTCATCACTTTACGGTGGAAGGGACCGGCGCGGATTGGAATGCTCCCGGCCACGGATTCTCAAACGTCTCGGAAAACTACGGCAACCACAGCTTCGGTTCAAGTCGAGCAAGCCAGCAGTGGCTGCTTGCGCGCTGGGAGGCTTTCATCACTCCAAACCTGCTGGCCATGACTCAGTTTTCAGCAGGCCGTTCAATTCAAGGCATACATCCAGGCACGGCCTCGGCATATGAGCAGACACTCAATCAAAACGTGTGGGGCCAATTGCCGCAGATTGTCGTCGACTCAAGCAATGGATTTACGATCGGCAATCCAGCTCGGTTCGGACAAGGCAGCTACCCCGACGAGCGTTTTGTTCGAGCGCAACAATCATTCGACTGGATTCGCGGCAGCCTTCTCGTGAGAGCCGGCGCAAGTTACAGCCTCAACAGCGATCACACGACCCTGCTTCGCAACCAAACCGGAACGTATCACTACTCGAGCGTTGCCAACTTTATTTCGGATGCTTTGGTGTTCGGCACTTATGGATTGAGTAATGCACTCGACAAATTCAACCAGCACAACTGCGACCAAACGGGCGGTCCGTGGCGCAATTCCAGCGGCGTGCTGCGCGGACTCGGCTATCTTCCGTGCTACTCATACTACTCGCAGATGATGGGCCCAAACAGCTGGGGATTGAGCACCGATGACTGGGCCGGATTTGCCACCACTCAATGGCAGCCGGGCAAACTTTTTGTGCTTTCCGCAGGTCTGCGTTGGGATATGGAAAGGCTGCCGCCGCAGCTCGCTTCGCTCGTCAATCCAGATTTGCCGCTCGCCGGCAAGATGCCAAGCCTTGGCAACAGCTGGGGACCGCGGCTAAGCCTCGCAGTTGGCAATGCTGAGCGACACCTTCCCGTCTTGCGGCTGGGCTATGGTTTGTATTTCGGCCGCATTCCGAATGGGCCGCTCATGTCCGCTCTCACGCAGACCGGATCTGCCAAGGGCGATCTTGACTTCTTCATGCGCCCGACTGACAATCTCAATGCCGGTGGCGCTCCTCCATTCCCATATGTACTGGCTGGCGAACCTCTCACCATGGTCAAGCCGGGAGCGGTGGAGTGCGCGCCCGGATTTCGCAATCCGGAAATTCATCAGGCGGTAGCTTCTATTGAGGAGTCGTTGCCAGGGCACTTTGTACTGAATGCAAGCGCAATGATGAGCCTGGGCCGGCGTCTGCCAATTTCAATCGACACCAACTTTGATCCGAAAGTAAATCCGCAAGCCATCACTTATACCGTTGTCGACGGCACGGGCAAAGGCCCCATCAAGGCTTCGCAAATCACAGTGCCGTTTTATGCGGACTAGGTTCTACCCAGCGCACCTTCAGGAACAGCGGGCCGCCTCAATTCGAATTATCAGCAGATCACGCAGATTTCGTCGCGGGCCAACTCAACGTATGAGGCAGCGATGATCAGGCTGGTTCGCAATAGCCGCCGGGGTCTGACGTTGAATACGCGATACATTTATGGGCATGCCATGGACTGGAATCCGAATGAAAGCAGTTCGGTGACTGGAAGCGACGTGCTTGATCCTGGCGATTTCAGGCATGAGTATGGTGTCAGCAGTCTGGACGCGCGGCACACCATTTTCTCGTCAGTGATTTTCGAAACCCCATGGAAGGCACACCATGTGGCCGGTTATTTTGCAAACGGTTGGAGGATTTCAGGCGTTGGCAGTTTTCACAGTGGAATGCCCTTCACCATGCGCACTTCGGGATCGGTGCCGCATGTGGTGAATCTCAGTACCAGGGCTGTCATTACTGGACTTGGGCCCGGCATGAACGGATCAGGCGGGGATAACCGCGTTTACGGCGCAGGCAACAACGGCACCGCATACGACATCGGCCGCAACACGTTTCGATATCCGAACGCATGGAAGGCCGATGTACGGCTCGGCAAGCTGATTGATCTTGGAAAAATGCGCCAGCTGGAATTGCTCGGCGAAACATTCAACCTGTTCAATCACCGCAACGTGACAGACATTGAAACCATCGGCTACTCGGTTGCGCCGGGTGGGCAGAATGGCTCGTTCCCCACGCTCACTTATTTCACGGGCCTGAAGACAAACTCCACGGAATTCGGACAGCCGCTGAACAGCAACTCTTCCTACTACTATCGCGAACGCCAATTTCAGCTCGGCCTGCGTTTGCGCTTCTAAACTCCTGCAAGTATCCATTCGCGCGTGCCGCTTACAACTGCGGCGTGCGGGAACTATAATCGGCTTCGGCAATTCAGACGGCAAAATCGCAACTCAGCACCCGCTAGAGGTGCACTCGTATATCCACTTGGAGATTCGCATGAAAAATAAATTCACTCACCGCCTAGTCTGCGTCGCTGCAGCGATGGGACTTACAGCGGCGATTCTTCTCCCGCCTTTTGCAATTGCTCAGATCGAACGTGCGAAATCAGCGCCGCCGGGCGATCATCTGGACACCCCCGGGCCGTTCGCTACAAATCTTTCGCCCAAGCTTGCGCGGCCTGAACTGGCGAAAGCTATGAAGCTCGTGGCTGATTGGCAATTGAGCCGCCTCCCTGCCCAAGCACAATACGACTGGACTTTCGCCGCGCTGTATGCGGGCTACATGGGCGTTCCAGATGGAGTGGACGGCAACAAATACAAACAGGCCATGATGGAGATCGGCGAAAAGCTCCATTGGTTGCCGGGGTTGCGGGTGGAGCATGCTGATGATCAGGCCGTTGGTCAGATGTATCTTGAACAATACTTCATTCACAAAGATAAAAAGATGATGGAGCCGATGAAGGCGCGGCTCGACCAGGAGATTACGACGCCTGACGATGCTAAAAAGCCACTGTGGTGGTGGTGCGATGCATTGTTCATGGCGCCTCCCGTGTTTGCTGACATTTCCAGGGCCACCGGCGACAAGAAATACCTCGATTTCATGGATCACGAATGGACCGTCACCACAGAGCTGCTCTACGACAGGAACAAGCACCTGTACTCACGCGATGCCGACTGGCTCGACAAGCACGAGAAGAATGGCGAGAAGATATTCTGGTCGCGCGGCAATGGATGGGTGATGGGCGGCATTGTTCGCGTGCTTCAGCAACTGCCTTCAAACTCGCCATTGCGGCCCAAGTATGTGTCGCTATTGAGGGAAATGGCAGCCGAAGCATTGGCGATTCAAAGCAAGGATGGCTTGTGGCGTCCGGGATTGCTCGATGCCGATTCATATCCGCTGCCTGAGGTTTCAGGAAGTGCGTTCATCACTTATGCACTTGCATACGGAGTGAATGAAAAAATACTCGATCGCAAAACATATTGGCCCGCGGTCGAAAAAGCATGGGCCGGTATGTTGACGCATGTTTATGCGGATGGACGGCTCGGTTGCATTCAGCCAGTGGGCGCAGCTCCAGGCGAGTATGTTGAAACGTCAAGCTATGTGTACGGAGTGGGCGCCTACCTGCTGGCGGGGTCTGAAATATATCGGACGGCTAAGTAGACGCTTTTCGGGTTGGCATAAAACCACACCTGAAGGACCAAAAAACTGGTACAACGTCCGCGATGGGAATGCGAGTTTGCATACCCCAGGGGCTAAAGCCCCAACCGTTGAAAGCGGAGCCTGTGGCCCGCCTAAAGCCGGGCCCTGTTACAGAGGTCAACGAGAGAGGCTCGCTATTTTGAGGCGGGGTTTGCGCCCGACCTTATCGGATCTGACGCGCTTTTCAGCATGTCCGGGTCCATTTCGTTGATATCCACCCGAGAGTGAACAGTCGTTGCCGTCGGAAAGTCGGCCGGGGCTTTTTGCGTCACGCGGCCAGTTGCCGCCCACTCCGCACCGCGCTGGTAGGTGGCAATGAAACCGGTGCAGCTGAGCGCGAATACATCATGGCCCATCACGGTGTGGAAGATGCGGCCCTTGCCATAACGCAATACCAACAGCATCGGCTCATCGAATCCGCTGCCGCGGTTTTTGCTGTCAGAGTGCGCCGTCGCCAGCACGGTCATGTTCTTGCCCGGCCCGCGAAGCTTGCCATAAAGTTCATCGGGCAAGTGCATCCACACTGGCGGCAACCCTTTCATGATGGGGTGTTCCGGCGCGCGCGTTTCCACCTGAAAAGGAAGCCTTGCTCCGTGCATCCCAGCAGGTCCAGGCGATGGGTCGCCTACCAGTTTTCCGTCTTTGAAATACCAGTAAGGTCCGGCGTTCTCATTGCGATTGCGCCAGCCGCCGATGCCCGTCATTTCGTTAAAGGCCGGCCACGCGGGAAAGGCATTGTTCGCAGCGTGCACAATCACCACGCCGCCACCGTTGCTTACATATTTCTCGAAACTCGCGCGCAACTGATCAGGCCAGGTTGGGCCGTCGTAGTTCATCACGATGGCCTGGTACTTGCTCCAATCGGGATTGAATTTGCTGAAGTCTCCGTCAGAGGCAGGCGCTGTAACCACTTCAACATCGAATAGTCCGGTCTCTTCGAGCTCCTTCTTGAGTACCGGAGTGGTAAGCCGCCAGTTGTGATATGTTCCGGCACTTTGACCGTCGAGAAGCATCACCTTGATGGTATGTTTCGCAGAATTGTGCTCGGCGTGCGTAGTCGGTGACTTTTTCACTTCCGCATGGGCATTTGTTTGTGCCACGCCCATTGGCAACAGGAGCGCGCAAGCGATGCCGCCCAACAGAAACATGGATGCTTTTCGAATCATCTCTACCCTCATCAGCAAATTTTATTTGTGAATCCTGCGCGGCCTGATTTGTGCGCAGATGAAGCATACTCCCTTGGCTATATGCGGGGAAACCACTGCGCGTTGCATGTACCAAGATTCCTTGGCGGCGAAAGCAAGGGGTGGGCCTCCCATAAATTTAATTCTGCGGCATCTTTCTGTTCCACTACCGCTGCCACACGATGTCCGGCAAGATCGAACGAACAGAATCGCCAGCGGCCAGGGTTGTCGTCAACCTCGAGATCAACCTCCAGACGAATTCCTTCCGTACCGCCGTAAAGAAATGAAATTTTCTTGAGCGGCAAGGCTAGACCCATGCCGCGACACTTGATGTAGGCTTCTTTGAGCGTCCATAGCGAGAGTGCGCGGTCCTGCTTTGCGGTGTCTTCGAGCTCTTCGAGCTGCGCCAGCTCTTCGCTGGAGAATACTGCCTTGCCGACTTCCATAATCTGGGGGGAACGCCCTGGAGACTCCACATCAACGCCAACCTCGTCCCCCTCTGCGACGAGGCAGACTACCAGGCCGACGGAATTCGACAAATTGAAGTGCAAGCCGCAATCGGGATCGAGGAATGGCTTGCCATGCTCGTTCTCTTTAAAGCGCCACGCCTCCGGCCGCACCGCGCGCCTATTCGAGAGCGCCGATCGGACCAGTACGCGGGTGACCAGCGATTCGCGGCGATGCTTTTCAAACTTGTAGCGCTGGCAACGCTCCCGCTCCTCAACGGTCAGCAGCGCGGCACATGCCTGCGCCGTTGCCGAATCTAGCAGATCATCGGGGTAGGCATACCAGAGATGGAGCGGTTTTGAGCTCATGCCGTCACTTTGAAAACAATTGCCGTTGAACACTGATCGATACTTAGCGTCTCTGCTTGGGCCTGCTGATCAATGTTCACCGCCCTACTCCGGCGGGGGATAGAAGGGGAGTTTGCCGTTTTTCTCGTTAGCGCGGCGGATGGTGGCGTCGTCAAATAGCAGCGCAGGCGCCAAGATAGTTTGCGGAATGTCGCCAAAATAGTTGCCAACAAACAAATCTTTGCCGGCGGCAGAGATGCTGGAGCGGAGTGCGCGCTGGTCAACGTCGTCAAGGGCAGCGCCGCGCACCAGTTCGCGTTTGCCGCTGCCGTCGGTGCTGATGCGGTACAAGAGCCGAGGCGTCGAGAGGCCTCCGAGTGTTTGCACGTAGTAAACGCTTTTGAGCCCACGTTCTTTGGCTATGGAAAGTAGTTTGCTGTTCAGATCTTCACTTGAAAGGCCGTTAGAAGCCGTGACTTTGAAAACGCTGATTGTCGGCTGCGGCGGACCTGTGATGCCGGCGCGGCCGTGCCCGTTGGAAGCGGGAAAATCGCGGACGGGTGTGCGGCCGAGCAAATAATTTTCAAGCCGACCGGCGGTGACAAGCTTGACGGTCTGCGCAGGGACGCCTTCTTCGTCCACGTCATATGCGCCGACGAGTCCCTTGTCGTTGTAGCTTTTCATGGAGGGATCGTCGACCACGTCCATAAACTCCGGCAAGATGGGCGCGTGATAGCTGGAAGCAAATGGGCCGTTGGTGCGGGCTTCAGTTCCGAGCCGGGGACGAGTGGCCGCCAGTCCGCCTGCCAGCAAGCCGCGCAAGGTATCGGCACCGGCGTCAGCGCTGAGAAGGACTGGGCCGTGATATTCCTCTTCGACCAGTGGCGCTTTGCGCAGTTCAGCAAGCGAGGCGAGGAGTTCGAGCGCGTGCTTGTTGAAGACATCGGGGGCGTCGAGATCTTTGAGGGACGTTCCAGCGGATGAGTAGGAGCGATCGAGCCTCATACCGTCGCGTGCCTGAGTGCCAACGGCATACACCTCTAAATACTCCGGAGTGGATTTGCGCACGATTGCGCCTTCGCTGGTGACCAGCCAGGAATTAACGACGCGCGCCTGGAATTGCGCGTTGGAATATTGTGCCGCGCCGTCGCCGGTTTTTGCTTGCGGATCGTCTTTGTAAAGTCCACTAGCCCGCGCTACTCGATCAGTCCATGCGGCCTCGTCAAGCTTCAGAGGAGAGGTATCGGCGAGCGAGATGATGGGCTTTTCATGACTGAAGTCGTCGGCCTGGGGCGGTGTTTGCACCTGCTTGAGCGCCGCTTGCTTTTGCGCGTAGGCGGAGAGCGCAGCTTTGTATGCCTGGTCAGTGCCCGCCCAGAGAGCCGTGCGCAGCGCAACCGGATCGTCTTCAAGCGCGGCAAGTTGCAACGCGCCATCGCCTCGTCCGCCCGAGCTGTCGGACTTGAAGTCGCCCACTCGAACGGTAATGCGCGCAACGCGCTGATGTGCGTGCTGCGAGCCTTCAGTAGCGCCAAACTCCGCCTTGATGACCACGTCTTCCACGTCTTCAATCCGGTACTGAATAAAGAACGGCTTGGCGAAACCCTTCAACTGGAGCTCACTCATGCTGCGATCCATTTCGGTGAGCATGGCCTTGAGTACGGGATCTTTTTCAGCGTCGGCGCGCGTTTGCTGCGCTGAGGTGCTTGCGGGAACAAGGAGCGCGGCGGCAAAAAATCCCACAGCGGTGAGAGACGTCATCAGTCGAGTGGAGTTCATTGCGCCTCCTTGTTTTGAGCGGCCTGCGATTCGAAGCCAGGCTTGGGCAGGATGGGTGGCCGCGCAGTGCCTTGCGGCTGGCGTTGTGTTTCCATTTCGCTGACGAGCATGGCGGGCGCAACTGCGCTGACGGGAACTGTGCCCGACTCAGCACCGCACTCTCCGTTGAACACTTCGCTTTTGTCGCCGGTGGACAGGATGCGTTTCATGGCGGCGAGCGGCGTACCTACGATACTGACGCCGCGCACCAGCTCGTCAGGTCGGCCATCGACATATACGCGATAGACGACGAGCGGAATAACCTGGAACGCCTGCGGAGAACTTCGTTGGGTGACGGCGAAGCCGGAGGAAATATCTTCAAAAAAGAGGCCGTACGGCTTGCCCTGTTTTTTTGCTTCTTCAATGAGCTGCTTGCGCAGGTCCGCATCAGGCACGCTCCTGGTCGAACTCACAATGAGGTTGCCCTGGCGGCCCGTGGGTACGCGGCCAGTTTCACCGCGGCCGTGGCCATTGGAATTGCTGAAGCTGGAGATGGGCAGGCGCGACATGAGAAATGTCTTCAGCACGCCGCTGCTGATGAGGTCGACGCGGCGCGCTTTCTCGCCTTCGTCGTCGTACTCATAGCTTCCGCTAAGCCAGGTGTTGCCGAACTTTGTGACGGTGGGATCGTCGGAGACGGAGAGGAAATCGGGCAGAACGGGTTTGCCAACTTCCTTGGTGAAGGTCTGGCCTTCTTCATCTCCGCGCTGGCGCTGGCCCTCAAGCCGGTGACCGAGCACTTCATGGAAGAACACGGCTGAAGCGCGTCCCGACAAAATCGCCGGCCCGTTGAATGGCTCAGTAATGGGCGCCTTGCGCAACGCTTCAAGACTCTTGCCGAGCTCGCGCATGGCCGTTTCAAGCTGTGCCTGCGAGGGCAGGCCGTCGACAGTTTCCGCTTCGAACGTCTGATCGCGGAAGAGATCCATGCCGTCGTCCGCGCGCGTTGCTGCCAGCACGACGAGGCGCGCGCTCACATGCGGCATAACAAGCTGCGAGCCTTCAGAAGACGCGAAGTAATCCGTTTCGTTCTGCAGGGTAAGCATCACAACGTTCTGATACACGTCGGGGAATTCGCCAAAGATCTTGGAGAGGTCGCGAACGCGGCGTTCCCATGCCGCGCGATCGACAGTGACCGGTGGCGCGGGCTTGCCAATGTGGGTTTGAGGCGATTCCTGGCTGAAATCGGGCGAGGAGTCTTCTTCCTTGGCGCGGACCTGGGCTTCAGTTTTGACGCGGAGGTAGTTGTCGAGTGCGGTGATGTAACCAGTGTTGGTGGCCAGCCACAGGGAACGCGAAAGCGCGGCGCGATCGTCGACCAGCGGAAGCTGCAAGCTGTTAACGGCGGTGCCGCGGTGGTCGGCGTGGGTGTTGTCGAGGCTGGGACTGCCGAGTCGAATTTGCACATCGGCAACGCGCACATGGCTTGAAGAGCTGTCGACCACTGCGCCGAATTGTGCGCGGATGGACACACTGGTGGCGTCGGCTACCGAGTAGCTGAGGAAATAGGGCGGCAACTGCTTTTCGGCATCAGAACTAGAAACGTTCTGCTTGCCGAGCATGTTGAACGCGCGAAGTAACTCCGTCGTCATAGCATCGAGCAATAAAGGCGCGGACGTTTGTGCGCTGGCTGCGAGCGGAAACATAAAGAACGAAGCAGCTAGCGCGGAGACAACGAGGGGCCTGATACGGAGGGCCTTGGCGGGAGCCGAAGTTTTTAGTGGCATGGGTCGGGCAGAATCCGGTAAAAGCATGTTTACTCACGATTGTCTCAAAGTCAGCTAATGGCAAGGAGGAACTTAATGACATTTCTGCGCCGCCCGCTTTTCGCGCTCGGTTTGGGATTTGTGCTGCTGATGGCCACTCCCCGCTTGGTGAACGCGCAAAACCAGACGCCTGCACTCCAGACAGCGACGGCTCAGAACGCACAGGCGGGCTCGCAGCAGGCGTATCAACTGCCGCCTGACAAGCTTGCCAAGGCTATCGCTATCAGCCGCATTCGCAACACGATGGACATTGTGAACGGGCTGTGGGGATTGGCATTCCTGTGGTTGCTGCTGGCGACGGGACTATCCGCGCGCATAGAGAGCTGGGCGAAAAGCATGTTGGATCGGCGCTGGATGCAAGGGGCTTTCTTCTTTGCCGTGTTCATTCTGATTACCTGGCTGGCGAGCCTGCCACTGGAGTGGTTCAGCCAGTCAAAGGAAAAGGAGTACGCCGTCAGCGTGCAGGGCTGGGGTAGCTGGATGGGCGATCAGGCGAAGTCACTGGGGCTCACGCTGCTGATCGCGGTGCCTATTCTGCTGTTGTTCAACTGGATTGTGCGGCGCTGGCCGCGTCGCTACTGGCTGGGCATCTGGGTGGCGACGGTGCCGATTCTGATCTTCCTTATCTTTGTTTCGCCGTTGCTGGAGCCCATTTTTAACAAGTTTGAGCCGCTCGAAAATCATCACGCGGCGCTAGTGGCCAAGTTGGAAATGGTAGTGGCCCGAACCGGCATCAACATTTCGCCAAACCGCATGTTCCTGATGAAGGCCAGCGAGAAGTACAACGGGATCAATGCGTATGTAACCGGCGTGGGCGCTACCAAGCGCTACGTGATGTGGGATACCGCAACAGATCGGCTCCCAGACGATGAAGTGATGTTTGTATTTGGTCACGAGAGCGGGCATTACGTGCTCAAGCACATTCCTAAGCTGATCGCGGGGATGTGCGCTGGATTGTTCTTCATATATTGGGCGTGCGCTGCGTTTGCCGCAGGGCTTGCGAAGCGGTATGGTGCGCGCTGGAGGTTGGAAGGGGACAATCCGCTGGCTAGCCGTACCGGGTTTGTGGTTCTTCTGTTTGCGGTTTCGGTTGCCGGCTTTTTCATGGAGCCGGTTTCAAATACCTTCAGCCGCCACTTTGAACACCAAGCGGACGTATATGGGCAGGAAGCTATTCACGGACTCGTGGCCGATCCTCAGCGGACCGCCGTGTCGTCCTTTAACCACCTGGGCGAGGCATGGCTTGAGGATCCCAGACCTAGCCCATTCATAGAATTCTGGGAGTTCAGCCACCCGTCCGTGCAGACCCGGGCGAATTTTGCCGACCACTACGATCCGTGGGCCAATGGAGGACACGGCGAGTTTTTTGAGCCTTGAACTCGTAAACTTGATGCCTGTTTCACCGTCCCCGGTTTTCCTCAGCGGGGCATTGGAACCGTCTCCATATAAACTGGTGTTTCGCTGGTTTCCTTTAAAGGAGCAGACTTACCATGCCTTATCCCGCGAATTACCGCTATACCCGCGAACATGAATGGATTGAGCTGAATGGCTCGGTAGGCACCGTTGGCATTACAGATTATGCGCAGAACTCGCTGGGCGACATTGTGTATGTCGACGTGCCCAAAGTTGGCGATACGGTGACGGCGAACGCCACCTTCGGATCAGTGGAGAGCGTTAAGGCGGTTAGCGATCTCTATTCGCCTGTGTCAGGCACCGTGACGGCCACCAATGAAGAGCTAAAGACTGCGCCCGACAAGATCAATGAGAATGCGCATGGCACCTGGATCATCAAGGTAGAACTGTCGAATCCAGCGGAGTTTAATGCGCTGCTGGACGCCGCCGCCTATGAGTCGTTTATCTCAGAAGAAACCAACAGCTAAGGGCAGCATCTATTAATTAAGTTGCGCCCGGCGAATCGATTTTGTGGTAGCGCTGACAAGTGGATCGCCGTGTTGTTTTGCTGGATAGGCCAGTTTTGCTGAACAAGTAATTAACGACAGGCTGGAAGCGAGGAGCTGGCAGCTACATGCGTTATCTTCCCAAATCGCCCGACGAACGTAAAAAGATGCTCGCAGAGATCGGCGCCAAGTCGATTGACGATCTTTTTGCGATTATTCCTGAAGAGTATCGACTAACCGGCGACTTGAACGTGCCGCGACAGCACGCGGAAAGCGAAATTATTGACTATTTCCGCGCCGCGGGCGACATGAACGCGACGGGGTACACGAGCTTTCTGGGTGCAGGAGCCTACCGCCACTACCGGCCGGTAGTCATTGACGCGCTGGTGCAGCGCGGCGAGTTCCTTACCAGTTACACGCCCTACCAAGCGGAGATCACGCAGGGCACGCTGCAGGCGATCTTCGAGTTCCAAAGCATGATTGCCGAGCTGACCGGCATGGACGTGGCGAATGCCAGCATGTACGACGGATCGACCGGCGCGGCTGAGGCCGTAATGATGGCAGTTCGCGTGACGGGCCGGCACAAGGCAGTTGCGGCAAGAACCGTTCATCCTGAATATCGCGAAGTGCTGGCGACGTACGCAAAGCATCAGGGCATCGAGAATATTCCTTTCGGCTACGATCGCGAGACTGGGCGGGTTGATCTGGCTGCGCTGGACGCTGCGATTACGAGCGAGACTGCGGCCGTGCTGGTGCAGAGTCCGAACTTCTTTGGAGTTGTCGAAGACATTCCGGCGATTGCTGCGATTGCACACGCAAAGGGCGCGCTATTGATCGTTTCAATTGCCGAGGCTGTTTCGCTGGGCACGGTTAGACCGCCGGTTGAGGCAGACATTGTGACGATGGAAGCGCAGTCGTTCGGCGTGGCTTTGAGCTATGGCGGGCCTTTCTGCGGAGTGATCGCCGCCAAGGAGCAGTATCTGCGCCAGATGCCGGGCCGCTTGGTGGGTCAGACGGTAGACGGCAATGGATATCGCGGTTTTGTGCTCACACTGGCCACACGCGAGCAGCATATCCGGCGCGAGAAAGCGACATCGAACATCTGCACCAACCAAGCGCTCGTGGCCCTGATGGCTACTATCTTTCTGACCGTTTACGGCAAGGAAGGAATTCGCGAGCTGGCTGAACACAACATGGCAAAAGCCAGTTATGCTGCCAAAACGTTGAGCGCCGCACCGGGAGCAAAACTCTTGTTCGACAAGGCGCCGCGATTCCATGAATTCGTTTTGAAGACCGACGAAGCTCCGGCGGTTTGGAATAAGCGGCTTATGAATTCGAATATTGTGGGCGGCATTGACCTGAGCCGCTGGTATCCGGAAATGGAACACGCCACGCTGTGGTGCGCGACAGAAGTAATGACGCGAGAGAACATCGACAAAGCAGCCAGCGTACTGGCTGCCGCACCGGTGGAGGCATAGATGACGAGCGACGCGAGTCCTTCAATAAACGGCGCGGCACGAGTGACAACGGGCAAGGTGCGACCGCATCAGACGCAGAATGAGTCCTTGGTGTTTGAGAAGTCATCTCCCGGCAAGCGCGGGTACAAGCTGCCGCCGCTGGATGTGCCGGCAATCGACATCAAGGCGTTGCTTGGCTCCGCAGCGCGCGAGATGCCGGCTGCTCTGCCCGAGCTAAGCGAGATTGAAATCATTCGCCACTTCACTCGGCTCTCCACATGGAACTACGCCATCGATCTTGGCATGTATCCGCTGGGCTCGTGCACCATGAAGTACAACCCGCGTGTCAACGAATTTGTCGCGCGCATTGAGGGGCTGGCGGACGCGCATCCTTACCGGCCGGACTCGCTGGCGCAGGGCGCGCTTGAAGTGATCGATCTGCTGCAGCGCTGCCTGATTGAAATTACCGGGATGGATGCCATCACGCTGCAACCGGCAGCTGGCGCTCACGGCGAGTTCACCGGAATTCTGCTGGTGCGCGCATGGCACGAGTCCAATGGAAACGCTCGCCGCAAAATTATTATTCCCGACTCCGCGCATGGCACCAACCCTGCGACGGCGGCCATCTGCGGCTACACGGTTGAGAATCTCAAATCGAATGCGGACGGCGGCATCGATCTTGACGCGCTTGAGCGCCAGGTTGACGACGAGACCGCGGCCTTGATGCTGACGAACCCGTCGACGCTAGGCGTGTTTGAAAACCAGATTCACAAGATCGCCGATATTCTGCACGCCAAGGGCGCTCTGCTCTACATGGACGGCGCCAACATGAATGCGTTGGTTGGCAAAGTGCGGCCGGGCGATTTTGGCGTGGACGTAATGCACCTGAATCTGCACAAGACCTTTTCGACTCCGCACGGTGGCGGAGGCCCCGGCTCCGGTCCGGTTGCGTGCAAGGCGTTTCTTGAGCCGTTTTTGCCCACACCGGTGCTGGTACGCCGCGAGATTGAGGTGAATTCCCCTGCTCCGGAGTCGTGGGAGACTGTCGGTGACGATCAGCCCGCGCCACTGTTTCGCGCACCGGTGGCCGAGCCTAACTCCGCAGAAGACCCACGCAAAGAACATGTGACCTTGTGCTGGGACTATGACCGGCCGAAATCCGTGGGCCGCGTGCGCGCGTTCTACGGCAACACCGGAATGTTCATCCGTGCGCTCGCTTACATTTTGGCCAACGGGCCGGACGGCTTGCGCCAGACGACTGAAGACGCCGTGCTGAACGCCAACTACATCCGAGCCAAGCTCGAAGACCTGTATGAGCTTCCTTACAAGACGCCGTCAATGCACGAGGTAGTTTTCAGCGACAAGCGGCAGGCTGCGCTCGGCGTAAAGACTGGCGATATCGCCAAACGCCTCATCGACTATGGATTCCATCCATACACGGTGAGCTTTCCTCTGATTGTGCACGGCGCACTGATGATTGAGCCTACCGAGAGTGAGTCGCTTGAGGAACTGGACCTGTTTATCTCTGCCATGCGGTCGATTGCGAAGGAAGTGGAAGAGAGCCCTGACCTGGTAAAGAGCGCACCTCATTCGACGCGCGTTTCTCGCCTGGATGAAGTGCAGGCTGCTCGCAAGCCTATTCTTCGCTGGCGAGGATGATCCCGTAGATCGAATACCTCGCTCCATCAATGATTTGCAGGATAACTGGCGAGAGGTAGCAGATGGATTTAGCTTTCCTATTCGGGCAGAGGTCTATATGTACCTATTAGTAAATGACCCAAAAGTAACAACACCAAAGTTAGCGGATGTGGGTACTTAGGGGTTGCAATCACCTTTACGCAAACGCGATAATCTGGCAAATAATACAGTGATGAGGAACGGTTGCACGTCCCCTCTGAACCGGTTGCGACGCTGAAGACAGCATCTTTCTCGATCCAGGGGGTATGCTGACAGCGCGGGTTCCGGTTGGCCCGCACGTCTGGGCTCCACACATACCCATGTTAAACTGAGCGCCGCAAGCCAGACCTGGTTATGAATTTGGTTTCGGCTCGGAAGCGTGTCGATGGAGAGGCTATGAGATTTCGAAAAGACGAAAGCGGACAGACCGCTGTTCTGTTGGCTCTCAGCTTTACCGTGCTTGCCGGGTGTCTGGCACTTGCAATTGATACGGGCCTACTCTTCGTCGCAAAGCGTAATATGCAAATCGCTGCCGATGCCGCAGCTGTTGCTGGAGCACTCGACTACAAGTACAACGGTTCAACAACCACTGCAAACAGTACGGCACAGGCCGCTGCGACGGCCAACGGCGTGACGAACGGCAAAGGAGGAGCTGTGGTGACCGTGAACACTCCACCTTCAAACGGGCCGTATGCCGGCCAAAGCGGTTTTGTAGAAGCCATTGTTTCTGAGCCCGAATCTGTTTACTTCCTTAAAATGCTGAAGTTCAGCACCATCACCGTCTCAGCGCGGGCTGTTGCGGGATCAGGTAGTGTTGCCGGCTGCGTATGGGCATTGGCGAAATCCGGAACAGACGTATCTGTGACCGGGTCTGGGAGCTTTTCAGCCAATAATTGCACTATCTACGACGACTCAAGCAGCAGCAACGCACTCACTCTGACCGGCAGCGGTTCTATTAGCGCACAGAACATTGGCATTGTGGGGAACTACACCAAGACCGGCTCGGGATCGATCCATCCGAATCCACCGATGACAGGTTTGGCACCTGCAGCCGACCCGCTTGCGAACCTCCCCACCCCCACAATTACAACTGGAACCTGCGCCTCGAATTGCGTTCAGAGCTTTTCAGGCAGCTCAAACAACAGCATCGGTCCTGGCAACTACAACCAAATCTCAAATACAGGCAGCGGTACGCTTACGCTGACACCTGGGAATTACATCATCAACGGGAATCTGAGCAATTCCGGAAGCGGAAATCTGGTTCTTGGCGCCGGCAACTACACCATCACCGGCAACTTTACGACCACGGGTTCCGGTGCGCTAACGCTGGGCGCCGGCAACTACATTGTGCAAGGCACCCTAGGCCTCACCGGCTCCGGTTCATTAACCGGGATCGGAGTAACGTTTTATACGCAGGGCAGTACCACGGTTACGGGCAGTGGATCCATGGACCTTGAGGCGCCCACTTCAGGAACATATAACGGTGTCATGTTCTTTCAGGACCGCGCGGACACAAATACTATGTCGCTCACGGGTTCGGGGGGAGCTAAGTTCAAGGGAATAGTCTATGCGCCCGCAGCGCCGGTCACTCTAACCGGTTCGGGCTCCTGGAACATCAATGCGGATTTCATCACCGACTCGATATCGGAAACAGGCAGCGGATCAATCACTGATACTAGTTACCAATCGATCAATGCCAGTTCTGTACTTTCGAGAATGGCAATGGTGGAGTAGTCTATGCAATTTCAAAGGACACGTGTATGTTCACGATGATCAAGCGGCTTCTCTCATTTAAAGGAAACGAGCGCGGTTCCGCACTGGTGGAATTCGGCTTGTGCATGCCGATTCTTATGTCTCTCCTCATCGGAGCAGTCGAATACGGGCGGATGTCATTTGCCGCCATTGAAGTATCCAACGCGGCGATGGCTGGCGTTCAATACGGCGTGCAGAATCCGGCCGATGCCGCGGACTTGACTGGTATTCAAAACGCAGCTGCAGCCGACGCCCCGGATATCACACTGGGAACCACATCGACCTCAGTTTCATGCATATGCTCCGACGGTTCGGCCTCAACATGCCAGTCCACCGATTGCCCGGGCAAGCACATTGAGACGATTCTGACAGTGAATACCCAGGCTCAATTCAACTCGATTTTCAAAGTCCCCGGACTTTCGAACTCTTTCTCACTTAAAGGCAGGGCGGTCCAGAAGGTCATCCAATGAGAAGGCTCTTCAGATGCGAAGAAGGCGGGTCGCTTGTTGAAATGGCATTGATCTTATCAATGACAATGACCATGATCATCGGCATCATCGAAGCGTCTTTAGCGGTTTACACTTATCACTACATATCTGAAGCTGCACGTGAAGGCGCGCGCTATGCGATCGTTCGCGGCTCCTATTGCACGAGCCTGACAAACTGCAACGCGACTGCGGCCCAGATCCAGACGTATGTCAAGAGCCTCGGATACCCCGGCATTAACTCCACTGCGAATATGACCGTGACGACGACATGGTACGACGCAAGTGATAGCCTTCCCACAACATGGACGGCTTGTGGGTCGGTGTGTAACGATCCAGGCAATGCCGTCAACGTCAAGGTCACCTATAACTTCCCATTCATGATTCCCTTCGTGCAAAAGTCGACGCTTGCCCTCAGCAGCACATCGCAGATGGTGATTTCAAACTAGAATAGATTCCGCATTGTCTTCCGCTGGTTGACCGCTGAGCTAGATAAAACGCAGTCGGCTCTATGGCCACTGCTTGTCGCAAAGCATTGTGGCCTAACCGTACGTTCAGGGCGGTGAGAACGATGAAGATCAGGATCTTCGACGATCTGCCGATGATGGCGAAGGCTGCAGCGGATCATGCGGCCGAGGTAATCCTGCAGGTGCTGGCGGAGCGAGGACAGGCTCGGATCATTGCCGCTACCGGCATTTCTCAAATTGAATTTCTGCGCGAGCTTACCGCGCGGCACGATATCGACTGGGCAGCCGTTGAGATGTTTCATCTGGACGAATACATTGGGCTGCCGGTGGATCATCCTGCAAGTTTTCGCAGGTTTTTGCGCGATAGGCTGATTGCGAAGACGGGCATTAAGAAGTTTCATCTACTTGAAGCTGAGTCCGGGCCAGAGAGGGTGATTGCAACGGTGGGCTCGGCGCTAAAATCGGCCCCTATCGACATAGCGTTTGTGGGGATTGGCGAAAATTGCCACCTGGCTTTCAACGATCCGCCGGCGGATTTTGAAACGGAAGAGCCCTATCTCATCGTGAATCTTGATATCGCTTGCCGAATGCAGCAAGTGGAAGAGGGCTGGTTTGTCGACCTCGGGCAGGTGCCGATGCAGGCCATCTCCATGTCAGTACGGCAGATACTGAAATCAAAGGAGATTATGGCTCTGGTTCCTGGCAGCCGCAAGGCCCTGGCCGTGAAGGTGTGCGTGGAGCATGGGATTTCGCCGACGGCCCCGGCTTCGATCCTCCGTACGCACGGGAATACGACAATGTACCTTGATTGCGACTCCGCGGCGCAGTTGTCTCCGGAGACTGGCCGGCGGGCAAGCTAGTTATACGAAGATATAGTCGCCAAGTCCGGTCGGCAGGGATTAACATCTGTACGAGAAGCTATGGGATTTCCAATCGCAGTTTGGATGATTCGTTTTGTCGAAGGGGCATTCTTTACAGGCCTTGTCGGCTGCATACTGGTGGTTGCAATCAGCTGGGTATCGGTCATTCGGACTGGCTTCGGCCGCGAAAAATAGTCCCAACTAAGCTCATTGGACTGGCGAAAGCGAAGATCTTTGCTCTTCCCCATTTCATTCAAAATCCTGCTTCATTATGGCGTGTCAGCGGAGCTGCGCTAACTGTGGCGCTCGTCGCGGCTCGATTTGCGGAATACGACGTTTAGTTCCCTGCGCCAATGTTCACCCACTGCTATCAGGTCCCACTCGACATTGGGCGAAAGAAAGCGCAAGACCGTTTCGTTAGCGGGATGAATACGCAGCGATGGCGCGATCAGAAGTAGTCGCGGCTCGAGCGGAGAAACCTCGGCTCCTTCAAAGTAGCCTTCGCGCTCAAAGGCTGAAATTGGGCGGCTACTGCCCGGAATGGCTCGCCGGTCGGCGTTGAGCGCCCGCACCCTGATCCAGTAATCAAGTGCCTGCAGGGGCAAGTGAAGGTCCTCATCGGCTTTGAGCTCTATGACAACCAGTCGTCCGTTGCGATCCAGTGTGAGCAGGTCAAGCATGCCGCGATCTCCGCCCGAGAGCGCAGGCACCTGCGAATACATCATGTCGCCGCGAAGGCCGGGCAGAAGCTCGGCGGCCTCGCTGCGGACGCGCGACTCAAGCCAGCGCTCCGGCTGCAGACGGAACAGCGGATCGACATGCGCACCATCTGCGTAACGGCATTGGAACAAACGCAGAAACAGTTCGCGAGCGAGATCTTCGTTGTCTTCAGTGAGCGGCGTTTCGTTGGCGCCAGCGCCGAAGGTGATTTCGTTCTCGCGTGCGAACGAGTTTGCCGCAACGCCATGATGTACTCGTGCAAATTCCAGACCGTACAGCAATAACCCAATATGCGTCGGCGACCTCGGCAACACTTCGACGCGCTCACGCGCGCCGTGCGGTAGCAACTGCATAAGTCGATCGATGCCGGATTTGCAGCGCTCAATCGCCGCCGCGCGGGAGAAGGCGCGGACCGGGCGCGATTCGAGGTTTCCGGTATCGCGAAAATCCACCACCTCAAGCTCTTCGCTGCGTTCGTCGAGCGAATAGAGCTGGAAGTCGGCTGCCGCGTGGTTGAGCCACGCCATACGCTCGGCGACGGTGCGCCAGTTCCCAGCCGGCACAATCACTTTGAGGCCGCCGAAATGCCGCCGTGCGTTGGTATGCTGCCGGCAGTAGTCGAGCCATAGAATTCCGACGGTAAGAACGCCATCGATCATTGCCGATGACTCCGCCGCGCTGACGCCAATGACCGCTGCCGCGCTGGTTCCCTTGAGCAATCGGCCGCGGGCGTAGGCGGGGCCAAAACTGTGCTCCAAATCCATTGCGGAGCGAAACCCATCTACCTTCATGTCGACGAAATAGCGGGATAGCACGCGCTCAAGCATGCGCTGATAATTTCGCCGCGCGGAGTCGCGAGCTGTGGGTGTGCGCCGATCGCTTGTGGGCACCAGTTCCAGCGCCTGCAAACGCGTTACGCCCATGCGGCGCGTCATCAGGCGCAGGCTTTGCGCGCGCTGCTGCACTTCGACAACAGTGCGCAGCAGGTTGCGTTCTTCACTCCAGAGTTGCAACAGGCAGCGGCCGTGAGACTCGCCGACAGAGTAGCGCGCGCTGCGCATGTCGAAGACCACGCGGCCATCCTCAAGCAGCGCGGCCGCTGGATGATCGGCGAGATATCTTTCGATTGCCTGGGCCAGTTGGCCGGCGGAGGCAGCGCTTTCTTGGCCCACGTGCTTCTTCTACCAGTTGTTGCGTGCGCGCAGAGCAGTGATGTGCGCGGTGTGGTGGCGTCCATGCCAGGCGTAGATTGCCAGGGCGGTCGCGAGAGTCTGGCGACCCCGTTCAGGATGAACGAAGCCGCGCTCAAAATCGGCTTCGCTCATGCTCTCAAGCAGCGCTACCCAGCGCTCATGCATGGCGCTGATAAAAGTGAGCGAGCAATCGATGGGCAGCGATTTGCTGTCAGACAGCTGGGCCCACGCATTCTCGTCGTACGGCTTAATGGTTGGCCAATCCTCAGTAAGAGCAAGCTTAAAACGGATGACGGAGTTGGCGTGGCTGTCTGCCAGATGATGCACAACCTGGCGCACCGTCCATCCGCCCTCACGATAAGGCGTGTCTAGTTGCGAGTCGTTCAATCCTGCAACCGCGGCACACAATCGCTTGGGCAACAGGCCAATGGCACTGATGCATTCGGTTCGCCCGTTGGCGGTATTTTCAACAGGCAAGAAACGCCCAACTGGATAACGCAGATTATCTAATTCGGTCATGACAGTGAAACCTTAACATGCAAGGCCCGGCGAGGCGTTCTTGCTGCCTCATAGCCGGGATTGCTTATCTATGCAGCGCGGTGAGTATGGTGACGATGATGGTGGCGGTGATGCCTGGCGCCGGCAAACGCCGGAGCAGCAATCACCAGGAGGAGAAGCATGGCAGCAATTTTCTTCATGCCAGAAATTTAGCACGAATTGTGACCGGTGCGGAGTGCCCACTAAGGCCCATTCGGAAATCGCGTATAAGCCCAGTAGACTCAACTGCGCAGCGACCGTGGTGCGCAATTGATCATCCAATCCTTGTGGGGCAAATTAATTGAAAGCGTACACTGAAATTACGATGACGAATCCGGCCGCTTCCCCAATTTCAAGCCATAAGCGATATTTTTTTGAAAAGTTCGGCATCACCGAGCGGCTGCTTGAACGTTGCCTGGGCGAGGCTCTTTCAGCAGGCGGCGACTACGCCGATCTCTACTTTGAATCGGTCACGGCGACGGCGCTTGGGGTGGACGAGCAGATTGTAAAATCGGCCAGTCAAGGCACCAGCGCGGGGTGCGGCGTGCGCGTGATTTCTGGTGAGCGCACCGGCTATGCCTACACCGACAATCTGGGCCCGGAGCGCCTGCTGCATGCGGCGCGCACGGCGGCGCTGATTGCATCAGGCCCGGCCAAACAGCCAGTGCAGGGATTTACAGAAGCTCCGAATGCTGATCTCTATCCGGTTCCATTGGGTGGATACGATCTTGATTTAGCCGCGAGGCTGGAGCTGATTTTGCGCGCCGATCGCGCGGCACGTGCTTTTGACAGTCGCGTGGTGCAGGTACGGGCGAGCTACTCAGAAGAACTGCGGCGCGTGTTGATTGCAGGTTCGGATGGCGCGTATGCAAGCGACACGCAGCCGCTGTGCAGGCTGAATGTATTTGTGATTGCTAAGGACGGCGCGATAACGACCAAGGGCAGCGCGGGCGGCGGTGGACGTGCGGGACTGGAACAGTTCACCGGCTCAAAGAGCCCGGAGGGACTGGCACGCGAGGCGGCGCGCGGAGCAATTCTGCAGCTGGGCGCTGTGGCCGCGCCGGCAGGCGAAATGGAAGTGGTGCTGGGTCCGGGATGGCCGGGAATCCTGCTGCACGAAGCCGTGGGACACGGACTGGAAGCGGATTTCAATCGCAAGAAGACTTCGGCATTTGCAGGATTGATCGGCCAGTCAGTTGCCAGTTCCAAGGTGACAGTTGTGGACAACGGGACGATTGCCGGACGTCGCGGGTCGCTCAATGTGGACGACGAAGGATCGCCGACTCAGGAGACAGTGCTGATTGAGGGCGGCGTGTTGAAGGGGTATCTGTCGGACAAGCTTTCGTCGCGGCTGATGGGTTGCGCGAATACGGGCTCAGGCCGTCGCGAGAGCTATCAGTCGATTCCCATGCCACGCATGACTAACACATACATGCTGGCTGGCGACGATGCGCCCGAAGATATTTTGCGCTCGGTAAAGCGCGGGCTGTACGCGGTGAACTTTGGTGGCGGGCAGGTGGACATTACGAACGGCAAATTTGTTTTTTCAGCGTCGGAAGCTTACCTGATTGAGGACGGCAAGATCACCGCGCCAGTGCGCGATGCAACGCTGATCGGCAACGGGCCGGAGGCGCTGAAGTATGTGTCGATGGTCGGCAATGATCTGAGGCTTGATGAGGGCATTGGGACTTGCGGCAAAGACGGGCAGAGCGTGCCGGTAGGCGTGGGCATGCCAACCATCAAGCTGGACAAGATGACCGTGGGTGGGACAGGGCGATAACGCCGAAAGGAACTATTGATGCGAATTGTGGACGTGAAGCAGTTTTTCTCGTTGGCAGGCGGAACACGGCAATATACGTGGGCCACAATCTCTGCCGATGAAGCGCTTAAAATAGCCGAGCCGCGCCTTCGTTGCCCTGAGTGTAAGGGAGCAATTGGACTCTTCAGGCGATCTGAAGATGGAGCGACGCCGAATCGGGGAGAGCATAAGGCAAGAAATCGGGGATGCTCCCTGGGGGATCGCTTCGACGGCGTTCACCGGATGGCAGTGAATCCAATTGAGCCAAATGAGGAAAGCGTGCTTGCCCAATCCTGATAGCCGTCGTTCTCAAACGAACTTTTAAGCCAGTCGCAAGGCCCACTTCGTCTGCTGCTTTTGTTACTGTTGACCCATGGTCCAAGCCGTAAATCCATCCTCCGAATCTATCCTTGACATGGAATCACTAACCGCCGACGTTGTGGCCCGTGCTGTAAAGGCGGGCGCCACCGACGCCGAAGCCGTTGTCCGCGAGGGCGATGAGTTCAGCGTGAATGTGCGCATGGGCGAGGTAGAAACGCTGAAGGAATCGGGCTCGCGAGGGCTGGGCCTGCGCGTTTTCAGTGGTAAGCGATCCGCTACCGCGTCGACGAGCGATCTGACCTCTGACGGCATTCGTCAGTTGGTAGAGGGCGCGATGGCGCTGGTGAAGGTGACGGAAGAAGATCCGTTTACTGGTTTGCCTGATCGCGAAGAGTTCGGCACGGTCGCCGGGGATCTACATCTTTATTACGACGACGTTTATTCTCTCGACGGCAAACAGCGCATTGAATGGGCTCGGCGCGCCGAGGCTGCCGCGCTCGAAGCCGATCCGCGCATTACCAACTCCGACGGTGGAAGTTTTGACGCAGCCACCGGACGCATGGTGCTGGCCAACTCGCGTGGCTTTGTGGGCGGATACCGAACCAGCTACGCAGGCGTGAGCGCTGCGCCGCTGGCGATGGACGCGAACGGGCAGATGCAGCGCGATGGATGGTGGTCGAGTGCGCGCAGCTTTGCGCATTTGGATTCGCCTGAGGACGTGGGCAAGGAAGCAGCGCGCAGAACATTGCGCCGCCTGGGCGCCAGGCGCGTAGCAACGCAGCGGGTTCCGATTGTGTTTTCAGCGGAAGTGGCTCGGTCGCTTGTGGGCTCAGTTTTTGAGGCGGCATCCGGTGATGCGATCTGGCGTAGCGCTTCGTTCCTGGCGGGCAAGCTTGGCGAGTCAATCGCTGCCGCAAACATCAATATTGTGGACGATCACACTATGCTGCTTGGCTCCGGCGCGGGCGGTTATGGCACCTCGCCATTTGACGGTGAAGGATTGCCTTCACGTCGAACCATTGTGGTTGAAAACGGCGTGTTGCAGACCTACCTGCTTAACACCTACACGGCACGCAAACTGGGCATGAAGTCGACGCATAACGCTTCTCGCGGGCTGGCCGGAACGCCGGGCGTAGGCTGCGGGAATCTTTATCTTGAGCCGGGCACACTGACGCCGGAAGAGATCATCGCGCAGATTCCCGCGGGCTTCTACGTGACAGGGCTGATGGGCTTCGGTACCAACACTGTTACCGGCGACTACTCGCGCGGCGCGACGGGGTTGTGGATTGAGAACGGTCAACTGACACATGCGGTCGAAGAGGTAACGGTTGCCGGCAATCTTGCAGAGATGTTCAAAAACGTAACGGCCATCGGCAACGATCTTGTTTTCCGCAGCTCAGTTGCTTCGCCGACGCTGCGGATTGACGGGATGACGGTAGCGGGAGCGTAAAAGCAGTTTACGAGTTGACAAGTTTAATCGCCTGTTAGCGAGATGAGTGGCATGGGACAGGAACCTAAAGACGAATCCGTGCGTGCTGATGCTGATTTGTTTCGGGAGATCCCGTTCGATCCTGCTGATGCAGTGACCGCACTCAAACAACTACCGCAAAGCTCGGCGGTGTTTGCTCTTCACGGAGCCGATGCCCATGCAGAGCCTTACATTGGCCGCACTCCAAACCTGCGGGCGCGTCTTGCGCGCCTGCTGCAACCGTCTGAGAAGCATCCGCGGCGACTGCAACTAGCCGGGCGCGTGCGTCGCATTGTGTGGCGGCTAACTGGGTCGGAGTTTGAGTCGCTGCTGGTGCAGTTTGATCTGCTGCAAAATCAATACGGGCCGAAGGCCCTGGAGCGCATGCATCTGCGCATGCCAGCGTTTGTGCGTTTTCTTGGCGGCAATCCTTACCCACGTATTAACGTCACCAACCGGCCAAGCCTGCGCGAGGCCGACTGGTCGTATGGGCCGTTCCCGTCTCGCGCCGCGGCGGAACACTATGCAGAAGAGGCGTTGAAGCTGTTTCTGCTGCGCCGCTGCACAGACGATCTTAATCCTGACCCGAACCACCCGGGTTGCGTGTACTCCGAAATGAAGATGTGCCTGGCGCCGTGTTACAAGGGCTGCACAGATGAACGCTACACGGAAGAGTCAATGGCAGTCGAAAGTTTTCTTGCCACGCGCGGCGAGAGCCGGCTTGTAACGCTGCGGGCAGAGCGCGATGAAGCCTCAGCGCAACTGGAGTTCGAAAAGGCGGCGGCGATGCACGCGCAGGTGCAGAAAGTGGAGCAGGTGCGCGCGCTGGCATCGGAACTGGTGCGGCCCCTGAGCCAACTGCGCGCGGTGGTTCTGCAGGCGGCAGCCAATGCTGATGAGGTGGCGGTCTTTCTCTTCGAGAATGGCCGACTGTATGGCCCGATGGCATTTTCAACTTTGGGCATGAGGATTCAGAATGAGCAGTCGGGCTCCAGTTCACTGTTTGCGCAGCCGCTTGCGTTGGAACCGGTGCCTGAAAAGCAGGGATCAGGCATCATGGATCAGGGATCAGAAGAACAGGGGTCGGTGCCTGCAAAGCTTGCGCGGGGAATGCTGGAGGCTCGGATGGAGGTTGCGCTGACTGGGTTGGCAAATTCTGGCGCTGCGCCTTCATCAACTGTAAGGCAAGGTCACCTGGCGCTGCTGAAGCGCTGGTATTATCGGCCTGAAGTCAAGCGCGCAGGTGAAATCTTCTTTCCTGATTCTGAAGGACATTGGCCGGTGAAATCCCTTTTGCGCGGCGCGGGTCGCGT
>JADGNO010000178.1 GCA_017883405.1 Occallatibacter sp. | reverse complement strand
TTACGTTCCAGATAGGGCTGTCCCCAAGGGAGCGGTAAGAAGCAAGTCAGCGAGTTAGCAGCGCTGCGCGCTGTTAGCAACTCAATACAGGAATAGGGATGCGGTGAGATTGCCCCAGTAAATAAGGGCATTTTCACCGCATCTTTATTCCATCCTTATTCCGCCTCGGGTTACACTCACGGCAACGAAGTTCGAGAGGAGGCCGAGAATGTACGAGAGCATGTACCCCTATTCGCAGCCATGTGGCATGATGGAACCCGCTGACATTGAAGACCTTCTCGTGAATGATTCGCTGGGGTCCACCCATGCGGCCGACTCTTCCGGAAGTGACGAAGAGCTAGAAACCGGTGACGCCAAGGCCTGGAACTTTCCCACCCGGGAAGATTAGTGCGGCAGGCAACGATTAAGGGTTAAGTGGCTTCGGGCAGCGGCATCTCGCGGCCAACGGCTATTTCTGCGCCAACTGAGTCTGGGTTCCCGGCATCGAAGCGCATAGAGGATACCCAACCATGTGCGCCATAACAGCCGATCCAAACTTGCGTGACAAAAAGCCATGCCTGGAAGATAAAGACGTCAAAGACCTTCTCGTGAACGACTCGCTGGGGACTGTCGATCCTGCGGATTCCAGCGGCACCGATGAGAAGAAGGAAACCGGCGACGCGAAGAAGAACAACTTCCCGACTAAAGAGGATTGAGCAGTAGAGTGGGGGAACGGCCAGCAATTGAATGTCAAGTGTTTCGCTTGCCCTGCCTGATGCGCCGGATTTCATCCATGCGCTGCGCCAGTAATTTCTCGCGGCCTTCCTGCGTGGGCTTATAGTAGCTGCGGCCGCGAAGCGAGTCGGGTAGGCAATCCATATCTGCTACCTTGCCTTCTTCGTCGTGCGCATAGCGGTAACCTTCGGAGTATCCCAGGTCTTTCATCAGCCTCGTGGGAGCGTTGCGCAGGTGCAGCGGAACCGGCTCCTGCCGCGTGTTCTCCACCTCGCTGTGCACAGCGCCCCATGCGGTGTAAACGGCATTGGATTTTGGCGCGAGACACAAATACACCACGGCTTCGGCAAGGGCCAGGTCGCCCTCCGGCGAACCGAGAAACTCGTAGGTGTCGCGTGCTGAAAGACACAGATTGAGCGCTTCAGGCGCGGCCAGTCCAATATCTTCAACAGCCATGCGGACGATTCTACGGGCGAGATAGAGAGGGTCTTCGCCGGATGCGAACATTCGCGCCAGCCAGTAAAGAGCGGCGTCGGGGTCAGAATTGCGCACGCTTTTGTGTAGCGCTGAAATCAGGTTGTAGTGCTCCTCGCCGGACTTGTCGTACATGAGCACGCGCTGCTGCACGGCGGTGGTCGCCACTTCCTTGTCGATGTGTTTTGTACCTTCCATCGCCAACTGCGCGGCAACTTCCAGGGTGTTGTAGGCGCTGCGGCAATCACCGCTGGAATAGGACGCCATGAGATCGAGAGCTTCGTCGTCGGCAGTAATTTCCAAATTGCCAAGGCCGCATTCGCGCTCTTCGAGTGCTTTACGCAGTAGACCGGCAATCTGCGGTTCACTGAGCGGTTCCAGCACATACACGCGGCAGCGCGACAACAACGCCGAGATGATTTCGAAGGAAGGATTCTCAGTTGTTGCGCCGATCAGGCGGATGGTGCCGCGCTCGACGTAGGGAAGGAAGGCATCTTGCTGCGCCTTGTTGAAGCGATGAATTTCATCGACGAAGAGAATGGTGCGCGAATGCATTTCCGAGGCTTTGGCGGCCGCGGCCATCACTTCTTTAATTTCCTTGATGCCGCTGGTGACGGCGGAGAACTCGACGAAATTCGCCTTGGTAGTTTCAGCAATGATTTTGGCCAGGGTGGTTTTGCCTACGCCGGGCGGCCCCCAGAAGATCATCGATCCGGTGTCGTCGCGGTCAATCTGGACGCGCAGAGGCTTGCCCGGACCGACAAGGTGCTGCTGTCCGCTGAGCTCTTCTATACTTCGAGGCCGCATCCGCTCCGCCAGCGGCGCAACTGCGTTGCGCAGGCCTTTGGACAAGGGCTGTGGCAAGCTCTCAAAAAGGCTCATCGTTTGGGCCCCTTGCGGCCAAGGAGTTTTACTTCCTGCTCACGACGCTGGCGCGACGCCTCATAAAGCGTAATGCTGGCGGCTACGGCTGCGTTCAGGCTTTCCACGGCGCCCGGGCAGGAGATCGTGACCGGCTCGTCGGCAAATGAGGCAATGGAGTCTGGAACGCCGTTACCTTCGTTGCCAAAGATGAGCGCAACGGCTCCGGTAAGGTCGACGAGATCGACGGGTTCGGCGGCGCGCACCGTGGTGGTGAGGATGCGCACGCCCCCTTCGCGAAGATTGGTGAAGCACTCTGAGACGGTGGCCGTGATCATGGGCAGGCGAAAGATGCTACCCGCCGAGGCACGAATCGATTTCGGGTTCCAGCCGCTGACGGTTCCGGGCAACGCGATGACGCCGTCGGCTCCAAACGCCTCTGCCGAGCGAAGGATGGTGCCAAGGTTACCGGGGTCCTGGATGGCGGCAAGCACGGCGATGAGCGGGACGGCGTTGCGGCTAGGCGTCAGCACGTGAGCCCACGTCCAGTCGGGCAGCTGCACAAGGGCGGCAATTGGCTGCGGTGCCTGGGTGGCGAGAGCGGAGTCGAGCAGCTCGCGGGGCATGAGCAGAATTTCGGTTTCCGGCGGGATAGGCAGCGGCTCAAGCAGGTGCTCGAAACCCTGGGCAGCAAACACGCAGGTGACGAGCAGGCCCGCGCTGAGTGCCTCTTCAATGAGTTTTGGCCCCTCGATGCCGGCCAAACCGTGCCCTTCGCGACCGGGGGTGGCAAGCGCCTTGCGCAGTTCTTTCAGGCGCGCGTTCTGCTTACTTTGTACAATGCGAACAGGCATCAGTGAAGAACCAAACGTACTGAGCCGATTCTATGCCGTTTTGCCGGTGAAGAGCAGTGCATGCGGGAAAGTTGCCCGGAAGCTGCTCTGCAACTTGCACCATGGCCGGTGCTGTGATAGTTTCCGTCTTTACAGCGTCTCCAATTCGGCTATTAAGGCAGGCCTGATTGTCCGCGGAAATCTTACGCGTCCATCCCGACGAACCTCAACCCGACCGGATCGACTACATCGTCTCCTGCCTGCGGCAGGGCGATGTTGTCGCGCTGCCCACCGATACGTTTTACGGACTGGCAGTGGACCCGGTGAATCTTTTTGCGGTTGAACAGATTTATAAAATCAAAACCCGCCAGAAACATAAGCCACTGTCACTGCTGATTTCGAGCTTGTCGCAGGCCTATGAATTGGCGCGCGACACTGATCCGCTGCTGGACAAGCTGGCAGACCGCTTCTGGCCTGGGCCGTTGACGATTATTGTGCGGGCCGGCACCAAGCTGCCGCTGCGATCGACGGCGAACACGGGGAATGTGGCGCTCAGGATTCCGGACGCGGCAATTCCGCGGGCCGTAGTGGACAAACTGGGGCTGCCCATCACGGCGACTTCAGCTAATTTGCAGGGGGCTGCTGAGTGCACGCACGCTGCTGCCGTCCGCGACCAGATCGGCGACCGGATTCCGCTGATTATTGACGGAGGCCCGACTGGACGCGCGGCGCCCACCACAATTATCGACCTTTCGCTGGGACCGGGCCGCTGGGAGATTTTGCGCGAAGGCGCGATTCCGACCCATGAAATTGTGATGGTTTTGCAGCGTTAGCTGGCTGCAGCGCTGGACCGGTGATTGAACGAAGATGACTGGCGAGAACGAAAGAACGGCGTCGGCAGCCATACTCACCAAGGAAGTTGGGGCTTCTGCCGATCCTGGCCTAGTGTTTTCGCAGTCACAGACCCATAAGGCCGAGGGGTCTAAGATGATGGCCATGTCGATCCCAGCTGGTATAAAGCCGCGCCCCTGGATTTTGTGGGGCCTGCTGGCGCTGCTGCTTTTAGCGGTAGTGGCGGTGGCAGGATGGTGCCGCTGGGTCTACGTGGAGATTCAGGCTTACGCCGATCAGGACCAGGCCGCGCCGTCTGATGCGATCGCCGTGTTTGGCGCGGCGGAATACGATGGTCGGCCATCGCCTGTGTACCGGGCGCGGCTGGATCGCGCCTTTCAGCTTTACAATCGCGGAATAGCGCCGCTGATTATCACGCTCGGCGGCGACGGCGGCGATGAATATTCCGAAGGCGGCGTCGGTCGCCAATACCTGATTGGCAAAGGCGTGCCGGAGCAGGCAATCATCGCCGAGACTCAGAGCAGGAACACGGAAGAATCTGCCAAGCGTATTGCCGTCATTGCAGGGGCAAACGGGCTGCGCAGGCTGGTGATTGTGAGTGATGGAACACACCTGTTCCGCATTCATGAGATTTGCGCGGCTGAAGGTCTGAATGTGCTCACCTCGCCGCGTCCCGTCATCCCCATCGAGGGCGGGTCAAGCGATTTCGACCGCATCGTGCATGAAATGCTGAGTTACACGGCCTGGCGAATGCACCTGCATTAATGACGCGAGTTAGCAAGTTAGGGCGTGCCGATTCGCTAAACCCACTAACTCTCCTAATGCTGCGAACCCCGCTTACTTGCTGCCGTATCAATGCATGATCAAATGCGGAGGTGGCACTGGTGCGGGCGGGCGCATAGTCGCCAGTATCGCGACGGCGAAAATTGCGGCTGAAGCCGTGGAGAGGAAATTGACGGCGTCGTTGTTGAGCCAGCCGATCTTTTCAAACGTTGCCCCCAGCAGGCTGTCGAAAAGAAGGCCGAAGACGCCACCGGCACAACTGAGCAAGAACATATTGCGATCGCCGCTGAGTGCGAAGGTTCCTGCAACGGCCACCAACGCCGCAGCGACGATTCCGGCCAGTGTGCCGACCAAGGTAATCGCACCATCTGTTCCCGGTTCGACCTTGCGCAGCGTAGTGATTATGCGCGGACTGCCGCCGAATACCTGGCCTATTTCAGACGATGCTGTGTCCGCAGCCGCTTCAGCCAACGCTGCCAGCGCGATGGTAAAAAGCGGGGCGGGTATGAGCGTTGTATTCACAAAACCGTGCGAGTCAATCAGCCAGGACTGGAAGAACTCGCTGGAGGCAATAGCGGCAATGCCAAGATTGGCAGCCACCTGCGAAGGAGATCGGCCCCGCTTGCTTTCGGCGGTTCCGAGACGCTCTTTTTTGCGGCGGCCAAGCTTGGTGGTCGCAAAGGTGACGACAACAACCGCAAGCACTGGAACGAACGCCGTTCGCCACGGCAGGTACGGAAAATAGGTGCTTGAGAACATGAGGCTGGCCAAAATGGCCGCGCCAGTGAATGCCGCCCAGGGCGTGGCGGCGCGGACTTTCAATGTAACCATGCCGAAGAGCGCAGCGAGCCCCAGCGTCCATATGGCGACCGGCGCGGACTGCAGGCTCCACCAATGCGCTTCAAGAATGACATGCGCACCTACGCCGGGTAGGACGGCGAGGAGAACCAGCTTGGATTGCCAGCGCAGATCGGTTTGGGCCACGTTTCATCGTAACCTGCGGGCACCGCTGGACAAGGCCGCAGACGGTCGAGTTGGGGTGGATTGAACAATCACCTTGCCAGAATTGGCTGCTGCGTTAGTATGGTTGGTGCTCATCGAACGGTTTCCAGGTGAATCCGGCGTTGGGCTGTGGCTGGCGGACTCGTCAGTCGTCGACGCATTTGTGGAGAATGCGGAACACAATTAGCCGCCCTGGGCACGGCATGGCGCATCAGAATTCGATCGATAGCGCGCGGATTTGCCTGAGGTTCCAAAGGAGCAACACTTTGCGCGCGATACAATTTTTCCGCGGTCTTGCCCTCTCCACGCTGGCAAGCCTTCTCGCTGGCCCCATGCTACCGGGGCAAACTCCCCAACAACGAGTGATACATGCCAATGTGGCGCATGTTACCGGTCCACATTCGCCGGTGCCATTGCGCGTGGTTGGCGCGGGCCGCGCCTCTGAAGGTCTGCGCGCGGACTGGCAGGAGCAACTTAATACCGTCCAAACCGAGATCGGTTTCCACTACCTGCGCATGCACGGTCTGCTGTGCGATGAGATGGGCGTCTACGGCGAAGACAAGCAGGGAAACCCGTTATACAACTTCCAGTACATTGACTCGCTTTACGACGCGATGCTGAAGATGCACATCCGGCCATTTGTGGAGCTTGGATTTATGCCCACAAAATTGGCCAGCGGCACCACCACAGTCTTCTGGTGGAAGGGGAATACGTCGCTGCCGAAGGATCCTGCTAAGTGGGGAATGCTCATTCGAGCGTTGATAGCGCACTGGACAGAACGTTACGGCGAAGACGAGATTACGCAATGGTATTACGAGGTGTGGAACGAGCCGGACATTCGCGGATTCTGGCCGCATTCGCTTGAGGATTATTTCGCGTTGTATAAGACAACCTCTGAAGCCGTGCGTGCAGAGTGCCAGAAATGCAGAGTTGGCGGCCCGGCTTCCGCTGTGCCTTATGCGGCTGAGCAGGCGTTTGAAAAGTGGATTGTTGCCAATCCGGAGCCGGTGGACTTTATCGCCGTGCATGCTTATGGCGTGAACCAGGGCTTTTTGGATGAGGACGGTAGCGCGGGCACAATAATTAATCCCGATCCCAACGTGGTGAGCGGGCGTATGCAGCACTCGCGCGAATTGCTGAACGCGACTCCGTTAAAGAATCTTGAGCTGCATTTTACGGAGTGGAGCTCGGCGTACACGCCCACGGATTACATGCACGACCAGTATCACCAGGCGAGTTTCATTCTCGACAAGGTGCGTCGCGCAACGCCTTATGTGGATTCGATGTCGTACTGGACGTTCACCGATATTTTTGAAGAGCAGGGTCCGCCATTCACGCCTTTTCATGGCGGCTTCGGGCTCATCAATCTTGAAGGAATTAAAAAGCCGTCGTTCTATGCGTTCAAATTCCTCAGCAGGCTCGGAGCCGCCGACGTGTCGACCGATGACAGCCAGTCGTGGGTGACAAAGTCGAATGACGGATCGATGCAGGCTCTGATGTGGGACTACTCGCCCGTGGTGCCGCCCAAGGGCAAGACCGATCAGGTCTTCTACAAGCAGGCGCTACCCGCCACCGACAAGGGCGAGCTGGTCCTCAACCTGGCCAACGTGCCAAACGGCAAGTATCATGTGGCCGTTTACCAAACAGGCTACAAGCGCAACGACGCATTTACCGCTTATGCGGAGATGGGGTTGCCGCGCCAACTTACGCGGACGCAAGTTGAAGCATTGAAGAAATTGAGCAGCGGCGATCCGGTGAGCGAGGGCGAAGTCGCCATCACCACGCGGAGCTTCCAGAAGACGCTGCCGCTGCGAACCAACGATTGTTACCTCGTGGTGCTTTCTCCATTCAAGAGCAGGCACTAAAACATTTGTCGTGAAAAGTGGGTCCAAATGACCCTGAGGATGCTATGAAAGTCCGATATCTCGCCGTTGCAATTCTTATTGTTACAGTTGCCGCATCTGCTGCCGCGCAGCGTCGCGTGCCAAAAGACCTGAGCGGAGTGCGCGGGTTCAACTATCAAAGCGCAGAGACCACGGGACACGCTGAAATGTGGGCTCAGTACAATCCCGCGGTCACTGAGCGAGACCTGGACTATGCGAAGAGGCTCAACCTGAATCAGATTCGCGTGTTTGTGCCCTATGCGGCGTGGGAGAAAGACAAAGAGGCGCTCAAGAAAAATCTGCAGCATTTTGTGCGCGCGGCGCACGCGCGCGGAATGGGCGTAATGCCGACTATGCAGTACAAGTTTGGCGAAGAGGGTGACAAAACCAAGTGGGAGAATGCGCGGCCGTTTGTCACCGACCTGGTAGCCGCTGTCGGCAAAGAACCAGGACTGGAAATGTGGGACGTTGAGAACGAGCCTGACTGTTGCAAGCTGCCGCCCTCACCCAACAATCGGATGCGCATGGAACACGCCATGTACATGGCGAAGATGTTTCATGAAATCGATCCTGTAACGCCGGTAACGATCGGCGCGGCATACTCACCCAACATGATTGAAATGGGCGACGCGGTGGATGTGCTGTCGTTCCATAACTATCTTGAAACGCGCTCCAAAATTCGAGCCGACATTGCGCAGGCAAAAGCATACGCGTCCAAGGTTGGAAAGCCGCTTATCAACACCGAGATTGCCTGCATTGCGCGCGCAAATCCGTATGATGTAGCCATTCAGGAGCATATGGACGCACACGTCGGCTGGTACATCTGGGAGCTGATGATTACCGGCCAGTGGGGTACGGTGCACGGCGTGTTCTATCCTGACGGCACGGT
>JADGNO010000177.1 GCA_017883405.1 Occallatibacter sp. | reverse complement strand
GGCCGAATCACAAAATGCGCAAAACGAATATGCTGAACCGCTTCAATCCAATCGCAACGCTGGCTTGTGCGCTGACACCGGCGACGCCTGCGGTATGTTCATGCTTGCTTGCTCCTCCCTCGAAAATGACCGCGATCCGGGCGGGTCGTTACCGGTCATCCAGGACACACAAAAAACGTCGTTCCAATGCCCATTTGCTAGGATGGGATAGCCTGCCAGCGATCTGGCGAGTAGCGCCCAAAAAAGCGCCAGAGGTCCGTTGCGGCGGCGCATAAAGGATATAGCGATACTTTCCCATTACCGTGCATTTATGGGACAGTTATTAAGGCAGGCAGGGGCATAGCGCCACGATTTAGCTCCTTCGCCAAACATCGAAAATGGGAAAGTGACGACGCCTATTGCCCGGCAAGAACGCCAATAGATGGACAAGCCAACGACAGCGGCCGAAGGAAAAGGCGGGTGTTACATGGATTTCCAGCAATCATGTCCGATCAGGCTGACAGACCAACCGAATAGCAAAATGTCAGATTTTCAATCGTTGTGAGTGTCCATTGCCCTGCTCTCCACTCATACTGAAGCCGTAATCTTCCTGAAAGTTGAACTGGGTCCTCGTCTGATTGAGGATTGCTTCTCGTCGTCATGAATATGACGAGCGTTAATGCATTCTCAGTCGTGTGCGTTTCTAGGATGGCCACGTGCCGAAATTCATCGGCGTCAAATGTCCATTTGATCGGTGGGACAGTTCCCGTCAATTCAGGGACTTCAACTACTCGACCAATAACATCACTCACAATCTTTTCGGGCGTTACCGCTGGCTTGTCCGAATTTTGAACAAAATGCAGCAGGTCACGGATACCGGCGAGGAAAGCAGGAATGCCGGTGGTACTTGAGGGGGAATCCGGCACCGGCATGCAACCGGTCAAAGCGAAGAGTATTGCCGCAACGCTCAATACGGTTCTAACCATGAACCATGGGTGGCCAGTTCATCTAAATGCAGATGTGCATAGGTGCAATTCAAATTGTTACGCTGAATCGCAGGTTCAATCCAAGAATGCGACGAAAAACAACAGTATAGCGCTGCGTTTTTCCAGCCGTGGTTTTCTTGCCGTGGTGTTGGCGAATTCGCAGCATGTCACAGATAATCTAGCACGATCCGCGAAGCAAACGCAGCGGAAAGGCGCGCTGGCGATCGGCCAAACAAAGGTGTTGCACGACTGTACCTCATGACGCGCCCGCACGCCCGCGCGCATTGCTCTGAAAACTCCCGGCACGTGCGGTGGTAATATGTCCCGCACATGGAATCCCGTGTTAAGGCCTCTGAAAGTACTAATGATACCGCTGGTGCGGTCATGGCCGAAGGGTTGCGCAGCATGGCCACCGGCACTACTCTCCAGCTTGTGGCGATGCAGGCTACGAGCATGGAAAGATGGGAGATGCGGCTCGCTATCCGGGTAGCTGCGTCCGCGCCGAAGTCTGCGTGAGCCTCCTCGACCGCCTGCAAGAGATCCACGCAGCCGACTGGAAGGAAGTCTCCATGCCGGCGTGGGCGGCAAGCCTTGTGTTCTTGCTGGTGGTTGCCTGGTTCTCACACACCGGGCAGCGCTGGGTGTGGTTCCTCGACGGCGCGAATCTCCTGTTTCACGAAGCCGGGCATCCGCTCTTCGGTCTGCTGTGGTCGCCGCTCATGGTCTACGGCGGAACGCTCATGCAGTTGATCCTTCCGGCGGTGGTGTGCGGGTCTTTCTGGGCGCGGCGCGAGGCAGCCTCGTTCGCCGTGGCATGCATGTGGCTGTCGCAGAACTTTTGGAACATTGCACATTACATGGCGGACGCGCGCGCGCAGGTGCTACCCCTGGTGGGCGGCGGCGAGCACGACTGGGCCACGGTCTTCTCGAACTGGGGCGTTCTGCAGCTGGACACAGGCATTGCCGGTTTCACCCGGCTGATCGGCTGGGCCGGAATGCTCGCCGCCGCCGGTTGGCTGACCTGGCGCTGGCGCACCGACCGAGGGTTGGCTCGATGACACTGGATCGGTCGCGATGGTTTACGCGTCGCCTCACCCTTCCTATGCAAGCCTCGTCACAAGTTCGGATACGTAGGATGGTGAAGTCCGCAGCACCCCTTAAAGGGAGCGTAACCTATCGGTCAGGCGACGCGTAGGGCCCATTATACGCAGTCCGGGACATGTCACACACCTGCTTCCGGCGCGTCGGCTCGCCGAACTGGAATTGCGCCGGAGCCTCCATGGCGAAGTCATTAGCATCGCTCACTCTTCCGCTCTGATTCGAAGAAACCTCCAACCCAGGATTGCTCCGCTCTCAAAAGTAGCGGATTTCTGCTCAAACAAATCCCAGGTTAACAGGAGCAAACTTCGCAAGCTGTGGAAATGCGTAGAGCATGTCTGCAGCGTTCGCGCCATAGCCAAACCAAGTTGCCAAAGTGGCACCGTATTCCTCGACCGAAGTGGTCGGAATCCAGCGGCCTTCAGTCCCCGCATCGTCGTTTGCGCCCAAGACCAGAGACGGGAAGGAGCCATAAAACCCACCTTTGACCGCGCCACCGATAATCAGATGATGGTTGCCCCAAGCATGATCCGATCCCCTGGTTGAGTTTGGCTTCAGCGTTCGCGCGAAATCAGACATGGTAAAAGTGGTCACCTGGCCTGCAACCCCGAGCGCAACCGTAGCTTGATAAAATGCCGCAACCGCATTCCCAACTTGTGACAATAAGGTTTGTTGCCGATTGATCTGATCGGTGTGGGTATCAAATCCGCCCAGCGACACAAAGAAAATCTGTCTTGCCGGCGCCGCCATCTTGGTGCGTGATTCGATTAGCTTGGCAACTGCCAGCAACTGCGTTGAAAGCGAATCGGTCAGCTTTGAAAAAATCGCCCCCAGCACATTACTGGTGGTCGACAACACTGGATTGAGCGTGGATGCCACCGACAGCGTATCCGCTTGTATCGCGGCTTCAGCCGCGACCAGTGCATCTGAGCTGGTCAATCCGGCTGAAATCAGTTGTTGCAGGGCAAGATACCGTGCCGTATCCCCGGCAGTTTTTTGGAATCCGTTCACCGTGAGCCCGCCGGACGCCGGCACTGTCACTGGCTGCGCCCGGTTACCGGAGGCAAACAGGGCGTTTGTGGCTATGGTAATCATTGGCGGCAGAACGATCGCATTGTTGTCAAGACGGTCCGCCATGCGCCCGCCCCAGCCACTATGGGCCAGTGATGAGCTTGAGCCCGCTGCCTGCCACTGAATCTGCTGATCAGCGTGGGAAAAGAGGTTCTGCGGCACCGGCGCGTTGGCCAGGTATTGCGCACGTGTCAGTGGCGCGGCCAAGGGGCCGGCGTTAAACAGTAGCGCTAGCTGACCGGAT
>JADGNO010000176.1 GCA_017883405.1 Occallatibacter sp. | reverse complement strand
TTCCGATTGCCCCAAAACTCGGCCGCGCGCCGGCAAATTCGGGGATGACTCTTGTGTCGGTGCGTAACGCCATAGACCAACGGAATGCGGTATAAAGGTTGGTCGCAAATATGCTTGATCTGCCGGAGTGAATTCCTTATGCGTTGCCTTATTTCAATATCTCTTTTTGTTACGTTGGCCTCATATCAACTCTCAGCCCAATCCATATATACGGTGCGGCCAGACGATCCTCACGCGGTCTATCTTGAGCGTGGCGCTTTCGGCGCAGTCGCCGATGGGCAGGCCGACGATACCGCTGCCATCCAGACCGCCATCGATCACGTTTCAGAGACGACCGGCCAGGGCATCGTCTTTGTCGCCGAAGGAAGATATCGCCTCAGTCACACGATTCGCCTGTGGTCGGGCATCCGGCTCATTGGCTACGGCGCGCATCGCCCTGTGTTTGTGTTGGGAGCAAACACACCCGGCTATCAGGAAGGCCACGAATTTCTGGGAACCGGCCGGTACATGCTTCAGTTTTCCTCAATGCGCCCCCAGGCCAGTGAGCCTGTGATGGACGCAAACGAGTTCACGTTCTACAGCGGAATCATGAACCTCGACTTCGAGGTCGGCGCCGGAAATCCGGCAGCAATCGCGGTGCGGTTTCATGTGGCGCAGCACTCGTTTGTTCAGCACATGCGGTTCAAGGTGGGCGATGGCCGGGCCGCGCTTGAAGATGTGGGCAATGGCGCAATCGACCTGCAAATTGAGGGTGGCGAATACGGCATAATCTCCGTTCGCACCTCACCCGCATGGCAATTTCTGCTGATGGATTCCAGCATCACCGGCCAGAAGAAGGCGGCCATCCATACGCAGGAAGTTGGCATGACGCTGATCCGCGATCGCATTGCGCAGGCACCGGTGGCCGTCGAAATCACGCACGGAATGACAGAGCAGTTGTACGGCCGCGACCTGGTGCTTGAAGACATCAGCCACTCTGCAATCGTGCTTGGCGATGCCCGCAAGGCGCATCACCAGGTAACGCTTGACCGCATCGTCTGCAAAAACGTGCCGCAATTGATTCAAGGGCAGGACGGTTCAAGTTCGACATTCGCTGTGAAAGGAAGCACCAAGCCTTTTGTTGAGGAGCATCTGACCATTGGCCTTGCAATCGGCCCTGACGGACGCGAGAGCGGAGTACAAATTCACCATCGCGAGCGCTCCGGCGCAGACAAAGCTGTAGCATCCGACATCCCTGCCCTGCCGCCCATGCAGCAGTGGGTCAACGTGCACTCACTCGGCGTCAAAGGAGACGGCTCTGACGACACGGCGGCGTTGCAGGCCGCCATCGATGCGCATCGAATTCTGTATTTCCCCAGCGGCACCTATCGCGTAACAAACACGCTGCAACTCAAGCCGGACAGCGTGCTGATCGGTTTCAATCCCGTGACTGCTGTGATTGTGGCAACCGACGATGCGCCAAACTTTACCGGCGAAGGCGAGGCAGTGCCGCTGGTTGAGAGCGCCAAAGGCGGCGCGGCCATCATGACCGGCATCGGCATCCTGACCTCGCCCCAGGACCACCGCGCAGCAGGACTTGTATGGCGCGCTGGTCCTGCGTCGTTCGTTGAAGATGTGAATTTCATGCGTGGGCCGGGTCGCAGAAATTCCGCGCTCAATCCAAATCTACCCCGGCCTGCGCAGCCGCAAAGTCCAGGAGCCTTCAATCCAAACGCAGGAGCAGGAGCGCAATATCCCAGCCTGTGGGTGAAAGATGGTGGCGGCGGCATCTTCCGCGGCGTGTGGACAGCGAACACGCTGGCGAGAGCCGGCCTGCTGGTTGAAAGCACAACCACGCCCAGCATCGTCTACCAGATGTCGTGCGAGCACCACATGCAACACGAAACGCAATTCCATAACGCGTCAAACTGGACGGTGTACGCGTTGCAAACCGAGGAAGAAAACCCCGCCGGCGCCGACTCGTTCTCCATCGAATTTAAAGACGCGCATCAGATGCTGTTCGCGAATCTGTTCATGTACCGCGTGTCGCGAAACGTGCTGCCCAAGCTGAACGCGGTTGAAGCAGCAAACTCAAGCGACGTTCATTTCGAAAACGTGCACGACTTCAGCATGACGCGCCTTGCATTCGACAACAGTTTCTTTGACGCCACCAGCGGCGTGCGCATCCGCACCCATGACTTCACAACCTTCACGCTGAATTCGGAAGTCAAAGCTGGTACCCCATTGCCCCTGCCTGCGGGCGTTTTCGCAGCCGGCGCAACGTTGGAACAGGTGGCAAGCGGCTTCAGCAACATTGCCGGGCTTACTACCAACGAAAGCGGACACCTGTTTTTCACCGACGCCGCCATGCACCATATCTACAAGTGGAACGCAGACGAAAAGAAGGCCGAACTGCTGACCGACAAAGTGCAAACGCCCATGGCCGCGGCCTTCGCCGGCAGCGGCTCATTACTGGTTCAGGACTACAGCCGAACGGTCTTCAGCGTTGACACCAAATCCGGTGAAGCAAAGAAAATCGACGGCGTAAGCGCATCCGTCGCCGATACAAATCTCATGCTGCCGGTCGGCTTCCACAACAGCATGGAAACCCTGATGATGCAGATGGAGCGCCGAGGCGTGGTCTACGCAGGCCGTAGCAACATGGCTATCCAGGCCGTTGTAAAGGATGAGCCGCGTAATTTCTATTATGCTTCCGGCACTTCAAACGCCATTATGGCTGGCGGTAACTGGCAGCCCATGCTGCAAACATCGCAATGGCGGCTCTTCCGCGTCGGCGATGAGCACCTGGTAGCAAGCGAAGAAGACGACGCCACCTATCACCTGAGACTTGATAGCCTTGCCCATGCCACAGCTTCCGAATTTGCAACGCGCGGAGGTTCCAGCGTTGTAGCGGACGCATCCGGAAACGTGTACGTAGCAGAAGGTCAGCTCTACATTTACAACTCCAGCGGAAAGCAAATCGGCATAGTTGAAATTCCGGAGCGGCCAAGCAGTCTCGCCTTTGGCGGAGCAGATAAAAAAACACTGTTCATCGGCGCGCGCGGTTCGCTTTTTTCCCTTCAAACAGTGGCTGCGGGCCAATAAGCTCCAGCCCACATCGGCACATATCAGCCACCATCGCACTGCGCGACTTTTATTTCAAGAGTCGCGCAGCAGACCCCTGGCGTGAGATTCTTGACAACGTTCGACGGACGAGAATACATTCCACCCCAAATGGACTATGAGCCATTGAGATACAGTTTCAATCAGTACTTCGGAGGAAGTTATTCAGCTCAATCCGCGTGGTCCAGTCGCACTTATCGGAACTCTCGACACCAAAGGGGATGAGGTCAGGTTTCTGCGCGACCATCTGCGCTCGCTCGGAATCGACGTCATCGTCATTGACGTGGGTATTCTGGGGCCGCCGCCGTTTACACCCGACATTACTCGCGAACAGATTGCCCTGCGCGGCGGGAGCTCGCTTGAAGCACTAATCTCCGGTGGCGACCGTGGTCAGGCCGTCATGACCATGCAGGTCGGGCTTGCCGAGTGGCTCAGCGAGCGTCATCGTCAGCAACCGCTTGCAGGTGTGCTCGCAGTTGGCGGCTCAGGCGGCACCAGCGTTGCCTCCGCCGGCATGAGAGAGTTGCCGCTGGGCGTGCCCAAGCTGATGGTTTCAACTTCGGCCTCAGGCAACGTCCGGTCCTACGTGGGCGGCTCAGACATGCTGATGATGCACGCTGTCTCTGATATCGCCGGCTTGAATCGCGTCACCTGCAATGTGCTCACAACCGCCGCCAACGCCATGGCCGGAATGTGTGGATTGCCGACGCCGCAGTTCGTCGCAGACCGCCCCTTGGTCTGCGCCACCATGTTTGGCGTTACCACGCCGTGCGTCACCCAGGTAAGAGGCATGCTGGAGAAGGCTGGATTCGAAGTGCTCGTCTTCTCTGCCAACGGAGTCGGCGGTCAGAGCATGGAACAGATCATCCGCTCGGGCCTTGCCTGCGGCGTTATTGACATTACAACAACTGAACTTGCAGATGAGCTGGCCGGTGGAATTCTTTCCGCCGGTCCCAATCGCCTGCAGGAAGCCGGAATCTGCGGCGTGCCGCAGGTGATTTCAGTCGGCGCCATCGATATGGTCAACTTCGGTCCCTTCGAAACCGTCCCCGAAAAATATCGCGAGCGCACGCTGTACCGCCACAATTCGTCCGTCACTTTGATGCGCACAACGCCCGCCGAAAATGCGATCCTTGGTAAACAGATTGCCGAGAGAGCCAGCGCAGCCATGGGCCCTGTAACCATCGTGCTACCACTGCGCGGCGTCTCAGCAATCGATTGTCCAGGCCAGCCGTTTTACAGCCACGAAGCCGATGAGGCTTTGTTCAATGCGATCAGGCAGTACATAAAGCCTGCGGTCAAACTGGTTGAGGTGGACGCGCACATCAATGACCCATCGTTCGCGGCGCGGCTGTTTGCAGAGTTTCTTGAGATCGTAAAGGAGAAGAAAAACGCATGACGTTACGCGAGCAGTGTCTTGCCAGGCTGCGCGAACAGGTTCGTGCCGGATCGCCCATTCTTGGCGTCGGCGCGGGCACAGGAATTTCAGCCAAGTTTGCTGAAGCCGGTGGCGCAGATCTGATCATTATTTATAATTCCGGCCGCTATCGGATGGCGGGCCGCGGATCCAGTGCCGGGCTGCTCTCCTACGGCGATGCAAATCAGATTGTGGTTGAAATGGCTGAAGAAGTTTTGCCCGTGGTCAAGCACACGCCCGTCCTCGCCGGCGTTTGCGGAACCGACCCCTTCCGGCGCATGCACAGGTTTCTGCCGCAGATTCGCGATCTTGGCTTTGCTGGTGTGCAGAACTTCCCAACCGTCGGGCTCATCGACGGCACATTCCGCGTTCATCTTGAAGAGACGGGAATGAGCTATGACCTTGAAGTGGAAATGATCCGGATTGCGCACCAGTTGGATCTTCTGACTTGCCCCTACGTTTTCAACGTGAACGAAGCGGTGAAGATGACCAGGGCAGGAGCCGATGTTCTGGTGGCCCATATGGGATGCACGGTCGGCGGCAGCATCGGTGTACACACATCCATGACGCTCGCCGATGCAGCCGTCAAAGTTCAGGAGATTCGCGATGCAGCTGCCGCCATCAATCCAGACATCCTGGTCATCTGCCATGGCGGTCCCATCGCCGAACCCGCAGACTCGCAATTCATTTATGAACACACCACGGGCGTGCACGGCTTCTTCGGAGCTTCAAGCATTGAGCGGCTCGCCGTTGAGCGCGCCATTACCGAACAGACCCGATCGTTCAAAAAGGCTGTCATCTCGAAGCCATAATCAAGTCCTCACGGAGGAGTCTCATGACTCAAATCAGCGGTAAGCGATTCGTACAGCCCGACGATGTAGAAACCCTGGCCTTTGATTGGGGCCGCCTGCAATGGCTCAGCGAGCCCAAGGTCACTGGCGCAGACAAGTTCTTGCTCGGCGTTGTAACCGTTGAGCCGGGCAAGGGACATCTCCGTCACAACCACCCCGACATGGAGGAGATTCTCTACGTCATTGAAGGCGAAGGCACGCAGATGGTCGACATCGGCGGAGAGCAAAGACGCCGCGTCGTGGCCGGCGACTTGATCCACTTGCCCGCCGGCGTCTTTCACGAAACAGTGAACACCGGAGATAATACTCTGCGCTTTCTCGTCGTATTCGGACCAACCGGTCAGGAAGAAATTCTGCGGGCAATGCCTGACTGCAAAATTGAACCTGCCATAAGACACGGTGCGGACGTGAGTAAATGACCGACGACGCTTCAAGAATTACGCGCCGAAAAGTATTGAGCGTTGGAGGAGTCGGCGTGGCTGCGGCAATTGCCGGCGCAGCCACCGGTGTTGCGCATGCAGCTCACCTCGGGGCCGCCCTGCTCACAGACGCAGAGCAGGCATTGCCGGCCAGTGGCGAAACACTTCCGGCCAAGCCGCAAGCCGGCACCATCCGCACCTTGCTTGTTGGCGGCGGCAGCTCACACGATTTTGAAACTTATTTTCACGCCGCAGACAACGCCACACTCAATGCGGCCGGCGGAATTGCGACAGCTTACACCTCGAATGCCGATGAAGCCGTGGCGCAACTCGCACATGCTGACGTCCTCGTATTCAGTGCAAATCACGCCAGCTTTGGCACACCGGCTTTTCAAAACGCGCTGAATGCCTTCGCTGATGCAGGCCACGGAGTCGTAGTCTGTCACGCAGCCGCGTGGTTCAACTGGCAAAACGTACCCGCCTACAATCAGCGGTTCGTGGGCGGAGGCGCCAGGAGCCATGGCCGCGGCGAGTTCACAGTCTTCAACCGCCAACCCGCCCACGCTGTCATGCACGGCGTTCCTGCCGAATTCAAAATCATCGACGAACAATATCGCATGGAATTCAATCCCGGCGCGCCAGTCGATGTGCTTGCAGAGACCAGTCCAGAAGCCGAAAGCGGGAAAGCATACGCCTCAGTGTGGGTGGTCAATGACCCAAAGACACGCATCGTAAATATCGCGCTGGGCCATGCCAACGAAGCCCACGGAAATCCCGCCTATCAGGCCATGCTGGTCAACGCCGTGCGCTGGGTAGCCGCCAAGGCTTCTGAAACGCGTTCTCTTCATGCAGAGTCTTGGAGAAAGGTAAGCATTCACCATGTTTGAAACATGGAAGCCGCGCATCAACCGTCGCAGCGTTCTCAAGTCCTCATTGGCCGTGCTGGCTGGCGGAGCATTTCGTCGCAGCGCTGAAGCCACGGAGCCTGCCATCAGGAATGTGAATCAGGCCTCAAGCCCGTCCACATTGAAGATTACCGACATGCGCTATGCCGTAGTGGTCAAGCCAGGCCCGAGCCCGTGCGTCATCATTCGCATCGACACCAACCAGGACGTGTACGGTTTGGGAGAGGTGCGCGACATCGCGGGTCCTCAGTATGCGATGGTGCTCAAGAGCCGGCTGCTGGGCGAGAACCCGCTCAACATCGATTACCTCTTTCAGAAGATTGCGCAATTTGGCGGCAACGCACGACAGGCCGGAGGAGTATGTGCCGTTGAAATGGCACTTTGGGATATCGCTGGCAAGGTCTACAACATTCCCGTTTATCAGATGCTGGGCGGCAAATGGCGCGATAAGATTCGCATTTATGCCGATACCACCGAATCGATGGATCCGGCCGAGTACGGCCGCCGCGCCAAAGAGCGCAAAGAAATGGGCCTGACTTGGGTGAAAATGGACCTCGGTATCAACGTGCTCGAAGGAATCCCCGGCACTGTGATGCAACCGTCCGGGCAGGACAAATGGGAGCTTCGCAGCCAGCCGCACCCGTTTATGGCGACTGAAGTGACAGACAAAGGCATCGATCGGCTATGTGAATACGTTGCTGCGGTGCGCGACAACATCGGCTACGATATGCCGCTCTCAATCGACCATCTGGGCCACATCGGCGTCAAGTCTGTCATTCGCCTCGGCAAGGCATATGAGAAGTTCAATCTGGAGTGGATGGAGGATGTCGTTCCGTGGTACTACACCGATCTGCTGAAGGAAATCAGAGAGGCTAACCCCACGCCCATCCTCACCGGAGAAGATATTTATCAGGTCTCCGACTTTGAAACTCTTTGCCGCGAGCATGCCGTGGATAAGATTCATCCGGACCTTGCCACCTCCGGCGGAATCCTGCAAACCCATCGAATCGGCGACATGGCGTTCGCTCATGGCGTCCCCATGGCCATGCACTTTGCAGGGACTCCGATAAGCTGCATGGCAAATGTTCACTGTGCCGCTGCCACACGCAACTTCCTGGCGCTTGAAAACCACGCGCTCGATGTGCCCTTCTGGCAGGACTTGGTGACCGGCATCGAAAAACCAATCGTTAACAAGGGCTTCATCACTGTGCCTGACAAGCCGGGATTGGGCATCACGTTGAACGACGAAGAAGTAAAGCGTCACCTGAAGCCGGGGACCGCCTACTTTGACCCCACGCCCATGTGGGATGAAGCACAGTCTTGGGACGACGCGTTGTTCAGTTGATCGAGCGCTGATTGGTCTGCTCTGTTCATAAGCGAAATGAATTGTCGATTTGATGTGCGTGCGATTCGAGCACAGACTCTTGCAACCACCTGACTGAAGTGGAGATTAGAACGATGAAAAAAATAGTCGTTGCGTTCCTTCTGGCCATCATTGCGACTTCACCCTCATCTGCGTTCAGCCAGGCGAAGACCACTCGGGATCAGATACTCTTCTACACCTCGGAATGGAAGGGCGATCGATTCCCGGACGGCAGGCCCAGGCTGCCCGACTCGCTCCTGAAGCGCGCGGTCGACACGACGATCGAAGACATTTGGGAGTTTTTGCGCGGTCAGGGATACAACAATCAATTCGACACCGGATGGCAGGCTTTGCATATTGACAAGCCATTTGCGGGCCGCGCACTCACGGCGCAATACATGCCTTCGCGTCCAGACATGACCAGGGCCATTGCCGCCGAAGGCAAAGCGGAAGGACGCCTGCTCGGCCGTGGCTCTGGAACGAACAGCTGGCCAATCGCCGAATTGCAGATTGGCGATGTGTATGTGGCCGATGGATTCGGAAAGGTGATCGAGGGAACTTTGATCGGATCCAATCTAGGCAACGCTGTAGCGGCGCATACTCACACCGGGTTTGTCTTCGATGGCGGGATTCGCGACCAGGAGGAGAATCGTGAGATTCCAAACTTCAACGGCTTCTATCGCGGATACGATCCGTCGGCGTGGGCCAACATGGAACTGGCCTCGATCAACGCCGCCATCCGCATAGGGCGCGCAGTTGTGCTGCCCGGAGACCTGGTTCTGTGCAAGCCGGAAGGAGTCATCTTTATCCCGGCCATTCTTGCGGAGGATGCAGTCAGCTATGCGGAGTTCACCTCGTTGAAAGACGACTTCAACTTCGAATTGAATCGCGAGGGAAAGAACGGCGCGCAGTTTGAAGGGGGATGGACAGCGGATAAGTACGATGCTTTTGCGAAGTGGGTGGAGGCGCATCCGGACATGCTGAAAATGCCGAGGTCCGAATTTGACGCGTTGCTGACGAAGGCCAGATCGCCCCGCTCTGCTCAATAAGATCTCAGCGGTGGCCTGTAAAACTTCCTTGCAGTAAACTTCGACGCGATTGCAGACCCGCCGACGCCCGGCCCTCAGGATCATCTACAATCTTGAGGGACATGCAACGGCCTGCCGTTTCGGCAAAAGCTGGCATGTTTTCGTACCTCGCGCTCCAATTTGGAAGACCTTATGCGGATCGGAATTACGTGTTACCCCACCTACGGCGGTTCGGGCGTAGTGGCCACGGAGCTAGGCATTGAGCTAGCTGCACTCGGTCACCAGGTGCACTTCATCTCCTATTCGCAGCCCTTCCGGCTGAACGGACGAGAAGAAGGCATCTTTTATCACGAGGTTCCGGTTTCCAGCTATCCGTTGTTTGAGTTTCCCCCTTACGATCTTGCGCTGGCCTCGCGCATGGCCGAAGTGGCAGAGTTCAACGAACTCGATCTGCTGCACGTGCACTACGCTATTCCGCACTCAGTAAGCGCGCTGCTAGCGCGGCAAATGCTTGCAACCCGCGGACGCCGGCTCCCGTTTGTGACCACACTGCACGGTACCGACATTACACTCGTGGGACTTGATCGCTGCTATCTGCCCATTACGCACTATGCCATCCAGGAAAGCGACGGCGTTACCAGCATTTCGAATTACCTAAAAGAAAAGACCATCGAAAGTTTTGAAGTAACGCGCGACATTGAAGTCGTGACAAACTTTGTAAACTGCGATGTCTACGCGCCCTTCAGCGACGAGGAACTGCGCGCCGAAGCGCGGCGCAAGTTCGCCGCCCCGCACGAAGCAATCCTCATGCACCTGTCCAACTTCAGGCCGGTAAAACGCGTAGTAGATGTGGTCGAGATCTTTGCGCGCGTCGTCAGCAAAATGCCTGCTCAATTGGTATTGGTCGGCGACGGCCCCGACCGTTCTGCCGCCGAATGGCTCGCGCACGATCTTGGCATCCAGAGCAAAGTGCACTTTGTCGGCAAGCAGGACCGCGTAAATGAACTGCTGCCCCTTGCGGACCTGATGCTCATGCCAAGCGAACTTGAATCCTTCGGGCTGGCTGCCCTTGAGGCAATGGCGTGCAAGGTCCCGTCAATCGCAACCCGCGTGGGCGGCGTTCCCGAACTGATAGAAGATGGCTTTACGGGATTGCTCTACAAGGTGGGCGATGTAGACGGTATGGCGCAGGGAGCGTTGAGCCTGCTGAGCGACAAGGCACGTCTCGAAACAATGCGCGATGAAGTGCGGCGCAACGCGCAAAAGCGATTCTGCGCATCCCTCGTAGTGCCGCAATACGTGCGCTACTACGAAAAGGTGCTGGCAAGCAGCGGCAAGTAGTTGGAACCCGTCAACGACCACCAGCCTTCAGAGCCCGCTATTCACTGATCACTGTTTTCCAGCTCGAAGATCGGGGAGTGCCCCAGCCGCTTCCAGAAATCTTCCACAAGTGAAACAGTTTCTGCCGTCGTACTCGCGGTCTTCCGCAGAAGCACTTCGTTACTCTGCCCAGCCACCAGCGACTGCGGCTCCGCGACAATTGCGATGCACTTTTCCGGCCGGTATGTGCACGAGGCCAGGTCGGCAATCGAGAGCCGCGTGGTCGGCGTAGCGAACACCGTTTGCGGCGGCGACATGCGGTCGAGCAACCAAAGAATCTCCAGCTTCGATTCAAGCTCGTCGGGAATGCAATCTATCGCCAGGTCGGCCTCGCGCACTGCATCCTCAATGGACGAAACAAACCGAACCGACGGCAAAGTTTCCGCATTAAGTTGCTGGCGGATAAACTCCTGGGCATGATGCAGGTTGCTCGGCATCACGTCTTCAAGCAAAACAGCAAATCCAGCGCGTGCGGCTTCAAGCGCCAGCCAGCGGCCAAGCGGGCCTGCTCCAATAATTGCGACGGTAGGCATGTGTCTTTCTATTGTAGGCGGTGGCCGTCACCAGCCGTACAGTCGTCCGCAGAATGCGGCCCCGAAAAATAGGCCGGCAATTCATCAGCGAACTGCCGGCCCACTCTGGTTGAAGTTCTTCGCAATTTACGCGATTTCGTATTGGTAAATGCTTACGCTCACTGGCGGCAGCTGCACCTTTTCAGGCAACGCGCCCACCGAACTCTCAGCGATTTTGACGACCGGCTCTTTGCCAACTTCATTGTTTGAAGTAGCACTGGGAGCGACAAGCTGCGAAAGTTTACCCGTGCCGCGCAGTTTGACTCCACTGATCTGCGGCATAAATTCCTGCGCTTCTTCTGTAGCATTGATCACGGAAAGAATAAAAGTCTTCCGATCGCCCGAGAATGCTGCCAGAACATCGATCGGGTAGGTCGGACTTCCCACCGGTTCCGAACCCATATCAACCATCGGCGTGCCTCGCATCGGCACCTGCGGCGAGTTTCCGCTGACGACAATCGGCAGCGCATCCACAAAGTGTGTGCGAATAAGCTTCATCACCAGCGCTTCTGCCGTCAGTCCCACAGCCTGTCCTGTGCTGTCCATCAGCAGTGTGTTCAGCCCTCCCGTTGGACAACTTACATCGATCATGTCGGAGTGGCGGAACATTTCATGCAGAAAGACCGCATACGAGAGCGCCGTCACCATTCCCACCAGCTGCGGAGCGCGGCCCGGCGGCGTGCGATAGCGGCAGCCCCACTCATCAAATGTGATCTTGATATTTTTTGATTTCAGCACCGGCATCTTTTCCACGTAATACTGCCACGCTTCAAAAGCTGCGCCAATGCGATTTGCCATGCGGCGCGTTCTCAGTTGCAACGGATCCGTGACGTCGACATACATTTGCTTCTCGGCATCGAAAGCCATGTCCGGATAGCAATAGGTATGTTCGGAAATGTAGTCGATGTAGTCGGAACTGTCTTTAAGCAGCCACCAGTCAGAATCGTTCTTCGATTCATGTTTGAAAGGCAGCTTATCCAGTAGCGGCGGCTGCCAGAAACCCGGCTCCATCTGCTTCTGTTCCGCTGCGCACCAGGACTCCTCGCAAATGCTCGCCCCGGCACACGCTACCTTGATCTTCGGGTCCACCTTGCGCATTTCTTCAACAAAATAATTGTGCTTCACGGTGTACTGGCTCATCGGCATATAGCCAAACTGCCATGGGCCGTACATCTCATTGCCAATCGTCCAACAGCGAACATTGAATGGCTCGGCATGGCCGTTGTCCGCGCGCATCTTACCCAGCCGCGTATTCACGGTCCCATTGCAATATTCAACGAGCTCGGCCGCAACGCGAGCTTCTCCCAACCCGGTATTAACAGCCAGGTCCGGCTCCGCTCCAATCAGCCGGCAAAAAGCAATGAACTCATGGATACCAACATCGTTCGACTCGATCCGGTTCGACCACATGGGCTGCGGTTTGGGCGGCCGCTTGTCAGCATCGCCCAGGCCGTCGTACCAGTCGTAACCGGATACAAAATTGCCGCCGGGCCACTTCGCCATCAGGAAGCCGACCTCCTTAATGTGCTTCACCATGCTCGCATTGAATCCCTGCACGTTGTCGGCAGGCATCAGCGAAGCGTTCCCAACATGAAATGTCCCGCTGCCGGTGCCGAGAACCTCAAAGCGCGCCTGGTCCGTGTCGACCGGCGAAGTAAACTTGAGCGGAAACTTTTTGAATTGACCGGACAATGCGGGAATCTGAACCGTCTGCGAATCACCGGCGCCTGCGCCCCAGACAAGGCGGACCACAACCTTGGCCCCGGCATCGCCGGCTAGATAAATGCGGCCCACATACGATCTGCCTTGGCCCACGCGCAGCTTGGATTGCGCAATGCCGTGCGGTTCTGAAGCATCAAGCTTGATGCGTGCGCTGTGCTTGCCCACAAAGGCCTTCTCGCTGTCCATTTCCACCGTGCCCGCCGGGCCCATCGGCTTGAACGGCTCGCCGGCCATGCGACGGAAGAACGATCCCTCCTGAGGCGGTTGCGCGTCTGTAATCGGCCGCCCGAATTTGCGGTCGGTCAGCATCTCAGCCCACACCCGTGTAGTGGCCGGCTCCATGTACCCGCCAAAAATCATCGGAGACACTGGAGCGCCCACCTTGGCCGCGTCTATTCCAACCTGGATATTTCCCGCTGGAGCCGCGAAGGCCTTGACTCCATGGTTCAACAGAGCTGCCCCTGCTACTGAAGCCGCCACAAATTCCCGCCGACTGATCGTCATGTCGTTCCTCCTGTTACATGGGTGGTTGGCCACCCCTTTTGAACGGAAGGAGCATTCTACACCGGGAACTCAATAGGTAATTTGAACCCAAACATCAGGCTCTTTTCGGCAGACTCGATGATTCGACCTACCAATGTCCCCATCGAGCGGCTTACCTGTTTTCGGTCCGTGATCGGACGCCGAGCGCCGCTTTCAGTCATTTCTCTCAAAATCCGCTGAGAATCCCCTTCAAAGTTACTGTGGTCACCTACTTTTCATTACTCAACTCTTTCGTCACCCTCCCTTGGGGGACTGGTAATTCCCATAAAGGAGGATTGATTCATTTGAACCAACAAATTACGTATGGAGATGGAAGTGTCTGCGATGGCTACAGCAAGAACGCACGCTTCAGGTCAGTTGAATGAGCCGCGCCCTCCATCATCAAATCTCGAATCGCATTCTTATCTTTATCCTGGTCATCATTGGCGGTTCTGCGGGCTATTTTCTCGGCCGTCAACTTGTAATCTGGCAATCCCTCGTCAGCCTCGCTCACTATTCAGGTCTCGCGCTCGTCCAGAGCAACGCATCTTTTGGCGAAGCCCGCAAGGCGCTTGAAGTACTCAAGGTTCCGGCATCCGCAGCCTGTGCAGACCAGGAAATCGGTACTCTGCGAGACATGGTGTTTCGTTCAGTGCACTTGAAAGATGCCGGCCGAATCCGCGGCGACAAGATTCAATGCTCTGCTACCGCCGGTCGTTCGGTCCGTTCGTTCTCCTCATTGGGTCTTGATTCCACGCAAACTACGGGCGGCTTCATCTATTACAGCCTCAAACACTCCAACCTATCTGGCCTGAATCGCGCTGCCCTTCAATCTGGCAATTCTTTCGTCGTAATTGATTCCGGTGAACCTCCGAATCAAGGAGGTGATCCTGTACACCTTGAGGTAACTATTAAGAATGCCCCGAGTTTGCCGGCCGAAGCGTTAGCGATTCGTCAGCAAGAATCCAGCAATCTGACATCATCATCCGAGGACTCGGGTCGCGCAGGAGAGATGTTGTTTTCTACCCGATGCTCTACTCTCGGCTTCAATTGCGTTACGTTAACCGTACCGGCTGCCTACGTTCTACGGAACGGCACAATGGCAATCTCGGCGAGCGCCGCTGTCGGAGGATTGATATGGCTCCTTTTCGGAATGCTGTTGTCGAATATGCGCGCCCGTAGAAACGATCTGCCCTCCCAGCTTTCTCGAGCATTGGATAGTGACAAGCTGCAGGTTGTTTATCAACCGATCGTCAACCTTGCCACGCAGATGACGGTTGGCGCTGAGGCCCTGGCGCGTTGGACAAATGCAGCCGGCGAGGTAATCGATCCGGATGTATTTGTGAAGATAGCCGAGGAAAAAGGATTCGTAAGCAAGATAACCCGGTCGGTGTTGCAGCACATTCTGCACGATTTCGCGACCACAATGCGGAATCGCCCCGGCTTTCGCATCAGCATGAACGTTGCAGGAGCGGATCTGTCAGACCCCACCTTCCTTCCCATGTTGGACGAATCGCTCAGGCGAGCAAATGTAAAACCAGAAAGCATTGTCATTGAGATTACCGAGCGATCAGCCGCGGACGGCGAAATTGCAATGGAAACAATCCGCAATCTCCGCCGGATGGGGCATAGCATCCACATCGACGACTTCGGCACCGGACACTCAAACCTCGACAAGCTTTTGTACCTATTCGCCGACACAATTAAAATCGATAAGGCATTTACACGCGTAATCGGCACCGACTCGCTAGCCGTCACCATCCTGCCGCAGATTCTGAGCATAGCCAAGTCGCTTCAGTTGGGAGTCGTGGTTGAAGGGGTGGAAACCCAGATGCAGTCTGACTATTTCTCTCCCGGCCTACAGAAGATATACGCGCAAGGCTGGCTTTACGGGCATCCCGCGTCCGCTGAAGCAATCAAGAGCCTGCTCGCAAACGACCAGCCCCTCATTCCCGACTTGGAATCTGCAATACCAGGCCCGGAGATTGAAGCTCCCATTCAGAAATTGCGCCTGGTTTATTCAAGGACAGCGTGAGGGGATAACGCAGACGCAGCCCAACACCGTCCGCTGGCATGCCGAGACACTCATTGGCTCATTGGCAACGCCGACAATCCACTATGGCTGAGGGAAATATCGCGACAACGCGCCGGAGGCGCAAAGCCCCTTAGCCTCGCGCTTCAGCGCGGGTAAACTTGCAGCAATAAGTTCTCCAGTCCCGAAGGGACTGCGCGAAAACTTTCCGCTGCCAACTTCACTCAACTAGAAGTGGGTCAGGTATTACTTGGCCGCAAGCGCCTTGGCAACGTCTTCCGCGTTGGGCCGAACTTCCTTAAGGTGCTCTGCAACCCGCGCCCGCTCTTCAGGCGTCAGCACAGGTATGGTAGCGAGGACGCGGCGCAGCGTTACCGCTGTGTCGTCAATGTAGTTCATCAGGCGGATGGCTTCTCCGGAAAGCGGCATGGGCTTGAATCCTCGCTTGGTACGGTTGTTTCTGCCTTACTTGGCAGGCGTGCTGATGGGCGCAGGCTTGGCGTTTTCAAGTACCGAGTGGGAACCGCTGGCACGGTTGTAAAGGATAACCAGAGCAAGCGAGGTGCACATGAAGAGCACAGCCGACCAGGTGGTAAGGCGCGTAAGCACATTGGCAGCCGCGCGCGGCCCAAACGCCGTCTGAGAACCCTGTCCGCCGAAGGCGCCCGCGAGATCCGCCGAGCGTCCCTGCTGGATGAGGACGACACCGATCAGGAAGAAACACACGATCAGGTGGATCACGATGAAAACATAGAAAAGAATCTGCATTGCGAAGCGTTCCAAGTCTGCCCGGCGTCCCGGACTCAATATCGGATGGTGCGGAGGAGGGGACTTGAACCCCTATGCCTTGCGGCGCTAGCACCTCAAGCTAGTGCGTCTGCCAATTTCGCCACCTCCGCACAAGGTGAACCATACAAGTATAGCAAACGATGAGGGTCGCATGCCCGGCGCGGAATGTGGCTTTTAGCCCCCGGAAACAGGTATACACTCACAGGCAAGATGATGCGGCTACACGGCTTACCCTCCCTGCTTGCGACTACCGCCACCGTGCTGCTCTCGGGCTCGTCCGGGGCAATTTCCATGTCGGCCCAAACCGCGCCGGCAGCCATCCCATCTCCCGCGAGGCTGGCACACACCATGACTCCAAAGGCAAAACTTTCGCCCGCCGCCGTCCAGCAATCGGCCATCGTAATCGATACCCACGCTGACACGCCGCAGCGCTTTCTCGAAGAGCATTTCGACCTTGCCGACCCGCTGAAAGGTGGCAACTTCAACCTTGACTCCGCCCGCAAGGGAAATCTTGCCGCCGAGTTCTTCTCCATCTGGGTGGAACCGGACAGGTACAAAGGCCAATATGCGCGACGGACTCTCGAACTCATCGACGCCGTCAAACAGCAGGTCGCGAAACACCCGCGAGATGTGGAATTTGTTACCACCGCCGACGGAATTGCGCGCGCCCATAGCGAACACAAACTGTCCATTTTGATAGGTCTTGAGGGCGGCCATTCCATCGAGGATTCGATTGGACCTTTGCGTCAGTACTATGCCCTCGGCGTGCGCTACATGACCCTCACCTGGGCCAACTCCAATGGCTGGGCCGACAGTTCTGGCGACTTCAACGATCCGAACATCGCACACACGAAAGAAGGCCTGAGCGAATTCGGCAAAGACGTGGTGTACGAGATGAATCGCCTCGGCATGATGGTGGATGTGTCACACGTCTCCGACAAAACGTTTTTCAGGACACTGATCATCACGCGCGCACCGGTCATCGCCTCCCACTCCGGCGCACGCGCTCTCTGCGACTCTCCGCGCAACATGACGGACGATATGTTGCGCGCCATCGCCAACTCCGGCGGTCCTGACTCGAAGGGCGGCGTCGTGCAGGTCAATTTCTACTCCGGCTTCGTCTCACAGGATTACCGCAACGCCCAAAAAGCGATCGGCCCGGAGATGGACAAAGCCGTTCAGGAGTTAAATGACAAGGCCAAAGCGGAAGGCCGCGTTGCAAGCGCGGCGGAAGTTGAAAAGGTGCAGCGCTCGTTTGCCGATAGAATTCCGCGGCCCCCGCTCTCTGCGCTGATCGACCACATCGACCACATCGCCAAGGTTGCAGGTGTCGATCACGTAGGCCTCGGTTCCGACTTCGACGGAGTCAGCGGCCAACTGCCGCAAGGCATCGACTCGCCGGCAGACTTCCCCAAGATCACAGCAGCGCTCATCGAACGCGGCTACTCGGCAGAGGACTGCCGCAAAATACTCGGCGGCAATCTGCTGCGCGTCTTCCGCGAAGTCGAAGCAGTTTCAAAACAGCTGCAGGTAGAAAACCGGCCGAGGATCACAGTGAAACAACCGTTTGACAAGGCTCCGGAAAAATGACGACTATCGAAGCCTCGTTTACCAGGAGTAAAAGAATGAAATGTTTCGCATTGGTGCTGGCTCTTTGCCTGCCCATTCCTTTGTTGGCTCAGCAGTCCGTACCTGAAATCCACTTCAAGGCACAGACTAATTTCTTCAAGCTGCCGCCCGATGTCTTTTTCGGAGAGGCGGCCGGTGTAGCAGTTAATTCGAAGGGCCACGTGTTCGTCTTTTCGCGTGGCGGCACAACGGGCCCAGCCTATGGCGCGGCTGCGGCGCAGTTGCTCGAGTTTGACGCTCAAGGAAATTACGTTCGCGAAATTGGCCGCCACCTCTATGCATGGAGCTATGCGCATGCTGTCAAGGTGGACAAGGAAGACAACATCTGGGTCGCGGACAAGGGTTCGGACATGGTCATCAAGTTCAGCCCCGAAGGTCGGGTGATCATGGTTTTCGGTCGCAAGCAGGAGGCTTCCGACGAAGGCACCGGTCCGTTGAAGCACCCCAGGCCGCCTCTGCCCCCAATCGATGGAGAGTTCCGCCAGGTTACAGACATGGCCTGGGACTCGGCGGGCAATACCTTCATCAGCGATGGCTATATCAATTCGCGAATCGCCAAAGTCGATAAGGATGGCAACTGGATCAAGTCATGGGGTCAGCCTGGCAGCGGCCCAGGCCAGTTCAATACGCCGCACAGCATTGCCACCGATCAGGCCGGCAACGTGTACGTGGCCGACCGCGGCAACGGACGCATCCAGGTATTCGACGGCGACGGCAAATACCTGCGCGAGATTCACATCAACGTGCCGTACGATCACAAAATTCGCCCATGGATGGGAAACGCCCCCGCTGAAGTCCCGGCAACCTCCGAGGCGCCTGCACCACTGAACAAAACCATGTCCAATGGCTCTCCATGGGCCATTTGCATTTCGCCCGGACCACACCAGGTGCTCTTTGTATCGGACAGTTATCCGGGGCGCATTTACAAGCTCGATCTCGATGGCAAAGTGCTTGGCGCCCTTGGCGTCGTCGGCCACAGGCCGGGCCAGTTTGGTTGGATTCACGAGCTGGCATGTCCTTCAGAGAATGTTCTGTACGCCGCCGAACTGCTTAATTGGCGAGTGCAAAAACTAACGCTCGAACCTGCCCAATAACCTCTACTAACTGAGCAAGGGCAGCATTGCCACTGGGAGTAATACGCCGCCAAACACCAGCAAAATCATCCTGAATCTCCACCTTGGGCGTCAGGATTTGAAAGTAAAACGGCCGGATCTCATCGATCTAGCCATTTCAGTAAGGGGGATTTCAGGCTTAGGCAACTGTAATGCGCCCCTGTTTAGGACTGGTCGATTGACCAACTAGCCTTGCGAATCTGGTTTCTCTTCGTCTTTCTTCTCTTCAATCAGGTTGGTAATTTCCTTCGTGCCTTCGAAACCGGCAATGGCCGCAACGCCTTCTGTGATGATTCCTGCATTGGGGTCAAGTTTCTTCACGCCTTCTACCGCAGCAAACGCTCCGGCTGCCTCTTCAAGAATTCCCATAATTACCTCCTCTTCCGTTGTGAAACTGATCATTCCTTTGATGAATCCACGTAGTCAAGCAAAAAAAAGACAGTCCGATTAAAAATTCAACCGCCGCACCAACCGGGACTCAGGTTACGGTAATGCGAATATCATTCTCATCAAGTCGGCAAGATTCCGCCGCAGCGAAGAAAAGGAGTACCAACGTGAGAAACTCACTCGCATCCTTGGCTGTTGCATTCTGCGTCTCTATCGCGATTCCGTCTTTTGCACAAGGTCACGACGTACCGGTTCCCCGCTCCTGCAGCCCGCAAGTGAATGCGAAGCTGCAGCAGATGATCAACGATCAGTCGCGCAGTTACGTTGAAAACGTGATGGTCTGCGGAACCGCCGAAGGAACCCGCGTGAACAGTGGCGGCCGCCATGGCAGTCACCACATCATTACCGTAGACGCCCAACTTCCCCAGGGCAACATCGTGCGCGTGCAGATTGCGATCAACGACTCTCTGGATGGAGCTGTGAGCGCGACACGCGGTGAGCAGGTCTTCGCTTACGGGCAGGGCTATATCAGCGGCGGCGGATGGGCAGCCGGCATCCACGACGTCCACTGCTCAACGCACCGAACCGCCGATAACGGCTGGGTCGTAGTAAACGGCACAAAAACGCCGGCATCCTGCCGCTAAAACAATCCTGTAACGCAATGCCATTGACGCGCACTATAACTGTGCGTAGACTTCGTGCAACTCGATACTGTGTCGGGTTGCCCTTCAATCTGCATTCGCATTCCCCCTTTTGGAGGTTCCCCCATGCTTCCCCGCCTGCAGTACACAATTCTCTCGCTCGGCCTACTCCTGCCCGCAACGCTCCATGCCAGCGATTACACCTATCAGCAAACCACCCAAATCACCGGTGGTTCGCTCCTCAAAATGATGAAGACCGTCGGCGTCTTCAGCTCACAGGCCCGCCATATCGGCGACCCCGTCGTCTCCACAATCTACCTCAAAGACAATCGCCTCGCCAACGTCTCAGCCGATAGCATCGAGATCATTGATTTGGACAAGGAAACCGTCACGCATGTTGACGTAGCCAAAAAGACCTACACCGTCACGACCTTCGCACAAATGAAGCAGGCCATGGAAAACGCACGCGCGCAGATGCAGCAGCAGGCCGCCAAGCAGCAACCGCAACCCGCCGCCAATCCTGACGCGCAAAACGTCAAAATGAGCTTCGACGTCAAGGTTCGCAACACCGGCGCACAAAAGGAAGTCAGCGGCCTTTCGAGCAGCGAAGCGATTATGACGCTCATGATGAACGCAACCGATACGAAGTCACAGCAGTCCGGAAGCATGGCAATCACTAACGACATGTGGATGGTGCCTTCAGTCCCCGGCTATGACCAGGTGCGCGATTTTTACAAACGTTTTGCCGTCAAGATGTCCGACGCCTCCATCGGCCTCGGCTTCGACTTCAGCAAGATGCTCTCTCAGAATCCCGGCGCGGGCCAGGCACTCAACGACATGGCCGGCGAGATGCAAAAACTCAAAGGTGTTCCCATCATGCAAGTCATGCGCATGGGAACCACTGTCAACGGGCAGCCTCTGCCCGCCGCTTCAGAGGCGCCACTGCCTGCTGACGCAAGCCCTGCAGCTCCGAGCTCCGGTCAGATTGCAAAGTCCGCAATGGGTTCCATGCTCCCCCACTTCGGCGGCTTCGGGAAAAAGAAAAGCGATTCTTCCGACCATAGTGCCGATCAGGACGGGAACTCGTCCGCTCAGGCGCAACCCACCAGCGCCATCCTGATGGAGACTCAAATCACCACATCCAATTTTTCGTCAGCGCCAGTCGATCCCTCGCACTTCGAAGTCCCCGCCGGCTACAAACAGGTGCAGCCACCGACCGGCGTTGCGCCAAACTGAACCAAGATTCCGGGATCAGCCAGCCGTTTTCAGCACGCATCGATTAAGGCGAGCCGTTCGTTATCAATGTGTTTTGTAGCCATTCCAGGCGGAAATGACCTATTGCAAATGCAGTATTCCGCAGCCTCATTCGCCGTAAGGAACCCAGATGTTCTTCACCTGCGTGGCGTGCTGCAAGAACCAGCGTCCTTCCGCCTGCTGGCTGAACCAGTCGTACTCGTGACCGTCGTTGGTCCATACCTGCTTCATATTGCCGATTGAAGCAGCGCGTACCGCGTCGGCTTCCTGGTTGCTGCGGAAACACCAGATCGACTCAATGCCGTCGTGTTCGGCAAGCGTCTTGGCCAGCTCCGCGGGGCGCCCGGCAACAAGGTTCACTACGCCGCTCGGCACATCGCTCGTCTCGAGAATCTGGTAGAGATCGCCGATGATGAGCGGATAGCTTTCTGAAGGCACTGCAACAACAGCATTGCCGACACAAATGGCCGGAAGAATAAGCGAGAGCAGCCCGAGCAGCGGAGCCTGCGTCGGAGCCAGAATACCGATGACGCCAACCGGCTCCGGCATGGCAATCGTAATGTTGCGGCCGGGAGGATGGTGCACGATGCCTTCGTACTTGTCGGCCCAGGCACCGTAACTGAAAATGCGCTGAACTGAAAGATCCACCTCGGCTGCCGCCTGATCTTCGCCGACCACGCGCGCCAGTCGAGCAACAATTTCGTCGCGGCGCTGAATCATGTTTTCGGCGATGTAGTAGATCACCTGCGCTCGGCCATGGGCGCTGATCTTTGCCCAGCTCGACGCGCCGCGTGCTGCCTCCACCGCGTTGCGAATGTCTTTGCGATTGCCGAGCGGCGCTTCGCCAATCAGCTCGCCATTGCTGCCGTAAATCGGGTAAGAGTAGCCGGAGTCAGGTCGCGCCTGCTTGCCGCCAATGTACATCTTAACCGTGCGATCAATCGGCGAACCTTCTGGCAGAAAGAATTCTTCTTCGTCGTGAACTGGATTCGCCGCCGGAGATTCTGCTGTTGGGGAGAGGGTGTGCAGCCATTTTGGCGTCAGATATTCGAGTATGCCTTCGCGTCCACCTTCGCGGCCATAACCGGACTCGCGATATCCGCCGAAACCGCAGGCTGCGTCAAACTGATTGGTGCAGTTTACCCACACCACGCCAGCCTTTATGCGCGAAGCAAGATCGAGCGCAACATTGATGTTCTCGCTCCACACGCTGGCGGCCAGGCCATAAACAGTATTGTTGGCAAGCTCGGCTGCTTCAGCCGGCGTGCGAAACGTCATGCCGACCAGTACTGGCCCGAAGATTTCTTCCTGCACAACGGTCGCCGCAGGATGCACATCGGTAAGCAGCGTTGGTGGGTAGTAGCTGCCCTTCTCCGGCATTGGATGGCTCGGCTGCCAGCAGCGCGCGCCTTCGGCTACGCCCGCATCCACCATCTTGCGAATGGTTTCAAGCTGCACCGGCGAGACAATAGCGCCGATGTCGATGGACTTGTCGAGCGGCAGTCCAACGCGCAGCGTTTCCATGCGGGCGCGCAGGCGCGTGTAAAGCGTTTCCGCCACCCGCTCCTGCACCAGCAACCGCGAGCCGGCGCAGCAAACTTGTCCCTGGTTAAACCAGATTGCATCCACCAAACCTTCGACGGCGGAATCGATATCGGCATCGTCGAAGACAACGAAGGGCGATTTGCCGCCAAGTTCCAGTGAGAGCTTCTTGGTCGAATTCGCAGTGGCCTTGCGAATGACGCGGCCCACCTCGGTGGATCCGGTGAACGCGACTTTATCCACGCCGGGATGCTCGACGAGAGCCTGACCGGTTTTCGCATCGCAGGTAAGCACGTTGAGCACGCCAAGGGGCAAGCCAGCTTCCATGGCAAGCTCAGCAAACGCGAGAGCGGTGAGTGGCGTGTACTTTGCAGGCTTGATAACCACGGTGTTGCCCGCCGCAAGTGCCGGAGCTACCTTCCACGCAAACATCATCAGTGGAAAGTTCCAAGGGATAATCTGGCCGACGACGCCGCATGCCTGGTAGTTGGGAAATTCGGATTCAAGAAGCTGCGCCCAGCCGGCGTGATGATAAAAGTGGCGCGCGACCAGAGGAATATCAATGTCACGGCTCTCGCGGATCGGTTTGCCGTTATCCATGGTTTCTAGTACGGCAAGACGGCGGGCGTGCTTCTGCACCAGCCGCGCCAGCGCGTAGAGATAGCGCGCGCGTTCATGTCCGCTCAGGGCCTGCCAAACGGGCAGGGCTTTGCGCGCAGCGGCAACGGCAGCATTCATATCGTCGATGTTGCCCTTAGCAACTTCAGCGATGGTCTCACCCGTGGAGGGATCGCTGGTGGTCATGTATTCGCCGCTCGCAGGCGCAACCCACCCGCCGCCAATGAACTCATTGAAGCGGCGATGATGACGATCGAGCCATTGCAACGCTTCTTTAGGATCTTCCGGCGCGACTCCGTATTCCATGCTGTAGAACTTTTCCACGATGCTCATTGCGCTTCCTTCTGAACTTCAAAACACCGGAGACAAACTCCGATGGTCTTTACGCGATCGGATGACGATAGGTGGCCGAGTAGCGGCCGGTTAAATAATGCTCAAGCTGGCGCTCGATATCGCCGAGCATGCCGCTGGCGCCAAAGCGAAACAATGAAGGCTCTAGCCATGGGCGGCCGAGTTCTTCTTTCATCAGCGAAAGCCAGTCAAGCGATTGCTTTGCCGTGCGAATGCCGCCGGCAGGTTTGAAGCCCACGGCCATGCCGGTGCGCTCGGCGTAATCGCGAAGACAGCGCACCATCACCAGCGACACGGGCAGTGTGGCGTTCACAGATTCTTTGCCGGTGGAGGTTTTGATGAAGTCAGCGCCGGCCATCATGGCCACCCAGCTTGCACGAGCCACATTGCGCAGCGTCATTAGATCGCCAGTGCCGAGAATGGTTTTCAAATGCGCGTGCGGTCCACAGGCTTCTTTGAATGCCGCGATCTCGTCGTAGAGCGCCTGCCAATCGCCATTGAAAACATGCGCGCGTGTAATCACGATGTCGATCTCGGATGCTCCAGCTTCAACGGAGCGATGAATCTCGTCTACGCGCTCGGCAAGCGGAGAAAGCCCATGCGGAAAACCGGCGGAAACAGCGGCAACGGGAATGCCGGAGCCTTCAAGCGCTTTGACCGCGGTTTCAACAAAGGCGTGATAAACGCAGACAGCGCCAACGTGCAGATGCAGATCCTGAATGCCGAGGCCCTCGACAATGTGGCGCTGCAGCGGGTTGCGCGCTTTGGCGCACAGGCGTCGCACGCGATCGGGTGTGTCGTCGCCGCTGAGTGTCGTCAGGTCCATGCAGGCGATGGCGCGCAACAGCCACGCAGCCTGGTTGTCCTTCTTAACCGTGCGGCGCGTAACGTGAGTTGCGGCGCGGCGCTCGACAGCGCTGGTGTTGACCCGGACCTGGTCAACCCAATCGATATTGAGCGGGATGCGCCGATTCGCTTCGAGGGTACGACCGTTGAGCACGACGGGGATGGATTCAACACCGTGCGCGGATTCTGCTGGTTGGAGTGCCATATTTCTGTCTCCACGAGAACACAAGATTGCAAAGTAGAAAAGATACCGGCTCCCGGAGCCTTTATTAAGTGCCGCTGACAAGGGAGCGGATACGCCAAGAGTCAGATAGAGAAGAATAAATCCATGCGACCTGCAAAGCAACCGCACTAGAGAAGGACGCGATTGGATCAATTGACAGATCTCCGTGGCCAATTCGCGACTGCACGGCTCCCATCGCTGAAATTAAAAATCGTGAGCCGAAAATTGGTGTCTATACTTAGCATTCAAAACACTTTCCCCTGAAGGAGGACGAGAATGACTTTGGTTTTGAGAATTGCCTCGGCCGTGGCTGCTGCGGCTTGGTGCCTTGTGCCCGCCGTCATCTACGCCTCAGACGACGCAGCCACAAAGACTGCATCCGTAGAGAAGGCTGCCGAATTGACCGCCGCCGAACCTGACGCAACGACACAGGGCGAAGTGAATGCCGGCGGTAAGCACATTATCTACACCGCCATTGCCGGCACCATCACCGTGGGAGCAACCGACTCTCAGGACGCGCAGCTCGAGCCGGACGGAAAGCCATTGCCGGGCACACAGCTGGCAGTCTCCGCGCCAAAGGATCCCGCCGATGCCCCGCCGGTTGCGCGCATGTTCTACGTTGCGTATTTCAAGAAGGACGCCAAAGCCGAGTCAAGGCCAGTCACGTTTTTCTATAACGGCGGACCAGGCAGTTCGACCATGTGGTTGCACTTGGGCTCGCTAGGGCCAAAATATGTTGAGACTAACGGAGACACGCATCTCCCGGGGGCTCCCTACAAGTTGGTTGAAAATACCGACAGCCTGCTCGACGTCAGTGACCTGGTCTTCATTGACATGCCCGGCACAGGATTTGGCCGCCTGATTGGCAAGGATGCAGGGAAAGCGTTCTGGGGCGTGGACCAGGATGCAGAGGCTTTTGCCCGTTTCATCGCTCGCTTTCTCTCAAAATATGATCGCTGGAACTCACCCAAGTTTCTGTTTGGCGAGAGCTATGGAACTACCCGCTCTGCTGTTCTGGCAAATGATCTTGAGAACAAGAAGAACATCGACTTGAACGGCGTTATGCTTCTCGGCCAGATCTTCAATTTTCCTGTTGGCATCGGCGTCGGCGGAGCCCGGCCGGGAATGGACCTTCCTTATGCGCTCGCGCTGCCCACTTTTGCGGCCACGGCCTGGTACCACAAGAAACTGTCTCCTCTGCCACCCGCGCTCGCCCCGTTTCTGAATGAAGTTGAAGAATTCGCAATGGGCGAGTACACGCATGCACTGGCCCAGGGAACTGCGCTAAGCTCATCTGACAAACAGTCGGTCGCCGAGAAGATTCACCGTTACACTGGTTTGCCAGTCGCGTATGTTCTAAAAGCCAACTTGCGCATCAATGGTGGCCAGTTCGAGAAAGCCTTTGCCGACGATGACAACATGACCACGGGCCGATATGACACTCGGTATCTCGGACCCACCCTTGATCCACTGAGCGAAGGCGCAGAATACGATCCGCAAAGTGCCGCCATTTCTTCCGCCTACTTCTCTCTTATCAACAGTTATCTTCACAACGATCTTAAATATGGTGCGGCCTCCACCTATTTGCCCCGTGCATTGTTCGATGGCGCGCGTTGGGATTTGTCGAGGAGCGGGCAAAGCGGAGGATTGGCAGCCGCAATCGGTCTGGATGTCAGCGAGGATCTGGCGAACGCCATGAAGACCAATCCCAACCTGAAGATCATGTTGAATGACGGTTACTATGATCTCGCCACGCCATTCTTTGCGGCGATGTACGAAGAACGGCACTTGTCGATCCCTGATTCTTTGACGAAAAACATCGAATACGACTGGTACGAGGCTGGGCACATGGCGTACGTGAACGATGAGTGCCGCAAGCAACTTCACGACCGCGTCGCTGCTTTCATTACAAAAGCAGACGCAGCGGGCAAATAAGAACTCGGGCTTCAAATGGCCCGTACATCGTATTGCAATTTTGCCGATGGCAGACACAAAGCTTAGGAAAGACCGACGTTAAGCAGTTGGAGAGTGTTCTATTGGCTTGGCGTAAAGCAGGGCTGGAATGCCCTTGGCGTAGAAATTCTCTTCCCTGCCCTGCTGGCTGTAACCGTGCGCCTCATAGAGGCGAATGGCAGGCGCGTTGCTCTCGGCTACGTGCAGCCAGATGACGTGTGCTCCTGCGGAGCTGGCCGATTCTTCTACGCGACGCAGCAACTCGCGACCAACTCCGCGACTGCGATGCGCGGGCAGTACTTCCAGCGTTTGGATGTAGGCGAGGGGCTGCTCCGGCGGTTGCGCCCAGTAGAGGATGGCGAAGCCCGCCATTTGCTCCTGCTCCTCTGCGATCCAGGTTGCGGAGTCAGGATCGGCGATGAGCCGCCGCATTGTCTGCCGCGAAAAACGAAACGGGGGCTCGAAACACGCAAGCTCGATATTGTAGAGCTGCGTGAAATCGTCGTCGCGATAAAGGCGGTAGTCCATAAGGCAGCAAGTCAGCAGGTCAGCATGGGCTGTGCTTCGATTGTTACTTCTGCAATTCTATTGGGCCGGATGCCGTTCAAGAATTTCCTGCAAAAGCAAAAAGCCATCCTCCGTGGGAGGATGGCTTTTTTATGGAAGCATGGGTTTGGTTAGACCTTAGCTTCGAGGCCGGTGATCACATCAAAGAAGCGCTTGTCGAGGCGACGATTGGTCGCGATAGCTTCCTTAATGGTGATGTCGGTGATGTCAAGGCCGTGCAGAACTGCAATGCGGCCCCACTTCTGTTCGTGCACCATGTCGATGGCATGGAGGCCATAGCGCTGTCCGAGCAGGCGATCAAACGCTGTAGGCACGCCGCCGCGCTGGGTATGTCCCAGGTTCACTGAGCGGGTTTCAAAGCCGGTCTTCTTTTCGATCAACTCCGCCAGTGCTTCGCCAATACCTGAAAGGCGGGCGTGGCCGAAGGAATCTACCTGTGCCGAGCCGACTACCTGGCCAACTTCAGGCAGGTGGCAGCCTTCCGCGACGACCACAACGCCATAGTGCTTGCCGTGATCGTAGTTGTACTTGAGCAGCGCGCAGACGTGGTCGATGTCGATTTCCAGTTCGGGAACCAGGACTACGTGAGCGCCTCCGGCAATACCTGCCGCGTAGGCGATCCAGCCGGCGTCGCGGCCCATTACTTCAATAACAACCACGCGGTTATGCGAGTCGGCGGTGGTGTGAATGCGATCGACAGCCTCAGTGGCAATGGCCACCGCGGTATCAAAGCCAAAGGTCTGATCGGTGCCGCTGATGTCGTTGTCAATGGTCTTGGGCACGCCAACAGCTGGCAGGCCGTGCTCGCTCAAATAGAGCGTGACCGACTGTGTATCGTCGCCGCCAAGTGCGATGAGCGCATCGATCTTATTTAGCTTCAGAACTTCCTGAACCTTCTCGATGCCGCCGGGGATCTTCTTCACGTTGGTCCGCGAAGAGTGAAGGATGGTGCCGCCCTTCAGCTGGATACCATCAATGGCCTCAAGGGTGAGAGGAATGAAGCGATTCTCAAGAACGCCCTTCCAGCCATCGAGGAAGCCGATGAACTCGTCACCGTAATGGTTGATGCCCTTTTTCACCGCGGCATAGATAACCGCATTCAATCCGGGGCAGTCGCCGCCACCGGTCAACAAAGCAACTCGCATCGCACAATCTCCTGAAATCGCGCGGCCACTGGCCGAGCAGTGAGCAATTTGTTTTTGCAAATGGGCGCACAAATCAAGGCCACGCCGAACTTAACGCCTTAAACAGTGTACCCCGCCCCTGTAAAGGGGAATCGTGACCACGCTCACGGAAGTACAGGGGATAGGGATAAGGGATTAGGGAATTGGAGTGTGCGTATATGCATACCTGAAGACCGGAAACTCTGGTACAGCGGTCTGGGTGCTTGAGATCAGAACTTGTCCTGTTGTTACTCCTGAACCGGCACCTTGTCCTCTTGTTCCCTCGTCCCCTGTACTCGTTCCCTTGTAGACTTAGAAAGATATGCTTGGAATCGGAGCACTTTTACTGCTGGCATTTGTCAGCCTGGTGGTTATCGTCCTGCTGGTTCTATTGCAGCTGACCCGGCTGGGGTTCCTGGTGCGGAGCACCATACCGGACCGGCCGCGGCAGCGCATGTTCCTTGCCTCGGTTTCGTTTCTGCTTACTTTTGTAGGCGTGCGGCTCCTCGTCCACCGGATTGCCGCCCACGAAGGCATGTTTCAGTGGGTCGTAGTCCGCGGAATGCATATTCACCACCTGGTGTGGGGCATCCTCATTCTCTTGCTGGTGGGTTATGGATGGCTGGCTGACCTGGGTCGCTCCCATACTCCAATCTCAATCTTTTTTGGCCGGCTGATGGCCGTCAGTTACGGAGCGGGAGCGGCGCTTACGCTCGACGAGTTTGCCTTATGGCTGAACCTGAGCCCGGATGCGTACTGGTCGCGGCAGGGACGACTGAGTATCGACGCCGTCATTCTGTTTGGCGCCTTGCTGGGCGTTGGTGCATTGGGAAGCCCATTCTTCAGAGGCTTGAAGATACTGGCGATAAAAGGACTTCTGTTCGGAAAAGATCTGACACGGTGGGGTTCGCCTATTCGCCTCGTGCGGTTGCTTCGTCCTCGTAAAGCTCGGCAATTGCCGCCGCGTACTTCTGTGTAAGCACCCGGCGTTTGAGCTTCATTGACGGGGTCAGCTCGCCGCTCTCCTGTGTCCACTCATCGGCCACCACGCGGAAACGCTTGAGCGTTTCGAAGTTGGCAAGGGAGCCGTTTACTTCGCGGACAATTTCTCCATAGAGCGCAACAACCCGGCTGTGCGCCACCAGATCGGCACGCGAGCCGGCCTCGACACCGTGTTGCCTGGCCCAATCCTCAAGAGCTACGAAATTCGGCGAGATGAGCGCGGAGATGAACTTATGTTTGTCGCCGACCAGTGCCGCCTGGGCAACCAGAATGCTGTTCTTCAGCTTGTTCTCAATTGGCTGGGGCGCCACCATTTTGCCGCCCGAGGTTTTCAGCAGTTCCTTCTTGCGATCGGTAATGTACAGAAAGCCGTCGGCATCAAAATGGCCAATGTCGCCGGTCCTGAACCAGCCTGCGGCATCAAAGCATTCCGCGTTCGCATCCTGCTTGTTCCAGTAGCCGGGGAAAACTGACGGTCCACGTACCAGCAGCTCGCCGTCTTCAGCAAATTTGAGTTCAACATTGCCAATCGGCATGCCGGCAGCGCCCATGCGGTGGTGCCGCGGCGTGTTGAGAGAAATGACCGGCGAAGTTTCGGTAAGCCCGTACCCTTCCCAGAGCGCGATGCCTACTGAAGCGAACCAGCGAGCCGTGTCGATGCCGAGAGGAGCGCCACCGGAGACAAAGACCTTAACGCGGCCACCAAAGGCCTCACTCACCTTGGAGTAGACGAGCTTGTTCGCCAGGCCCCATCGTGTTGACGATGGCTTGCGGCCGTCATAGACCGTGTCAATAAAGTTGGAGCCCGTGCGAATGGCCCATGCGAGCAACCGCTTTTTGACGGGCGACAGCGCGGAGCGACTTTCGACCGCCTGGCGGATTTTTTCAAAAACGCGCGGCACGCCGACGATGACCGTCGGCTTGATTTCCTTCATCGCCTGCGGCAGCTTGTCGAATTGCGAGCAGTAAACCACTTGTGCGCCGGAGTTATACATCACATAGTCAAGTGCGCGCGCGGTCACATGCGAGAGCGGCAGGAACGATATGCAGGCGTCCGTGGAATTGAATGAGAATTCCTGCGGAGCGTAATTCTGGTTGGCGGCAATGTTGCCATGCGTAAGGGCAACGCCCTTGGGCTCCCCCGTTGTGCCGGATGTGTAGATGAGCGTGGCCAGATCTTTTGGTTCGACGGAACGCACGAGCGCGTCAAAAACCGGATCACGCTCTGCGCCGCGATTATCGTAATCGTCGATCAAAGTGCCAAATGAGATGGCGCCCTCGGGTGCAGGCGCGTCCATAATCACGATGCGTTCGAGCGAGGTGCGTGCGCGGACTGAGTTGAGCTTGTCATATTGCTGACGGGTGGACACGACGGCAATGCGGCAGCCGGCATCGGCAATAAGCTCGGCAATCTGCTCGCCGGTGAGGGTGGGGTAGATGGGCACGTCGGCGGCGCCGATGGCGAGCGCAGCAAAATCGGTAACAACCCACTCCCAGCGGTTCTCTGCAATGAGTGCGATCCGGTCTCCCTTTTGCGCTCCCCAACTCAGAAACGCCTGGGCCAGCGCACGAACACGCTGGTAGATCTGGTCTGAAGAGATGGGCTGCCATTGGCCAAATTCGTCCTGCCAGAGTACGGCACGAGGATTGGCTGCCGAAGCGACGCGGCAAAAAAGATCGTTGATGGTAGAGATGGGCGGATTCATGGTTGTCAGTAAGAAAACATGTGTGCCGAAGCTCTAGCTGGGGACAAACGAGAGTGTATCAGCGCGGGATGGCGATGCGCTTGGATTGTGGGAGTCGCCATAATATCAGAGGGCCTTATCGCCTTGATTCAGGGATTCGGCCGAGGCGTGGATCGCGTTGCCGCAGGAGGTCACAGGCGTGGAGCGCCTCGGCCTCAAATGTGGGACTGTCGCTTGGAATGAGAAGCCAATGGCGAATCTTGTCTCCCAGAAGCTCGATTGCACGGATGGATTGGAATTCACGGCGGAGCTTGGGATCGGCGGGATTGGTACCGTCAGAAAGAACCAGCCAGACGCCATTGTCCCGGGGAGATTTGTCGTGATCGCGGAGCATACAAACGATGCGGTCGCCCAGGTAAACGGCGAAACCTGAGAACATGCGCCGGACTTCGGGATTCAACGGCGCGAGCGCCTCCAGGACAAATGCGTGTGGAGGGTTCTGACTTCGTTTGGCGGGGCGAGGCATGGCTTTCACGAAACAACATAACAGATACGGTCAAGATTCAGCGCAACAGTTCGCGTCCCGTGAGAGCATTTTGACTACGTCATTCGTAATATTACGTAAGTTGTTGATCTACCACCGTGGTTGGAGAGACATTGCCGCCCAGGCCAAGTAGCGTTGAGGAGTAAACTGAAACTGGGACCGGGTGCAAGGCCGCCGTTGCCGAACGATTGGGTTCCATTCTTCGACAATGCCGAAACCTTCTTCCACCATGCTTCCTCGCAATCCAAACCCAGCCATCTTTGCGTGGTTCGAACGGACTGAAACTGCCTGCCTTGCATTATTGATCCTGCTATCGACTGTGCAACTGGCTGCCTGGCGCTTGCCGGGTCCGCTCTGGGCTGTGCTGGGGAGTTTGCTGCCAATGAAGCCCGAGTCGGCTGCGGCTTCCCTTCTGAGCGCCCTGTGCCTGATGCTTCTTGGAACCGGACAAACAAGATGGAAACGCTGGCTAAGTCCACTGCTTGCGGGCGCAGTCATTCTGCTGGCCATGCTGGTGCTCTTCAAATACGTCATCTCCTACGTGCCGGCGCTGGAGGCGTTTTCCCACGTCCACGGGGTTGTTCTACCGATGAGAATGACTCCTCAATCTGCGGGCGCGTTTCTAGCGCTCGGCTTGACCATGTTAGCCATGACAGTAGAAGGCCGGGTCGCTGTCTGGTTGAGCGATGTGCTCACGCTGGTTTTGTGCCTTTTGACGTTTACTGTCGTTTCAGGCTACTTGTTCGGTGAGTGGAGAGTTTTCGGAATTCCGGCCAGCGTTGCCACGTCGCCCGGAACCCTGATTTGCCTTTTGCTTCTGACGATATTCACTGTGCTCCGCCGGACTGAAAATGGCATTTTTTCCATCTATGCGGGTGGCGGAAATGGCGGCAACCTCGCCCGGATTCTCTCGCCCATCCTGCTATTGGCGCCGTTTTTTCGCGAAGCTACGAGAGTTCGGATTATCGGCGTGGGCGTGATGCCGCCGCATTACATCACCGCGTTGCTGGCCTCGGCAGCCGCAGTTTTTTCCATATCAATGTTGCTCTACCTGGTGTGGCGGATCAACGGAATGGAAACCGAAATTAATGCGTTGGCGTTGCGCGACGAATTGACGGGTCTCCATAATTTAAGGGGCTTCCATTTACTTGCGGAACAGGCCATGCGCATGGCGCAGCGATCCAAAGTTCAGTTCTCAGTCATGTTTATCGATTTGGACGATCTGAAGGTGATCAACGATTCGCTGGGACACCAGGTGGGCTCAGCATACATCTCAGAGAGCGCTGCTATCTTGCGCACAACGTTTCGCGATACGGACGTACTAGGGCGCATCGGCGGCGACGAGTTTGCCGTTGCCGGCCAGTTCAGCCGCAGATCGATTGCGACGGCGGCTAATCGGCTGAAGGAAGTTTGTGCGCGGAAGAACAGCAGCGAGGGGCGCGAGTACCCATTGAGTCTCAGCGTTGGTTATGTGACTCTGGATGAGGCAGGCAAGGAAACACTCGATGACTTAATGGCCAATGCTGACGAGGCCATGTACCAGGCTAAGCGGCTGAAGAAAGAGCAGCGCTGGCGCGAGCGGGCCGTGCTCCATCCGGACGAAACGGTACCCACAAAATCAACAGGAGAATCGGCCGAAACTGTGCAAAAATAGGTTTGCATACTTATACAATTGTCATGTATATTTATACGTGCGCGGACTCCGTTAGCGGGCCGCGCAAGTTTTTTGGGGTAAAGATTTTTAAAAGGGACCGGAAGGCCGTGATGAAGCATCAAAGGCTCAATGCGATCAAGGAAGTGCTGGAGAGCTCGCTGGTGAGCAGCCAGGACGAGTTGCGGCGCAAGCTGCGACGACGCGGCATTGATGTGACGCAGGCAACGCTCTCCCGAGACATTCATGAATTGCGGCTCAACAAAGGCCCGAGTGGGTATTCGCTGCCGAACGGAAACGGGCATCGCAGAACAAGCGCAGCCGCCCATGCAGAGGATGCGCCGCCGTCGGTTGAAGAGATGATCGAAAGCTTTGGTCTGCGGGCCAAGCAGGCGATGAACCAGGTGGTGTTACGAACGGCAATGGGAGGGGCTCAACCCGTGGCCGCTGCGATGGACCGGGCAGGCTGGCCTGAGGTTGTAGGAACAGTAGCAGGCGA
>JADGNO010000175.1 GCA_017883405.1 Occallatibacter sp. | reverse complement strand
TCATCTTGCCGGCGCTTTACCGGTTTACCACCTGCGCCAGCGCGCGGCGGTAGGCCTTCACGTTCGCGGCGTGCTCGGTATCTGTCCGGGCAAACCGGTGGTGGCCCTGATTGTCGCTCACGAAAAACAGGTAATCAGTCTGGGCTGGACGCAGCGCCGCCTGCAGTGAGGCCCTTCCAGGATTGGAAATCGGTCCCGGCGGCATACCGGCCGTGCGGTAAGTATTGTAGGGCGATTCAAAATGCAGGTCAGACTGGTGGATCACGCCGTTGTAGCGGTTATTCAGCAGTGCTGCATAAATCACTGACGGGTCCGTGGCCAGCACCATATGCTTCTCCAGCCGGTTGTAAAACACGCTGGCGACCTCCGAACGTTCTTCCGGTGCGCCCGTCTCTTTTTCCACGATGCTCGCCATCGTCACCACGGCGTGGAAATCCTGGTTCAGACCGACGTCCTTTGCTGCCTGGCGGAAACGCCGCACCATGGCTGCGGCCATGTCATGCACAGACTGCGTCCGTGTGAAGTGATATGTGTCCGGAAACAGGTAGCCCTCCAGGCTCGGTGCCTGCGGATCAAGGTCTTTGATCAAGGCTGTGTCGCTGCGCGCGACCTTCAGGAAATCTTCGCGCTTCCCCAGCTGCGCTTCTTCAATCGCTGCGGCGATGTCAAACATGTTGTAGCCTTCAGGCACAACCAGCGTCTGGAAATAAATATCGCCGCGGGCGATTCGGTCATACACCTCTCGCGTCGTAGCGCGATGGTCAAAGGCATACTCGCCGGCCTTCAGCGGCTTGCGTCCGTGCATGTAATGCCACGCCAGGAACGCGTACTGGCTGCGGATGATTCCGGCATTAGCCAGCGCGGCGGCAATGTGGCGTGCAGAAGAACCTGGCTTAAGATGCAGCAGCTCCTCCTGCGTCGGCCCGGCAGGCGCAAGCAGCCCGTAGGCCAGCAGAACAACCGCCAGCACCAGCAACACCACCACCGTTCTAAAGAGAAACTTGAACATGATCCGGTCTTTTCTGTCTTCTTATATTCTAAGGGCGAATTCACTCCGCGCAGCCATCTTCCCACTCCGGGAGCATCACGAATGGACAATGAACTGACGCGCTTCAATTAAGAATTTGGAAGAGATTCTTTGCCGCGGAGTTGCAACGCGCTCAGACGTAGCTCGTTATTCAGAGTTCCACATGCAGCCTGAGCCCCGGCACTATCACCGGCCCTCGATCTCTGTTATACCCGGGATGCGCCGCCCACTGTAGTTCTGGAGAAAAATACACGCCGCGCCAGAGGTGCGCGTTGTAATACGTCTCAACAATGTCTTCGCGACCATATGTCAGCCGGCCATCGCCCAGCAGAAAGCCGTCTCCACCCAATGCGAGATAAAGCTGATGCCAGCGCGAAATTCCATTGGTGATGAAGGCTATCCCTAGCTTGTCATTCGACCGCCGCCAACGATCCAGCCGCCAGTCCGCGCCAACCTCAACGACCTGGTCCACTTCGGTATAAGCAAAGCTTTCATTCTGGCCTTCATTCCAGCCCAGCCGGCCAAACACGCGGACTGTCTTGCTAATTTCCTGTTCCGCATTCAGGCCAAAGCCATACTTAATGCGGCCCTGCTTGCGGTGCGCTGTGATGTCCGGCTGCTGCTCGGCTCCAGAAAGAAATGCCTGCACCGCCTCGTGATAGCTGCCCATGTTCGCGTGATTGATAAAGCTGAGAAGGCGGATTACCGTCTTCTTGTCCTTCTGCAACTCTGGCCTGAACTCCAATTCAATATTTTCTGACCTCGCGCGAAGTAGATTGAAATCCAGGTTCGGCCCGTTTGCCACCTTCGGCATCAGAGCTTCGGCAAAGCGCGTGCTCCAGTTGTGGTCGTGATATTCCGCCATGGCGGCCACGGTGTATCCGCGCGTATCGGCAGCATAGTCGTAGGCGCCGTTGTTGACTGCCGTCCAGTTGAGAAACTGCAAATGGCTGTCAGTGCCCACTGAATTCACGTCAAAATAGTCGGCAAGGCTCACCTTGCCCGCACGCAGTTCAAGACGGCGCTCAGGAAGTTTCGTCAGGATTGAAATCGGCGTGCGCTCTGAATCTTCATCTTTCCCGCCGAGGGCAAATACCTGGTGCAGCATCGCCCGCGCAATGTAAGGCTTCGATCCCAGCGATGGATTACGCACAACGTCCACATTGGTAAAGCCCGCCATGCCAAGCGCATCGCTGATGCCCCGGCCGCCGGCGCTTTCCAGGTCAAACAGCGCCTCGGTGTGCTTCGATAACTGGTAGCCCGTGTAGAGCGTAAGCACTCTTGAGGTCGCATGTTCGGCTCGCGCGGAAAGGCTGTTTGGCCCTGAATAGAGCGCGTGAAAATCAGGATGCGCCTGAAAAACCACATTAATCTGTCCGGAAACCCACCAGCGCGCCGTCGCGGAATGAGGAAAGACCGTGGGAGGGGCGGCGTCCTCCGCCTGCTTGCCATCATCCTGCGCCTGGCTCCAGAGCGGGGCCGACAGGCAAGACACAATGAATGCCAGGAACAGCGATGGGAAAAATGTTCGTGTGGTCAGCAATCTTTGAATTTAACAGACTCGTCCGCGCAACCGCCGTGAAGATTAGATGACGCTTCGCGACTGCATGAAGCTCTGCAGGATCAGTACCGCCGCCATGCGGTCCACGGCCTGGGTTCGCCTCTTAAGGCTCACTTCATTTTCGCGCAGCAGGCGGTTGGCTTCAGCAGAAGTGAGTCTTTCATCCCAGAGATGGACGGGCAGTTGAAAACGCTTGCGCAGCTCTTCCGCGAACTCGGCCACTTTCTGCGACTGCGTGCCTTCCTGCCCGCTCATCCGCAGCGGATTTCCCAGCACGATTTCCTTGATTTCATACTCGCGGATGG
>JADGNO010000174.1 GCA_017883405.1 Occallatibacter sp. | reverse complement strand
TTAGGGGCTCATGTCTCCTAGGTAAGTTAGCTACGAGTGGAACGCACTGTGCCTTTCTCAGAGGCCCAGAAATTGTATTACTTATGTCGCAGGTCACTCAGCCCGGTCTTTTCATCCCCCATCACCCTCAGAAAACGTTTAATCTTGATGGCAACAATCCTCTGCTTTTTGCGGTTGCGTGTGTTTAAGGAAGAGGGGGAAGACGCATGTTGAAGAAGCAATCATCTATGGCGATTATTGTGGTACTGCTGGCAAGTCTGCTGCCGGTCCCAAAGGCTTTCGCGTTGAACTACAACGGCAGACAAGGAAATGCCGCCACCTTTGAGACTCTGGAAGAAGCCCGTGCAAGTAGCCTCGCGGCGGCCGCTACCCGGGAAACCTTCGGCCGCAAGATGGCCTATAAATCTCATCCAGTTCTCGACAACTATCCCAAGGGAACAACTTTTGTTTATCGCTCGGCGAATCTGTATGGCGGGCGCGCCGCACGCTCGAACACCAATATTCTGGTCTTCTCAGACAAATCGTTCACCCGCAAAGAGGATGCGTTTGCTTATCTGAAAGGCCTGGGAGTCGTTGGCATCATCGACGATGTAATCGGCAGCGTCGTTCTGGTTACGCCGGCGGATCCGAAGGCCGGCTTCACGGCCAGTGATCAAAAGAACTATTACGCTCTCCAGACCGCCATGCTTTCATTGAATGCATTTGAGAGAGTGAACGATGTGATGACGGCTTATTCAGATGCCGCATACTTCGGCGGCTTTGGCTTCATTTATGTTGTTGGAATTGACGGCGGCGCCACGTTCTTCAACAATTTCATTGCCAGCACGGTGGATTACGCGGGACGTTTGGCGGGCGCACTGCTGATCAACGGCAAGATGGCGGATTTTTACAAGGTGGCCAGCCCGCTTCCGGCGTATCTGGTGAACGCCCCCGAGTCTGTGCAGACCAGATACAAAGCTGCAAACGCAACGGACGCCGCGAAGGGCAATGCAACATCAATTACCTATTTCAATCAGGCCCTTCCGCTGCAGCAGGTAATCGTCAGCGAGAAAGCCAATGCCGATCCGTCTGTTGACGTCGAGAAAGCTTACGTCGAGATTCTCTCCAAGACGATGCGAATCCCTGTACTTAAGCAGGGTTTGAACAGTGCAGGAACGCCGTACCAGGGATACAATCTCGATCAATCTCCGTATTCGCTCAGTCCCCGGAACATTGTTGCCAATGGAGTGACGCCGGGAGGCATCACCGTAACAGCCCATCAGGAAGACAAATTCTCCGGCATAAAAACTCCGGCGGGCGAGTATTTGCAAACATGGTACGAGTACGTTCCCAAAGAAGTTCTGGACGGAAAAGCTGCCCCGGGCAGCGTTCCCCTGGTACTCGCACTGCACGGCGGCGGCGACGACCCCCAGGCCTTCGTGGAAGAGTGCGGCTGGCTCGAACTAGCGCGCCAGAAGCGTTTCATCATGGTCGCGCCCGAGCATCAGGCGCTTGATGTAACGCCCGCCATGGGAGAAGCGCTGCAGGCCCTGATCAACTACATGATCAAGACTTATCCAGCGATCGACGCCTCGCGTGTTTATGCATCGGGCTACTCCATGGGGGGAATCGCCACGCTCTCGATCTCGACGAGTCATCCGAAGGTTCTGGCCGCCGCGGTGAACATGGCCGGCGCACGATATGACTTCACCAAGGAAATGGATGCGCAATTCGAATCGACAGAACTCCCAATGATGTTCCTGACCAGTGCTTACGATTCTCCGCTCAACATTCTGTGGGAAGACGGAAGCATTACGGCAAACGTGCAAAAGGTCCTGAACAAGTTTCTTGGGTATAACAAAATGAGCCCGCTGAGTTTCGACTTCAACGCGCATCCAAAGAACGGTTTTAAGGCATCCGCCTGGTCTTCAATGCGCCTGAACGGCGAGGACGAAAGTGATGTCTGGTATTTGAACAACAAGAATGATATTCCGATGGTGGCACTCAGCTATACGGAGAATCACATCCACGCTTTGTATCCCGGATACGCCACTGTCGCGTGGAATTACCTGAAGCAATTCTCTCGTGAACAGAAATCAGGAGAAATCAAATACAACCCAAACGCGAGGTAGCACGGCTCTCAATGAGCCGCAGAGGTCCGGATGGCAACTCTGTTTGGGTGGGTTGAGGTTTGTGGTATCCCACCCTTGAATCAAATGCGATTCAAGGATGGGGCACCCGGCACATGTTTGTTCCCTGGACAATGCCGCAAGAATGAATGCCTACGCGATGATCAGGTCTTTGTTAATTTCCACGCCGAGGCCCGGACCTTGCGGCAAGTTGAGATAGCCTTCCTTGTCGACCAGCGGGGGATTCTGCATGATTGAGAACCCGTTGGTGTAAGCAGCGATGGGCGGGTCGTGGAGGATCTCAATCCACGGCGCGTGCGGCCAGGAGGCAATGGCGTGTAGCTGGGCGATGGTGCCGAGATTGCCTCCGCCATGATGAGGAATCAACCTCTTGTGATGTGCCTGCGTCATGGCCGCGATCTCGCGAAAGCCGGTGACGCCGTCAGCCACCATAATGTCGGGCTGCACAATACTGAAGACATTCTGTTCGAGTATCCACCGATACTCATGTACGCCGCGGTTGTTCTCTCCGCCGGCGATGGGAATGCCGACAAGACGGCTCAACTCGGCCAGTTCATCGAATGAGTAGCGCAGCCGCGGCTCTTCAAGCCACGTACAGTTCAAACGCTCGAGTTCCCGCGCAGTCTCCAGCGCGCGGCGAAAATCCCACATCACTCCCGGCTGCCATGTGCCGGAGGACTGGGCCTGGTTAGCGTCCACCATGATCTCCATGTCGTCGCCCACCGCTTTGCGCACTGCTTCGACCAGTTGCACGTCTTGCTTCAATGTTGGGTAGTGCGCCCGCAGCTTGATCGCCTTCCAACCTTGCGACTTGAGTTCGACCGCCATGCGGGCTCTTTCCTCGGGAGTGGAAAGCTGGATCATGCTGGCATAGGCCGGTACACGATCTTTGGCTGCGCCCCAGATCTTGTAGAGAGGCTGGCCGGTGGCTTTGCCGATCAGATCCCACAGCGCAATTTCAAGAGCCGAGATGGTGCGCGGGCTTCCACCAACGTAGTAGCGCAGCGGACCGGCCAACTGCTCGACATTGAACGGGTCTTTGCCGATGAGCTGGGACTTAGCCGCCTCCAGCGAGGCGGGGTCCATTCCCGGTCCGATGCCTGAAAGTCCCTGGTCGGTTTGAATCTCGACGACCGAGCCGCCGCCGATACGTTGCGTGGTTACCGTTCCTGGGTTCCACGCTGCTTCCATCTTGCCGGTTTCGCGAATAACCTTCAGGTTCACGATGCGAATGTTGGTGATTTTGAGCGGAACCGCAGCGCGCAATTGCGGCAAGAGTGCGGCGAGCGGGGCGGACTTCAGAAAATCTCTTCGCTGCATAGGCGACGAGTATACCGCCCTGCATCGGGCATAATCACCGGCTGAATTCAGGACCGGGACCGAGTATGCTTCCCTTTTAAGGTAAACGGGCTGTCGCACCCTTTACGTAAGCGGAGGTCCTATTTGTGAATCAGAATTTCGCCGTGATTATTCTGGGTGGCACCGGACAAGTGGGTGGTGCAGCTGTCGCGGAACTGCTGGCAACTCAAGAATGCCGGGAAGTGGTGATGATCACCAGAAAGCCCGTTGCGCCACGTTCGCGGGTACGCAACGTTGTACTTGATACCGGTGCCGCTGACTTTGCCGAGCGCACTGCTGCGCTTGCCCGTGAAGTCTTGAGCCAAGGTCCGGTCAGCGCCGTTAGCTGTGTGGGTGTCGGTTCTGGATCGGCGCGCTGGAGCGAAGAAGAATTGCAACGACTTGAGGTGGGCGTCGTGGGAGCGTTTGCGCGAGGTTGCCATGATGGCGGAATCGCCCAGTTCTGCCTGCTTTCCGCGGCAGGCAGCTCAGCTCGCAGCCGGTTTCGTTATGTTCGAGTGATGGGCATGAAGGAAGACACCGTGCGCAGCGTTGGCTTCACGCGCCTGGCGATATTTCGCCCCGGCATTATTGTGGGCAACGCTCATACCCCGGCCTGGATGCGGTGGCTGGGAAGGCTTGTCCCTGGACAGTTTGGCAATATTGATCAGCGAATTCTCGGCCGCTCAATCGTCGCGGAGATTGCATTACACAATCGGGAGCCTGGTGAAGTCAGCCGCGAAAACGCAGCAATGAAAACTCTTGCTGCGCAGCTCAAGAACGTGTTGCCACTTCGCCAAACGACTCATTGAAATGGGAGCCGAGTTTCGGTCGTCGACTGGAGAGCCGGATCCATCAACTCACGGCAATTTCTCGGCCCGCGATGACAAGGCCTTTTTAGAGAAGTCGGGATTCTGGTATCCCACTTATCGCGATTAGACTGCGATGAATGGGGCACCTTTGATCTTTCAAGAGGTTGTCTTGCTGTGATTAATGCAACCGCGGATCATTCGCTTCGCTCAAGCGAATAGCGATGTGTGGCGCGGGGTATCGTTATACGGAATCGCTCAATCACACTAGGCGTGAATCGACTGACGGCACGGCGGGAACCGAGTTCAGCGCCGGGGATAACGCGGGCGCGATGTCAGCCTTTTGCTTCGGCGCTGGGCTCGATGGCGTGCAATTCCTTGCCGGGCTTGAACCGAACAGCTTTTCCAGGAGCGATGCTGACTTCGGTGCCGGTGCGGGGATTGCGGCCGATTCCGGTTTTGCGGGCGCGTACGCTGAATACGCCAAATCCGCGCAGTTCGATGCGCTCGCCTGAGGCCAAAGCCTGCTTCAGCCCTTCGAAGACGGTATCGACGGCCGCTTCAGCCTTTGTACGCGGCAGACCGGTGCGCTCGATGACGTGATGGACAATGTCCTGTTTAATCAATGGGGTAACCTCGCTGGCGCGACTGATATTGACTGTACTACTCCTTACAGTGGAGATGCTACAGATTTTGGCTCGAATATGAAACAGCAGAATGGCTTTATGGGTGTTTTTCTGCTGAGGAAAAGTGGTTTATGGGCAAAATGTGCCAGAGGGCTGCCTCAGCCGGGCTGTCGGATAGGGCGATATCCGATTGTCAAATTGCACGGTGCTTTCGTAAGATGAGGTCTCGGATCGAAGCCACGCCCAGTCTTTCCCGGTAACGAAACCCCGCCCGGACAGGAGAAGCATGTCAATCCAGAGCGATCGTTGGATACGAGAGCAGGCTGTGAAGAGCGGCATGATCGAACCGTTCAGCGAAAAACAGGTGGCCACCGGCGTTATTTCCTACGGCCTGTCCTCATACGGATACGATCTGCGGGTTTCAGACGAATTCAAGATTTTTACCAACGTCAACAGCGCGATCATCGATCCGAAGGCATTTGACGAGCGGTCGTTTGTATCGGTGCAGGCCGATTCGGTGATTATTCCGCCCAACTCTTTTGCTTTGGCGCGATCGGTTGAGTATTTTCGGATTCCGCGCGATGTACTTACCATTTGTGTGGGCAAGTCGACGTATGCACGCTGCGGGATTATTGTGAATGTGACGCCATTTGAGCCGGAGTGGGAAGGGTTTGTGACACTGGAAATCTCAAACACCACTCCGCTGCCGGCCAAGATTTACGCAAATGAGGGACTGTGCCAGATTCTTTTTTTCCGCTCGGACGAGCCCTGCGAAACAAGCTACGCTGATCGCAAGGGAAAATATCAGAAGCAACAGGGGATTGTTCTTCCCAAACTATAAGGGGCTGGCTGCACTCGAGCCACGCTGAACAAGCAGCAACAAAATTGCGTAGCAGCTGGAGCGGGGTCCAACTGCCACGCACTAACGAGTCTCGACCACTGGCGAGAACTTCTTCATGTCTTCGAATCGCAAACCTGAACCAATCCGAATTGGAGTTGTTGCGGACGAACCGATCCGTCTGGCGGGGCTCTCGAGCATTTTCGACCAGCCAGGGCAGGAAGGTCGCGCGCAGCTTGTGCCAGTTCCCGGCACCATGCGGGAGTTGCTGGCGAAACCGGCGCTGAAATACCTTGTGGTTGACATGCAGTCGTCGTCCAGCGGCATGAAGGCGCTGGAGACGATTCGCCGCGCGCGGCCGGACTTGCGCATGATCGTGATTGGCCCGGCAGGCAATGATGAACTGGTGATGAAAACAATCACCGCAGGTGCGCGAGCATACCTTGACCTGAGTGCCAGTCCGGAGACCGTCTATGAGGCTGTCAAGATTGTGACGCAGGGATCAATCTGGGCTCCGCGCAAACTGCTCTCAAGGCTGATCGACCGGTTGCTCGACCATCCTGACCCGGGCGCAGTGGCGACGCCCAGTGTTGAGCTGACTTCGCGGGAACGCCAGGTGATGGAACTAATCCTGAAGGCGAAATCGAACCGTGAGATTGCGCTCCAGCTGGGGATTGAAGAACGCACTGTGCGGGCACATCTGGCGCGGCTCATGCGCAAGGCGGGAGTGGACAATCGGATCAAATTGTCGATGTCTGCTCTGGGCCGCGCGGTGGCTGGGAAGGAACATGGCAGCCGTTCAGCGCGGGCCTCGGCCTATTAGCAAAGTAGTAAATATTTATGGTTACTAATGGCCACAACCCTTAAGTACTCTTGTGTGATCCAGCCGCTAACCGCAATCTTATGTACAGAAACAACGCAGATCTGGGGAAAGGAGTTCCCAGGCGTCATGTTTCCATGAAGCCTGGGAACTCCTCCTTTTTCTGAATTGCAGTCAGCTCTCGATTTTGCTCTGTTTCGGGTCCCTCCCCCACACCTCCCCCGTTTTCCCTTGAACTCAACACCATCCCTCTGTGCCTACCCTGCATCTAAGCAAATTGGCAATAATTTTTCATCCGCAGGGTTTGTGGAACTCGAATGCCGTGCGTTCGGCAACCGAGGGCGACCTTCAACGTTTCACAACTGAATACCACCGGAGCACCTATTGGCGTGGCGTTGAGTCGAATGCTGTAGCCTGTTTTTCAGGACGTTCTGGAAGGTGCGGGAGCGCCGAGCCTGACAGACAGGTTTGCCGCCTTTAGATTCCTGATGCGGCGTGTACGATTTCAAAAACCCCAAGCTTCGCTTTCCCCCGGATGTCCGATAGCGAAGCGAAAAAATGGAAAGGGAGCAATGAAGAAATTAATCGCTTCGATCTGCCTTTGTTTAGGAATTATTCCGGCTGCATCCGCGGCTTCGTCCCGCGAAGATCTGCAGGCGCGCGTTGATGCGGCCAAGGTGGTTCTGGACCAGATTATGGGTGCGCAGGACCGCAGCATTCCGATGAACATTCTGCAGCAGGCCACTTGCGTTGGTGTTGTGCCAGGGCTGCTGAAGGGCGCATTTGTGTTTGGCGGACAGTATGGCCAGGGCGTGGTGACATGCCGCACCGGGAAAGGCTGGAGCGCGCCAGTTTTTATTCGTATGGCGGGTGGCTCGTTCGGATTTCAGATCGGCGGCCAATCGACTGACTTGGTGCTGGTGGCGGTCAATGATCGCGGCTTTCAAGATCTGCTGAAGAACAAATTCAAGATTGGCGGCGATGCCTCCGCAGCCGCCGGCCCGGTGGGACGCAGCTCTCAGGCAGCCACGGATTGGAAGATGAATGCTGAACTGTTGAGCTACTCGCGGAACAAGGGGCTCTTCGCGGGCATTGACCTGGACGGAACGAGCGTGAGCCAGAACCAGGAAGACACAAACGTCTATTTTGGCAAGCCGCATACATTTGAGGCGGTCTTGAGGGGCGATGTGGCGGTGCCGCAGGGATCGGTGGAGTTTGTACGCGCTGTGGCGCATTATTTTATTCAGGCAAAGCAGCACTGAGCCGGCAGGACGGATTCAAGCAGGACGGGGCGGTCTCAAAGATGAGGCCGCCCTTTTTGTTTGCGTGCTGCGCGTGCGGGCGTGGGTGCGACTAAACTGGTGTTTGCCCAAATCGATGCGGGAACGACTTGAATACTGGCTGGTGGTAAGTGTGGCGCGTGTCCTGGGATGGATGCCCAGGGGAGTTGCGCGCTTGTGGGCCGGCCTTCTCGCCTTTACGGTGTATTGGGTGTTCGGACGCTTGCGTCGAGTCGGCGAGCGCAATCTTGAAATGGCGTTGCCGCATGTGGCGGCCCCGGAACGCAACAGAATTTTGCGCGGCGTTTATACCCATCTGGGTTGGCAGCTTGTCGAGTTTTGCCGCATGACGCGTTACACGCCCGAAAACAGCCAAAACTGGATGCGTACTGAGGGGCTTGAGCACTATGTTGCAGCGCAGGCCAGGGGCAAGGGCGTACTGGTGATTACGGGCCACCTGGGTGCGTGGGAACTGTCGAGTTTCTACCACTCCATGATGGGCTATCCGATGGGCATGGTGATCCGGCGGCTGGATAATCGCCGTCTGGATGCGTTCGTGAACGGCATTCGCTGTCTACATGGCAATTATGTTTTGCACAAAGACGACTTTGGCCGCGGCTTGCTGACGGCGATGCGCTCCGGTGGTACGGTGGGCATCCTGATGGACACGAACATGACTCCGCCGCAGGGAGAATTTGTGAAGTTCTTCGGAATCCCAGCGTGCACGGCAACAGGATTGGCCCACGTGGCGCGCAAGACGGGTGCGGCGGTGCTGCCTGGCTTCATGCTGTGGGAGCCGGTGAAGAAGCGGTACGTTCTGCACTTCGGACCGGAGGTGGCGATTCCGCACACGGACGATGTTGCTTCCGACATTCTGGCCGGGACGCAGTTGTGCACTTCGGCGATTGAGTCGTGGATCAGACTCTATCCTGACCAGTGGTTGTGGATACATCGGCGCTGGAAAACGCGGCCGGCGGGCGAGCCGCCCTTGTACTAAGGAGAGACGCATGACGCTTGGCGAATTGATTGCACAACTGGGCGGCACTCTTGCGTACGGTGCGCCGGACAAAGTTTTGACCGGTGTGAATGGGCGCGAACGCGCTACTGCTGCAGAGTTACTGTTTGCTGAAGACGCTGCGGCCGCGAAGCAGGCGCTTGCAAGCGGTGCTGCGGGCGTGGTGGTGAAGCCCGGCTGCCTCAGTGATTACTCCAGCGTTGCCAGTGTTGCCGTGATTGAAGCGGAGCAGCCGCGGCTGTGGTTTGCGCGCGCGGCTAAATTGCTAAAGGCTGCGCCGCCTGTGAGCGGAGTTCATCCTTCGGCAGTGATTGGCGCTGATGTTGAGCTTGGTGAGGGCGTGACGATCGGACCGTGTGCGGTGGTTGGCGATGGCGCGCACATTGGTGCGGGAACGCGCATTGAAGCGGGTGCCTCGATTGGCGCGGGCGTGAGGATTGGCGAGCATTGCCGGATTTATCCGCGGGCCGTGCTGTATCCGGGGACGACGCTTGGCAATCGCGTGATGGTACATAGCGGAGCGGTGCTGGGAGCCGACGGATTTGGCTATGTGCGCGATGCGAAGACGGGCGCGTACACGCAGTTTCCGCAGCAGGGCACGCTGCTAATTGAAGACGATGTGGAGATTGGCGCCAACTCGACTGTGGACCGCGGGGCGCTGAAGGAAACGCGCATTGGCCGGGGAACGAAGATCGACAACCTGGTGCACGTGGGGCACAACTGCAACCTTGGCGAGAACGTGATCCTGGTGGCGCTGACGGGAATTTCAGGATCGTCGAGCGTAGGCGATGGCGCAGTAATTGCGGGGCAGGTAGGCATTGGCGATCACGTGCAGATTGGGCCGGGCGTGATTCTTGGCGGGCAGGCAGGCGTTTTCAGTGGATCGAAGGTGACCAACGAAGGCCTGAAGCCGGGAACGGTGCTGTATGGAACGCCGGCGCGGCCACTGCGGCAGGTGCTGCGTGAGCAGGCTACGCTGGCGCGGTTGGCGAAGAGGAATAGGGATCAGGGAACAGGGAACAGGGATAAGTGATCTGCTGCTGAAAGGGTCGCTGCGATGGCGGTTGTTGTTGTAGGTGGCGGCGGCCGCGGTGCGGGTAAGACCTCGCTGGTGTGCGGCGTAATTGCTGCGCTGCCCGAACGCGGCTGGGTTGCGGTGAAGATTGCCAGCCACGCGCATGGGCCGGAACAGCCGGTTTGGGAAGACACAGAAGCTGGCGATCGATCCGATACGGCTCGCTATCTTGCGGCGGGCGCACGACGCGCGTTTCTGCTGACGGCGGTTGACGAGGCCGCTATGCATGCCGCCCTTGATGAGTTGTGGCGGCGAATTGAGCGGAGCGAGAATTTTATTTTCGAATCGAACCGAGTGTTGAATTTCCTTAAGCCTGATTTGTGCCTGATGGTGCGGGCGAATGCGAGTGGCGCAGGAGAGAAGTCTTCGTTTGAAGCTGCGGTTAGCAGGGCTGATGCGGTAATTGTGAGCGGGTCGGCGGATGCGTTGCGGGATGGGCTGCGGCCTGAGTTTGAAATGGCGCGGCTGGAGCAAATTTCGCCGGAACTGGAACAATGGATTCGCGGGCGGCTGATTTATGGTTGAAAGCGAGCCATGAGACAGATTCTTACCCGCCTTGCATTAACGCTCCCCGTGGTTTGGCTGGTGGTTTCGCTTGTCTTCCTGCTGATTCATCTTGTGCCTGGCGATCCGATACAGATGATGCTGGGCGAGGGCGCTACTCCTGCGGATGTCAGCGCGCTGCGTCATCAATACGGATTCGATCAGCCGCTGGGAACGCAGTATTTGCGCTACTGGGCTGGGGTTGTACGGGGCGATCTTGGCCAGTCCATTCGCATGCACGATGGGGTTGAGCATCTGATCGCGCAGCGCTATCCATACACCATTACGCTCACGCTTGCCTCGCTTGCGTTCGGGCTGGTGCTGGCGCTGCCGGCGGGCATTCTTGCGGCTGTGCGCCGCGGACGGTGGGTTGATCAGGTGCTGTCAGTCGTGTCGCTGTTCGGGCTGTCGGTTCCTCCCATTGCTCTGGGTCCGGTGCTGATCCTGGTGTTCTCCATTGCGCTGGGGTGGCTGCCGGTGTCGGGCGCGAACCCGGGCGGCACTAACACGATTGACTGGCGCTACCTGGTGCTGCCCTCGGTGGCGATGGGCGCGTCGCTGGCGGCGATTCTTACGCGCATGGTGCGGACGGCGATGCTGGAAGAGTTGGGGCAGGATTACATTCGCACCGCGCGCGCCAAGGGGTTGAGCGAGACTGCGGTTGTGTGCCGCCATGCGCTGCCTAACGCGATGGTTCCGATTGTGACGGTGGTGGGCTTACAGTTTGGCGCGCTGCTGGCCGGAGCCATTGTGACGGAGATGATCTTCAGTTGGCCGGGCCTCGGTCGGCTGACCGTGAATGCAATATCGAACCGCGATTATGCGCTGGTGCAGGGGTGCCTGCTCTCGATTGGCCTGACGTATGTGCTGGTGAACCTGCTGACGGATGTTGTCTACCGGTGGGTGAATCCGAGAATGCGGTGAGACAGTTTTCAAGTTGACGAGTTTTCAAGTTGACGAGTCGACACCGTCAAAGCGTCTTGTAAACTCGTCACGATGGATTCAAGTACACGATCTCCGGTTTTAGCTCGTTGTTCCTGATCGTCAACAATCCTACGGTGATGGGCAGATCGAAGCGACGCGGGCCGCAACTGCCGGGATTGAAATAGAGCACGCCTTTTTTCGTAATGTAGTTGGGCACGTGCGTGTGGCCGGAGAGCACGGCTGCGAACTTTGCTGCAGCGGGGTCGAGGTGCAGCGACTTCAAATCGTGAAGCATGTAGATGTAGTGGCTCATGCCGGACGGATTTTCGATAAGGACGACATCCGTCTCCGGCAGTTGAGCGCAGAGGCCCTCGCGGTCTACGTTGCCACGTATGGCGGTGACCGGTGCGATGTTGCGCAGGTCTTCGAGAATGGAGATTTTGCCCACGTCGCCGAGGTGCAGAATCTGATCGACACCTTTGAGCGCTGGGGCTACTTCAGGGCGGAGCAAGCCGTGTGTGTCGCTGATGACGCCGATTTTCATCTCAGAGGCCGAGTTCGAGGCGCGTGCGCGGATCGAGCTGATCGCGCAGCGCGTCGCCGAGGAAGTTGAAACCGAGAACCGCGCCCGCGACTGCGATGGCAGGGAAGAGCACGAGGTGCGGTGAGTCGAACAGGTGCGAGCGGGCGTCGTTCAGCATCGATCCCCAGCTTGGCGCGGGCGCTGGAATGCCAAGGCCGAGAAACGACAGCGTGGCCTCGGCAAGGATGACTCCAGCCATGCCGATGGCGGCCTGCACCAGGATGGGCTGCACGATGTTGGGCAGAATATGGCGGAAGAAGATGCGCATACCGCCGGCGCCCAGTGCGCGGGCTGCATCGACATATTCGCGATCGCGCACGGACATAACCTGGGCGCGGACAAGGCGCGCGTAGCCGGCCCAGCCTCCGATGGCGAGAGCGAGAACGAGATTGAGGAATCCGGGACCGAGGAAGGCGGCGAACGCGATGGCCAGCAGAATTCCGGGGAGCGCCAGAAAAGTATTCATGGCGAAGGTGGTAAGTGCAGTGTCAATCCAGCCGCCGAGATAGCCGGCTAGTCCGCCGATGGCGAGGCCGAGCGTGAGAGATACGCTCACCACACTAACCGAAATGGTGAGCGAGAGGCGCGCCCCCCACATGAGACGTGAAAGCGTGTCGCGGCCAAGCTCGTCGGTTCCTGCAAGGTGGGCGGTAGTGGGGCCCTGAAGCCGGTGGACAAGGTCAATTGCCGATGGATTATAGGGCGCGATGAGCGGCGCGGTCAGTCCGCAGACAACAAACGCGGCCAGTAAAACAACGCCGATGACGGCGAGAGGCTGGCTGCGGACGCGACGGCGAACGGCCTGCATACTCGAAGCTGAGAGAACAAACATTGGCAATGAAAGAATACCGCGACTGCCAGAGAGTTTTTGGGTCTAATGAAGTATGGGGTCAATGCAGAAGACTTTTTTCTTTTTATTTGCGCTGTCGCTGTTGTTTTCCGCTCAGCCGCGGGCGATGGGCCAGGACGCAGATGGGACTGTGGTACAGACCGCAGCCGAGCAGTTGCTGGCGCTCGCTAACCAGTCCCGCGCTGAGAATGGGGCAGACAGGCTGCGCTGGGATCCGGCGCTGACGGCCGCTGCATTAAAGCATTGCCGACGGATGGCGGCTGAAGGACCGATATCGCATCGATATACAGGCGAGCCTGATGTGGCCTCGCGCGCGGGGCAGGCTGGAGCACACTTCAGCGTGATTGAGGAAAACGTTGCGGTTGCTCAGACGGCCGCAGCCATTCACGACGGGTGGATGCGCTCACCGGGGCATCGCAGCAATCTGCTGAGTACGGATGTTGACCGCGTGGGGATTGCCGTGGTGGCAAGCCGTGGCGTGCTGTATGCGGTGGCCGACTACTCGCATGGCGTAGAGGCAGTGGGTGCGCATGAGGCTGAGTCGCGCGTGGCTGCGCTGATCCGGCAGAGTGGATTGACGATTGTGAACGATGCTTCAGTGGCGCGGGCAGCTTGCGCAATGGACTCGGGGATGCCGCGATCGGCGACGCCGCTTCCGGGCTTCATTATGCGCTGGCAGGATTCGCAGCTCGATCATCTGCCGGCTGCGCTTGCCGGTCGCTTGACTTCAGGTCAATATCATCGAGCGGCGGTGGGCAGTTGTCCTGCACAGGGCGTGCAGGGAACCTTTACGGCTTATCGGCTGGCTGTAATGCTTTATTAAATTAAAGCGAACTCAACCGAAGTCGCGATGCTCTTGAAAGAGAACGGACCATGGCTTGCGCGGCGGTCCGCAGACGAAGATGTCGGGATGATACATGCTCTCTTCGTTTCGAATGCCGAGCGAGTTGTTGTGTCCCGCGAGCCAGCAATTAGTGAAGATTTTGTTGGCCTGTGCTTCCGTGATTCCGAGGGCGATGATGGTGGTAGGCTGCGGAGTCGGATATCCGCGATACCACTCCGAGTTGGTTGTGCCAATGGGCGACGGCAAGTGGTATGCAGGCCCATACAATTCAATCGCACCATACTCGCCGTAGTTCCCCGTCGTAATGCCGAGATGAGCCTGCTCTTCCGGTGGCAGTGAGTCGCGAATTGATGCGACGGTGCGAACAAGCTCAGTCCAGCCGAACTCTTCTCGCAGGTCGCCGTTTCTCTTGAGTGCGAAATCCTTTAGCGGGCCGCTCTGCGCAAAGGGAATTACGACTGCGCTGATGTAAACCGCGATAAGTGCGAAGGCCGCAAAATAGGCGGCCCGGATGGACAACTTGCCGAACTTGGGCAGTTTCGCGGTCCAGCGTTCTGCTGCGACGGCGCCCATGGCCATGAGCGCGGGATACGCGCCCGCAGTGTAGTAGCCGCGGCCCTTGGCGATGCAGAACAGCGCAATGGGAACGAGAGACATCCAGGCCAACATGCGGTAACGCTTATCCCGCAGGAAGCAGATGAGGCCGGCAATACACAGCGGTACGGCGGCGAGATTGATGCAGATCATTGCCTGATCGCGCCAAAAGCCTTCAGCGCGGCCTTCGCCCACGTCACGTATGTGAATGCGCTGCAGGAAGTGGTACGAGATGAAGTCGTGCCGGACGAGCCAGATGAAATTCGGAAGAAAGATGAGTAGCGCAACGCCGATGCCCGCCCAGAACCATGGACTGCGAAGATAACGGCGGGCCTGCGAAAACACAACGCCGATGAGAATTCCGGCGATCAGGAATGCGATTGCATATTTAGTTTCGAGGCCCAAACCCACGGCTGCGCCAATGATAAGCCACCAGCGCGGATTCTCTGTCTTGAGCAAGCGAATAGTGAACCACGCGATCAGAATCCACCATAGATTGTCGAAAGAAGTGTACTGAAACTCGGTGCCTCCAAACACTGCTATTGGCATGAAGGCGACGGCGAGTGCAGCGGTGATTTGCGCAAGCCTGCCGCCGCCTAGATCGCGAGCCATCAGACCGCCAACAACGATCGCCGTTGCTTGAGCGATTACTGAGAAAAGGCGAAGGCCCACCATCGACAAGCCGAAGACGGAAAGCAGAATGTGTTCGAGGAATGGCGTGAGCGGCGGATAGGAAACGTAGCCCCAATCAAGGTGTACGGCATCGCTCAGGAACTGAAGCTCGTCGCGATGAAAGCCGTAGCGATTGTTGGTGAGCAAATGAAGAATTGCCATAGCTGCGGCGATAGCGAAGATGAAGAGGGAGTCCGAAGCGCAGCGATCGGGGCGGGGCAGAGTTACCTCTGTGCCCGTCGACGGCCGCCGCGTTTGCATTCCGGACTCCACTGAAATCCCTATACGGAATGAATCATGCTATAGTTCCCGCGGCCCGCCGTTCCAGCGGATTTGGCACGCGGATGGAGGCCATGCCGGCTGCTGTAGCGGCCTGGATGCCAATGTCGGCGTCCTCAAAGACGAGGCAAAATTCCGGCGCTACGCCCAGGCGTTCGGCTGCGAGCAGGAACGCGTCGGGTGCGGGCTTGCTGCGCTGGTAGTCCTCTGAGGCAACGATGGTGTCAAACCGGTCGAGCAGGCCGAGGGTGTTGAGCGAGTTAACGACCGACTCGCGGGTGCTGCCGGAGACGATGCCGAAGGGGATTTTGCCATGCTGCGCTTCAAGGTGCTCGATCACTTCACGCACCGGCTTCAGCTGCGGCAGTTGATCGAAGTAGTAGTTCTCCTTGCGATCGGCAACTTCAACCACCGGCATGTTGAGGCCGTGAATCCTGTTCAGCGAAGCCACGATTTCGACCGGCGGCACACCGCCCCATGAATAGAACAGCTCTTCGTCAAATGGGCAGTTGCACTCGCCGAGCGCTTTCTTCCAGGCGATGTAGTGGAGAGGCATTGAGTCGGCAACCGTGCCGTCGCAGTCGAAGAGATAGGCTTTGAAATTGCCAGGGGGCAGGGTGAGATTCATTCGAACAGGGAACTCCTTTTGATAGGAAAAAAGAAAATGATGTTGATTTTCGGTGCCGCGTATTCTGTAGCTCGATCAGTTCACCGTTGAAGTCTCAACAGCGGGAGCGCAGCCACCTTCGCCGGGCTTGGTCGGCTCCATGTTGAGCGCGTTGTTAAAGCGGTTGAAGTAGTTGAACAGTCCGATGGCGCAGAGCAGTTCGACGATTTCGCCTTCGTTGTAAAATCTGCGCAACTCGGCGAACTGCTCGTCGCTGACGGCGTGGGCGTCGCGAGTAACGGTTTCGGCCAAGCGAAGGGCAGCTTTTTCAGCGGGCGTAAAGTCAGCGCGCGCGGGCCAGTCAGCAAGGTGCGAAAGCTGTTCGTCAGTCCAACCAAGATTGCGGGCCAGGATGGTGTGGCTGGCCAGGCAATAGGGCGTAACGTTTACCTGGCTGGTGCGGACAATGATCAACTCCTTGAGCTTGGTGGAGACCGTGCCGGTGTTCAGCACCGCGCCAAAATGCGCCTGCATGGTGGCGAAGATTTCAGGCCGATGGGCCATAACACGGAACATGTTGGGCACGTTGCCGCGAAGGGCAAAAGCCTTTTCGTAGAGTGCGGCCATTTCTGCGGTTACTTCGCTGCGATCGAGCCGGGAAATCCGGGACATTGGGTCCCCTCCTTAGTGCAGATGACGCTGGAAACCCGCGACCTCTTTAGCGTATCGCATCGGTTTGGAGAGCCGGCAGGGCAGGGGCTGGTTCGCAAATTGGAGCGGTGTTCTGGATTTAAGGGGGGGCCTGACTGCGTTGCGCAGAAGGAGAGTGGGAATGAGTGGGGTACGGCCGAAATGCCGGAAGGGAAACGGGTTCAGAGCTTTGACGAGTCAACTCCAGTTTGATACCTTGATAAAGGACAAATTAAAGCCAAACACTCCTCAGTAGCTCAATGGCAGAGCATTCGGCTGTTAACCGAAGGGTTGTAGGTTCGAGTCCTACCTGAGGAGCCAATTATTTTCTTAGATTTACGAATCCGCACCGTTCCTCGATGACCCTCAGAATTTACCGATTATGGGGAATTTTGTGGGTACTCCACATCAGAATCCTGCGCAATTGTGATTGATTCTGGGTAATTCACCTCGGGTTCCGGCTCATCTCCGCGTCCATTCCTAAAACCGTATGCTCGATGTTCCGATTTTGCCTTGCAATTCCCTTCCATTCCCATCAGAGACCGAAACGATACCGCATCGAGCGCGTGCCTGGGTGTCGGCAGGTCCTGGCGGCCGCAAGACGCACTTGCTCGTACTTCGAGTTCAAGCACTGTCGGGGCAGGGATTGGCGCCAGGGGAGATTCTTGTGTTGAACTTGCTGTAGTGCTGCTTTAGTTCAAGCGAATGACTGGCAAATCTTACCGCAGAGGCGGAATTGATCAATATGTTGAAGAAGTCACTTCTATACGGATTGATGCTGTTCGGATTTCTAACCGTGGCAGCCTCCCAGGACAGCTCTGCACCAAGAAAGAGAATGAGTCCCGAGGATCTTCCGACGGCCAATCTCATCAGCGTTCCAGGATCGAGCTTTGTCGCAGGGCATGTAAAGAAAGCGACAACCATCATTGCCTACGGCGATCAGAGATTCACAGATCCTGCGAACACAACGGTGACCAATCCTAGAGTGCGTCATTGGCTTGTTGAGAAGATCGCGCAGGAGGCGCCGGACGCTGTACTGATGAACGGCGACGTTCCCTACAGTGGAGACGTGGAGAATGACTACCAGGTCTTTCACGCAGAAACCCAGCCCTGGAGGAACGAATACCTCAATGTTTATCCGGCATTGGGTAATCATGAGTTTCATGGCGACCCGCAGCAGGACCTCGATCATTGGTGGGCGGCCTTTCCTGAATTGAAAAACCGGCGCTGGTACTCGGTGGAAGTTGGCAAAGCGATCTACACGATCTCGCTGGATAGCGATACATCTCTATTGCCCGGGAGCGATCAGGCCAATTGGCTAGTTGCGCAGTTGAATGGATTGTCCAGGAACTTTAAATTCGTGATCATCAGCCTGCATCATCCGCCAGTAGCAGACTTCCAAACGAGGATTGAAGTAAGTCACAACCCGCGCCCGAACGAGATTGCGCTGCGAGATTATCTCGAACAGATTGCTCCGCATTTGCAGGCGAGGATTGTTGTGAGCGCGGGACACATTCATAACTATGAGCGTACGGTGCGAGGAGGCGTGACCTATCTTGTTTCCGGCGGCGGCGGCGCTTCACCGGTTCGCGTAGAGCGAACACCTGAGGACCTCTATCGGAGCGATGATTTTCCAAATTATCATTACGTCAAATTTGTTCTCGATGGGAACACTCTGCGGGGAAAGATGATCAGGCTTGCCGACGCTACTGCGAACGCCCCGTCCTGGCAGGTGCGGGACGAATTCGCGATCGAAGCAAAATAGCGGGCTTCGTTTGAATAGGCCAATCAGTCGGCTTCGCGCTGCTTGTAAGATTCGCAGCGAAAATTGCGGCGTCTCCGATATGATTGCGATCTAGGACGGAGGGGTAATGACGGGAATGATTCGCTGGCAGAGTTTGATGGGTGTGGTCGGGGCATGGGTTTTGGTTTTGTTGGCTCCCTGCTCACATGCGCAGACACTTCAGGAAGACAGTACTGAGATCCGATTTCAACTGGATCTTCACGTGTCAGACGAGGCGCTCAAGAGCTATCTTCCAGCCGGCTGGACATCGAGCGTGGCTGCTCAGGGGCCGGCGAAGGACTGCAACCTGCGAGCGATCTTTGTCGATAGCGTGGCGATCAATGGTCCAGATGGCAAACCTGTTGGCAGCGGCTCAAACCGCTATGTCTATCTGGCCGCTCCGGTAAAAGATCCCAGCGGCGCCAACGTCCAGCTTGTCATTGGAGGTCTTATCGATGACTCCGCAGATGCGCCCGGACCGTTTGGAAATTATCTGCTGGCCACAACACATAAAATGAAGCGCTCCAGTTCCACGGAGTCCGGTTCAACTGTAGATTCGCAGGATTGGGTTTTCTCTGCGCCAAGCGGAGAACATCTTGAGATGCACGTTCAATTTGCAAGAGGAGTTGGGAACCGTGGCAAGATGGCGCAAACCAAGTTCTACTCCGCGAAAGATCCAACTCGTTACCAGATTTCGCAGCAGCAACAAGTCTTGGATATTTTGCGAAACGCTACGACCAATCCGCCGGATCGCGTAAAGAAGTTCTCATTCAAAGCATCTGGAGGAACTTACTCCAACCTGTTCGGAGGCCCGGTCAAAGTACTTAGCTGGGATAACGTCTTGTGGATCGATCGCGCGGTGTTGTTGCCATAGTGCTTCACCGCACTGAGAGTGAAAATGGCAACGGATTCCTGATAGCAACCAATTTTCTTATGCTGCGAGGGACCTGAGATTGCGCCAGCCTGCTTGAATAGCCGCAATGTCAGGTTACGCTATAGTCTGATCATGCCGACTCGTCTGACCCTCCTGTTTGCATTGGCTATCTCAGGTCTGAACTACATGGCTGCGCCAGCCAAGTCTGCGGCGCAATCGGCTCCGCTTCGACCCAAAGTTGTCATTGTCGCTTACTTTGAAATTGGTGCGGACACTGGCGATCATCCCGGCGAACTGCAGTATTGGGTTGAGCGCGACCATCTCAATCGCACGATCGCCGTTCCTGGAATGTCGCGCGCAGTTCGCGCCAATGACGACGGGTCTGAGATCGCGATGGCGATCGGTCCCGGCAATATCAATCCCGCGGTCAATCTGATGGCGCTTGGCGGTGATCCGCGTTTCGATTTGCGCAACAGCCATTGGCTTATCAATGGCATCGCCGGCATTTCACCAGCAGACGGCACAATTGGTTCGGCAGTTTGGACCGACTTCGTTATAAACGGCGACCTCGCAAAAGAAATCGATCCGCGCGAAAAGCCCGCGTCGTGGCCGGATGGCTTTCTATCACTCGATGGTGATTCGCAGACCGATCCGAAGAGCTCCAGTTGGGAAGATGACGTGCGCACCTGGAGCGGAACAGACGCACACGCCAATCGTCGCGGAAATGTCATTCGGCTTAACTTATCGCTGCAGGACTGGGCCTTTCACATGACCGGCAACATACCGTTGCCCGAAGATGCGGAGATGCGAAAGTTGCGCCTGCGCTATCCGGGGTATACAGGAACATCCAAAGGTCCAACCGTGCTGAAGGGAGCTAATCTCGCAACCGAGATCTTTTGGCACGGCAAGCTCATGGATGCATGGGCGCATCGTTGGGTGCAGTTTGAAACGGACGGCGTGGCGCACCTTGGCACGACAGCAATGAACGACACTGGCACTCTGCTTGCGCTGCATGCGCTCACGTTGCAGGGAAAGGCCGACTGGAATCGAGTGCTGCTGCTTAGGACCGCGAGCAACTTCGACATGCCGCCCGCAGGAACATCGGCGGCCGAGAATCTTGAAAGTGAGCGCCACGGTAGTTATACCGCTTACTTGCCCGCGCTGGATGCGGCCTACACGGTGGGGCATCCAGTTGTGGCCGCATGGCTCGGCGAAAAATAATCCAGCGTCAAGATTGAAGCGGGCAGCCGCCACAACAAAAGGGCGCGCACGAGGCGCGCCTTCTTGCTTGCAAAACATTCAGCAACTTGAATTAGTGGTTGCCGAGCGGATTGACAGGTGGATCACTGTACGCTTGGTAGTCAGGGTGGACTGTCTGATAGATGTGCATGGCCGCCTGGTACTCTCTTATTGCATCGTTGAGCTGCTTTCGCTGCGCGTAGAGCGATGACAGAATCTCATGCGGGTAAATTAGCTTCGGGTTAAGCTGGGTGGCCAGCTTGCATTCCTCAAATGCGGCATCGAACTTTTTCTGCTGCATGAGAGTGTTGGCTACGCCAAAATGGCTGACGCCGG
>JADGNO010000173.1 GCA_017883405.1 Occallatibacter sp. | reverse complement strand
GCGTTGTCTTGCCGATGCCGCGCGTCGGAGTATTGATGACGCGCTGCAGCGCCATCGAGTCGTGCGGATTCCGCACCAGGCGCAGGTAGCCGAGCAAATCCTTGATTTCGGCACGCTCGTAAAAGCTGAATCCGCCCACCATGGTGTAGCTGATGTTGTAGCGCCTCAGCGCTTCTTCCACGAGGCGCGACTGCGAGTTGGTCCTGTAGAGCACTGCACAGTGCGCCGCTTCAGGATTTGGCGATTCGGACGAGTTTGCCTGGCGCAGGAAGGTCTGAATGCGGTCAGCAATGAAAAGTGCCTCGTTTTCGCCGTCGGGGGCTTCGTAGAAACCGATGAGGGAGCCGCCCTGGCGATCGGTCCAGAGCTTCTTGCCCTTGCGGCGAATGTTGTTAGCCACTACCGCGCCCGCGGCTTCCAGAATCACCTGCGTCGATCGGTAGTTCTGCTCCAGCCTGACAATGTGGGCGTTAGGAAAATCCTTTTCAAACTCCAGAATGTTGCGGATGTCGGCGCCGCGCCATGAATAGATGCTCTGGTCCTCGTCGCCCACGGCGCAGACGTTCTTTTGCTCCCCTGCCAGCAGCTTCATCAACTCGTACTGTGGGAGATTGGTGTCCTGATACTCGTCGACCAGCAGGTAACGATAGCGACGCTGATACCGCAACCGGGCTTCGCTTGAAACTTTCAGCAGCCGCACTGCTTCCAGCAGCAGATCGTCAAAATCGAGAGCGTTATTCTTGCGCAGCTCGGCCTGGTAGCCCTTGAAGATTTGGGCGATCCGCTCGCTGTTCGGATCCTTTGACGCCAGATAGTACTCCTGCGGATCGACCATGTGGTTCTTGGCCCAGGAGATGCGGCCAAGAACAGTGCGCGGGGTGAGCTGCTTGGTGTCGAGCCCCATGCGGCGCATGATCTGCTTGACGATGCCTTGCTGGTCGTTCTCGTCGTAAATGGAAAAGGAGCGAGTAAGCCCCTCGTTCCCGACCTTGAGAGCCTCGATGTCGCGCCGCAGCAGGCGCACGCAGAGCGAGTGAAAGGTGGCGATTAGCGGTTTGGCCAGCGTTGCGTGGCCCAGCAGTTTGTCAACGCGTTCGCCCATCTCGCTGGCGGCCTTGTTGGTAAAGGTAACGGCCAGGATCGAGTCGGGTGCCACGCCTTTTTCCTGGATCAGCCACGCGATACGGCTTGTAATCACGCGAGTTTTGCCGGAGCCCGCACCGGCAAGAATAAGCAGGGGGCCCTCGGTAGCCTCGACGGCGGCGCGCTGTTCGGGATTCAGGTTGGAGACTAGCGGCTGCAAGGCGAAGGTCCAGGCGGGAAGCGTCCTTTATCCAGTGTACCGTCCGGGACTGTGGATGTGCCGGTGCCTTGGTCATGTTGGGAAATCCGTCAGACGATGCGCATTTCGCGGCTCGATTCGGCCAAGCGGCGCCGCGTTATTCTAAAGACATAATGACAACTGCGAATCAACCCCGCAGACGCGTGGCCGTCTACTGCGGATCGGCCGACGGAACCAACTCTGCGTTTCGAGCCGAGGCTACGGCGCTCGGCAAGGCGATAGCTGCGGCTGGACTAGGGCTCGTGTATGGGGGAGCCAACATCGGGCTGATGGGCGCAGTGGCCGATGCGGCTCTGGCCAGCGGTGCCGAAGTGACGGGCGTCTTGCCCGAGGTGCTGGCCGGCAAAGAAATTGCTCACACAGGGCTGACCGCGCTTGAAATGGTTCCCACCATGCATGAGCGCAAGGCCCGTATGGCCGTGCTGGCCGATGCATTTCTGGTGCTGCCGGGTGGCTACGGCACTCTGGATGAGTTGATGGAGGCAGTTACGTGGGCGCAGTTGGGGATGCACACCAAGCCCTGCATTCTGATCAACACAGCGGGCTATTGGAATGGACTGTTGGCGTTTCTCGATTCCACAGTCGCTGCGGGATTTTTGAAACCGGAGAACCGGCAATTGCTGCTGGTGGCCGGGAGCGCGATTGATGCAATTGAAATGGTGACCGACAAGTGAACTTGAGTCACCAGATTGTTGCGCAGGCTTCACTTTGCAGCGATTCAGCCTGAAGACCTAAATTGCTCTAGTCTGAGCCAGGAGATGAAAGATGAATGATTCTTTTGATTACAAGGCAATTGCCAAAATGATCGATCACTCTTTGCTCAACCCATCTCTGACCACGCGGGAACTTGAGGAAGGTTGTGCGCTAGCGGTTCGTTATGACGTTGCAAGCGTTTGCATCCTGCCCTACTATCTTGCCCGTTGCGTTGAGTTGCTCGCGCGAACCACTGTAAATGCCAGCACCACCATTGGTTTTCCGCATGGCGGACATACAACCACCATCAAGCTTGCCGAGGCGCGCCAAGCGCTGGACGACGGCGGGCAGGAATTGGACGTAGTTATCAACATCAGCAAGGCCCGGAGCGGGGATTGGCAATATATATGCGACGAGCTCGAGCAGCTGACCGAATGCATTCATGCAAGAGAAGCCAAGATCAAGGTGATCTTTGAGAATGCCTATTTGGATGATGCTTCAAAGATTCGGTTGTGCGAAATATGCGGAGAGATTGGAGCCGATTGGGTGAAGACCTCCACTGGGTACGCGCCGAGCGGAGCAACACTTCCCGACCTCGAGTTAATGCGCAAATACTCTCCGGCGAGCATTCAAGTGAAAGCAGCGGGCGGAATTCGGGATCTCGATGCGTTGTTGACCGTTCGCGCGATCGGCGTCAGCCGGGTGGGGGCAACCCGCACGCAAGCAATGCTGGAAGAATGTCGGAAGCGGCTTGGTCTTGAACCTTTAAGTAGATAAGCAAACGAAACTGTTCCGTCGGCCTTGATTGGGCCCGCTCGCCTGCGTATATCATTATTCCCATGTCTACCAAGCTCCGCTGGGGAGTACTCAGCACCGCAAATATCGGTCTCAAGAAAGTGCTCCCTGCTATGCAGCAGGGCGAAAACACCACCGTCGTCGCGATTGCATCCCGCGATCTGGCCAAAGCTCGGCAAGCGGCAGCCGCCCTCAATATTCCTACAGCCTACGGCTCGTATGAAGAACTTCTTGCCGACCCCAATGTCGACGCCATCTACAATCCGCTTCCCAATCAGTTCCATGTTCCGTGGACGATCAAAGCAGCCGAAGCCGGAAAGCATGT
>JADGNO010000172.1 GCA_017883405.1 Occallatibacter sp. | reverse complement strand
TTTTTGGATTGCTACGGCCGATAGCCAACCGATTGACCGTAAAGTGCTTTTTGCCCTTCAGGCAATTTGAGTGCGATCGCAACGTCGGCTCCGTGGAGCGCGTAAAACCACGCGTTCACTCCTTCTGAAGCTGCGAATAAATATACGTTCTGGCCGATGAACCCCGCATCCACCTGTGCGTAATCCAGCTTGGCGTCGGCAACATAGATGATGGTCGCCGCCGCGTGCGCACCGGCTCCCTGGGCTACCTTCGCTCGCACATCGCCTGCCACAACCGGGCGCAATTTGTTCTGTTCGGCTTCGTATACGTACGCTCCATCAGCCAACACGACATAAAGCGCGACTTCCTGCTTGTTCATGGCTGAGGGCGCAGTGCGACCGAGCCCGGTTTTCACATCGCGTGATCGGTTCACACCAAACGCCGCCCACAGCAGGTTCGAGAGTGTCTGCATCGGTAGCGGTTTGTCAGCAAATGCGCGTGCGGTCTGGCGCTGCGCGAGCGCCTGCATCAGCGGCATGCCGCCGGTCATTTGCGGAGCTGGCAACTGAATCGGCGCCTGCAGGCAAAGTGCGGGTGCAGCAACAATGATAAAGATGAAAGCAATGAGAGAAAAAAGCGCAACGGAGCGGAGTATTCGTTCCGATAGTGCAGAGATAACGCGCATGGTGACTCCTCGAAAACAGACTTGTTAAGCACGCCTGCCTCCAAGGGTGTGCATATTCGAGGGGAAGAAGACTGAACCGCGTCATCGCATCGGCGCGAAATTTACCACTAGTCGATGCCGCCGATGCAACGGCATTCACATTCCTCGTCGCATCGTCGCCCGCTTAGTCCGATAGAAACGCCAGCGACTGCAGTTGCGTAATCTCGAACGGCTTGCGGCAGCGCATATTTGCGCAGGCCAGCTTATCATCGCGTCTGACCATGTACGATTGCGCCTTGGCAAACTTGGCGCGATCACGTTCATCTGCTCTGGGCGGCAATTGCGCCCGCTTGCGCCGCACCACCCAGGTCACTTTGTACTCCGCCGCCTGACCGCACTTCGGACAGGTGAGGGTGTGGGTTCGCATCTCCGTCGTTTCATTAAAAAAATCTCGCTCTTCCATGGTCAGCTTAACCCTCTGGTTGAACGCCCGCTATCCAGTCAGGCGAAGACCCCCTTGCGGGGGTCCGGTTCAATTGAATCGGTGGTACTTTTCTTTCACCGGATTCTTCTCCATACTCATCCTAGCCGTGACGAAACGCAAGCCAGCCCGATTTTCTGCCACAAAAGCCGTTAAGGCCAACGCCCGCGAGCGCGTAGGCCAGCCCAAACCCGCGCGTGTACTCAGCGACAAGCCGCGTACTGGCCGCCAGGCCAAACACAAGCCTAAAATTCAGGATGTCTTACAGCAGGACGAGTAGGTATGTCTCCGGGTCGGTCGTATGACAATAATGTAGGCCGTAAGCCACAAGGATATGCGGCTAAGACTCCGAATTTTCCCTGGATTAGGGCGTAAGACCGGCTTGTAAGACAATCCGTAAGACGTAATTCGTCATGTAAGACAAAACATTACGCGACTTTTCCGATGTCTTACAGCGCGTCTTTGAACTTGGCGCGCTGTAAGACAATTGCCCACACTTGCGGAGCTTTCGCCTTACTGATTCGCACTTGACGGGAGTTGCACGCTGTACGGACCAGGCAAAGATGGCTCGGCTTGTTTGTCGCTTGCCGGAGTGCTACTGGTCTTCGCCGTCCGCTTGGAAAAAATGCGGAACTGAACCACCAGATCCAGCAGGACGGGGACCGGCTTCCCATCCTTCATTGCCGGCTCAAACTTCGCTGCGCGGATGGCCTGAACCGCGTTTTCGTCCAATCCAAAACCGATTGGCCGCGCCACTGCGATCTCTCCGGGCTTTCCGTCAGCGCCAATCACGACATGATAAAGCGACATGCCGGCCACGCCGTGGTCCTGCGCATACTCGTTGGACGCAGGTTCGAATTTCGAGATCAGCTTTGCCTTCTGATCCACCATGTTCTGGCGCAGCACCGTCGGGTCTGACGGTCTGTAGTCCGTCTTAGCTGCAGCCGACTGGTAATACAACCTCCAGAAATCCGGCATCGCCGCGATCATGCGCTCGTCAATCGTTCCGGCGAAAATGCGATCGAGTGCGCCGCGCAACGCGGTGGCCGATTGCGCCGGCGAAGTTGTCTTAGTCGCAGCATTTGGATCTGCGGGTTGATCCGCCGGCAAATTTGCAGCAGCTTCGGTTTTGGGTTCCGCAGCGGCTTCTCCGGCTGCCGGCTCATCATGAGAGCCAATTTTCGCTTTCGGCGTTTTAACTTTCTTAGCCTTCACAACAAGCTCACGATCAATCGTGATCTTGAGCGTCCTCTTTTTCTGAGTGATCTTTACGCGATCGACGGCCTTGGTGGGATCTTCGTAAGCGAGCGCACCCAGAAAATGCAATCCATATCGCGCACCCACGAGTTCTACTTTGCGCTTGCTCAAGTGCACCTTGTCTATCTGAACGGCGCATAGCGTAAATGGCGCGGGCGGTGCGTTTCCATCCAGCTCGCCATGTGCCCCATAGCTCAGTGAGTCAGAAATGTAACTGCCCCGCAGGAACAGTGGCTTGCCCACAAGCATGCGCCGCAATTCCTCTTCAGTAATACCGCTCGTTTGGTCGTCCGGGGCGGTGGCTTTTGCGGCAGACGATGTCTTCTCTGCCTTCGTTTTTTGCCCTGACATTGCCTGAGCAGGCTGGGTCTCCGCGGGCTGCTGAGCAGTCGCAGTAAGACCGGCAGACAGAAGTGCCGCGGCGAGGACGAGACGCATACTGTTGTAAGTCTTCGGTTCTTTCTGAAAATCGTGCAATTCAAACCTGCCTTGGCGCAACTTTATCAGGAAGTTGATCTTCGCCGTGAGGAGATTTTTGCCTGAGGACGCAGAGGCGTCAATGCCCCGCGCTCTAATATCCCAAATGCTTTTCGACAATGTTCTTTAGCGGCTGCCCGCTTGAGAAGCGCTGGTACTGCTCCAGGAAAAATCTCATGGCGTCATTGAGCCAGTCTTTCGTGTTGTCTGCACTATGCGGTGAGATGAGAATGTTCGGCAGCTTGAAAATGGGATCATCCGCCGGAATCGGCTCCTGCTCAAATACATCGAGGCCTGCACCCTTAATTCTCCCGGCGGCAAGTGCGCGCACCAGCGCAGCCTGGTCGATAACCGGTCCGCGGCCAATGTTAATGACAACAGCGTTGGGCCGCATCGCAGCGAGCGCATCGTCGCTGATCAGGTGGTGAGTTTCTGCCGTGAGCGGAGCCGCAACAACGACGAAATCGCATTCGCCAAGCATTGCGTTCAGCTCAGTTGGGCCGTAGAAACGCTCAACAAACGGATCAGGAGCAGCAGGCGCATGACGCTTGAATGCGAGGACGCGCATTCCCATGGCCTGCACGCGGCTGGCGACCGCACGGCCAATATCGCCGTATGCCACAATGCCGACCGTCCGGCCGGGGAGCTCTTCCACATCAAACGGATCCCAGCGGCATGCTTCTTGACTGCGCAACAAACGGCGAATGTCTTTGGCGAAATAAAGAATGACGGCCAGCGCCCATTCGCCAAGCGATTGCGAAAATACGCCGGTGCCATTCGTCAATGGAACGGGGCTCTGGACGAGTTCAGGAAAGAGCATTTTGTCCAGGCCAGCCATGCGCGAATGAATCCAACGGACATCGGGTGAGGCAAGAAAGGTACTGCGAAGCAGATCGCGCGGCCCTGACCAATACAGAATGGCTTCAGCGTTTCGAGGTGCGGCATCAAGTGCCGCAGCCGAGTTGATAAGGAAGTGCGGAATCTCCGCAAGCATGGCAAGCTGCGGGTCGTTGGCGTCGGATATAGCCAGGACCAGGGGTTCATTCTTCATTGGTATGGATCGCTCCCGTTGTGAATCAGTATTTCAGGACAGGGTCACTTTTTGGTGTCGCCGCCGATTTGGATCACAGCGTATTTTGCAGGACCGTCGCCGACGTTGGCAACGAAATGCTCCGTGCCGATCTTGACGTAGAGAATGCTGCCGGCGCCGGCGCGCTCCACTACGCCGTCGTGATGGTATTCAACGGTGCCTTCCTGAATCACGATCAGCTCTGAGTGCTGGATTTTGTGCGGCGCGGGGGGAACCGTTCCTGCCGGCTGTACCGATTCGTGCACGCCGATCGATTCACCCGTTGCCAATGTGCCGCTAAAAAAGTTGCGGCTTTCAGACCCGTTGGCGTTGGTCCGCGGCTTCATCTGTTCGAAAACAAAAGCGCGCGAGGTTACCAGCGGATTGGGAGCGGCAGTCTGCGCACCTGCCGACGCCCATGCCGAGGAAACGATTGCGAGACAAAGGACGGGGATTCTCATTCGTTCACCTGATTGGCCGCAGTAAAAAGGCTGCGAGCCCGGAGTTCGTATGATACGAAATCCGAGGCCCCGCAGCCTTTTGGAGATTTAATCATTATGATTACTGGGCAGACGCTAGCGTGGCTGAATGTGTACAGGCTGCTCGAGCTTGAAAGTAAGCAGCGTTTCTGCCGGAAGCACAATTTGCTTATTGCCCGTCATCGCGCCGCCTGCTGTTCCTGCACCGCCACCGGCCAGCGCGCCAATGGCAGCGCCTTTGCCGCCACCCGCCAGGCCGCCAATCAAGGCGCCAAGCCCGGCGCCGCCGCCGGCGAATATCGCGGTGCGCTTGCCTTTGCCCTGCTCAGCGCGCTGTACGGAGCTCGTCGAAACAGGATAGCTGCCGTAGCTCGTCGTAACGCGCTCAAGCTTGACCACCAGTGCGGCGCCGCCCTTGAACTTGCCAAGTGGCTTCGCATCGATCACAGCGCCGTCGGCGCGCGATCCTCGCGCAATTGCCGTCCTGCCGTCGACTTGAACATCGTCGGCCACGGTCGCGGTAAAGGAGTCGCCCGGCTGCGAAATCTTTGAGCCGAGATCCTGATCAAGACGCACACGGATCGTCGTGCCCTCAGGCAGAACGATTGCCGTGGGAGCGGCCGGAGCCGGCTGGGACTGAGCTGCCTGCGGATATGGCCCCTGCTGTGCACTTGGAGCACCCTGTCCGGATGAAGTGCTCGACGATGGAGCCGCGGAAGAGCCATTTGGCTGCGCCGCGCTCGTCTGCGTATCGGCTGGTTGCGAGGTGGCCTGCTGCGTATTTGACTTGCAGCCGCTGAATGCCATCGTTGAGGCCAGCGCCACCATGGCAAATGGAACAATTTTGCGATAGGAATTCATTGCACGGACTCCTCGGGGAATGGTTCCAGGTGGCGGCAAGTGGGAGTGGGCGGATTCAGAATCACTCCCGACACGCCGCCCTGGTGGCTAGATATCGAGATTCTTTACGTCGAGCGCATTATCTTCAATAAACTTCCTGCGTGCCTCAACGTCTTCGCCCATGAGCGTGGTGAAAATGGCATCGGTTTCTGCGATGTCTTCGAGCTTGACCCGAAGAAGAGTGCGCCGCTCGGGATCCATCGTGGTTTCCCAAAGCTGAGTAGAGGTCATTTCGCCGAGGCCCTTATAGCGTTGAACCTGATAGTCCTTCTTGCCCTGTTCAACAATGTAGGAAAACAATTCGCGTGCTGTGGCTTTTTCAACTGGTTCGCGCATGGCCCGCGCAGCACGTCCTCCCGCTTTTGTTTCCGAGCGGACTTCCGCGCTGCCAGGAGGCGGCGCACCTTCCGCATCAGGCTCTTCCTCTTCTATGCCGGGCTCAGCGGCTGCAGCAGATTTGGCAGCGTATTCGATGAGGAACGGTGGCTCAAGATATTGCCTGATCAGCGAGTACTTCGACATCATCTGCCGGAATTCCGGACTGGAAGCCAGTGTCCAATCGATGCAGCGCGTCGCGTGTTGCGCATCTGTGTAGCAAATGGACCAGGTGTGATGCTCTTCGTCCTCGATCGGATCAGTCACCTTGATCTGGAGTTCCGCAGCAAGCTCGATAAGATCGGCGTGCAGCTTGGCGATCTTTTCCGGCACCAGCCCCTCACTCTTAGAACTGAAGTCGGCGCGATGGGTAAGTTCGGCGCGGGCAAGCATCTCCGTCAGCTTTTCATTGCGAATGCGCTTGTCTACTTTGTCGACAAAGCCGAGGTACTCATTGAGCGTGCCCATAAAACGGGTAAGGTCCGCGCCTTCAATCTTGCTGGCTGTCTCGCCGTGGCGCACCACCATTCCTTCGGATGCGCGCTTCACCATCACGATCACAAACTCGCGATCGTCTTTGATGTACTGCTCGAAACGGCCCTTCTTGATCTTGTAAAGGGGCGGTTGCGCAATGTAGATGTTGTCGCGCTTGATCAACTCTGTCATGTGACGGAAGAAAAATGTGAGCAGCAGCGTGCGAATGTGGGAGCCGTCCACATCGGCGTCGGTCATCAGGATGATCTTGCCGTAGCGAATCTTGGTGGCGTCAAAGTCGTCCTTGCCAATCCCGCATCCGAGAGCTGTAATCATGGCCCGGATTTCCTCGTGCCCAAGCATCTTGTCGTAGCGAGCCTTCTCCACGTTCAGGATCTTGCCTTTGAGCGGCAGGATTGCCTGAAAGCGGCGATCGCGGCCCTGCTTGGCGGTTCCGCCTGCGCTTTCGCCCTCGACCAGGTACAGCTCGCAACGATCAGGATTGCGCTCGGAGCAGTCAGCCAGTTTGCCGGGTAAACCACCGCCATCCATAGCGCCTTTGCGCCGTGTCAGGTCCCGAGCTTTACGCGCTGCTTCGCGTGCGCGGGCTGCTTCAATGGCCTTGTTGATGATGCGCTTGGCCACGGGCGGATTCTGTTCCAGGTATCCGCCCAGGCGTTCGTTCACAAATGCCTGCACGGTGCCTGCGATGTCGGAGTTGAGCTTGCCCTTGGTCTGGCCTTCAAACTGCGGCTGCGGAAGCTTCACGCTGACCACGGCAACAAGGCCTTCGCGCACATCGTCGCCGCTCAAGTTTTCTTTCAGGTCTTTGAATAGCCCGAGCTGTTGTCCGATGGCGTTGATGGTTCGGGTAAGCGCGGTACGGAAGCCGGAGAGATGCGAGCCGCCGTCAACTGTGTTGATGTTGTTGGCGAAGCTGAACACCGCGTCCGAATAGGTGTCGTTGTACTGCAGCGCAATGTCGATCTCGACGCCATCGCGCGACGCCTCCATCACAATCGGCTTGTCATGCAGCACGGTCTTGCCGCGATTCAGATGCTTGACGAATTCCGCGATGCCACCGGCGTACTTGAACTCCGCGCGACGCGCTTCTCCGGTCTTGGCATCGGCGTTGCGTTCATCAGTCAGCGAGATTTCAAGTCCCTTGTTCAGGAAGGCCAGCTCGCGCAGGCGTTGCGCCAGCGTGTCGTAGTTGTATTCAGTAACGGTAAAGATGCTCCTGTCGGGAAGGAAGTGAATCTTGGTTCCGCGACGCTTGCTGGTGCCGGCCTTGCGCAGTTCACTAACAGGCAGGCCGCAGCTGAAATCCATCTCCCACGTGGCGCCGTCCCGCCAGATCTCCACGTTGAATTCCTGCGACAAAGCGTTGACGCAGCTAACACCAACACCGTGAAGACCGCCCGAAACTTTGTAAGTGGAGGCGTCGAATTTGCCACCGGCGTGTAGCTTGGTCAGCACTACTTGTACCGCCGGCATCATTTCGCCATTACCAACCGACATCATGTCGACAGGAATCCCACGGCCGTCATCAACAACCGTGATGGAGTTGTCGACGTGAATCACGACATCGACTTTTCTCGCATAGCCGGCAAGCGCCTCGTCAACAGAGTTGTCGACGACCTCATACACGAGGTGATGTAGGCCCATTTCGCCCGTCGAGCCAATGTACATGGCAGGACGAAGCCGAACCGCCTCCAGGCCCTCCAGGATTTTGATGTTATCGCCGGTGTAGCTTCCGGGGTCGCCGTTAGTACCCGTGAGGGGGTACTCATCAGGTACGTCGATTGCCATTGTCTTAGTCGCCATAGGTATCCGTGTGCGCTGCTTTCCACTGCATCCCCTGGTTGGGAAGGGGCGGGTTCTGAAACATAAAACCGGAAGGAAAAACGGTGATTAACCGCATGAAAATCGAGTGCTTTCGAACCCTTCTGACTTCCTCTATTTTAGCACGCGAGTGCGGTGCAAAATAGGGCGAAAAAAGGTGCCTTCAGATGTACTTTTGAGGCCGATTTCGAGCCATTCTCAACGCTGAAAATAGACGCATTTTGTTACGTTAGTAATAGATAAGATTACTAATTGAGTATATGCTTGAAGTAATTAGACTTAATCGCAAGATTACTCTATGATGGCTCCTGCTTAGATGCAATGTTTAAGCTAGATCATTCCTGGATGAGGTTACTACCGATGAAATTCGTAATCAGGGCATTCGCATTGACCTTCGTTCTCGCCGGCGCCGCCGCTGTTTCGCTCTCCTCGGCAACCACCTCCACCGTAGCGAATCACCTCTCCGCGACCACCGGTTTGCCCGTGCCCATTTGCGGGCCGAACGCACCCTGTCCGCCGGATCCGTGGGGATCGCACGCCCGCTAGTTAGAAGCCAGTAACACCAAAGTGGTATATCGATGTCGCCTTTGCGGGTTGAGAGGGTCAGAGAATGGCGCTATTCTGAGAGGGTTCTTAAACTGAATGGCATTCAGCCCTATGACCTCACAACTCGCAATGTCGGCGTTGAGCGTGACTGAGTTCAGCCTTTGGGCGCTGATCGGCTTCCTGTTCTGGAATCGGAAACTGTATCGCCGTTTCCCATTCATGGGCGCCTATCTGGGCTTGCGCGTCGCCTCCATGCCGATGCTTCTGGCTGCCCTGTACATGTCTACACAGCCGTGGGGACACGACTACTACAAACTTTATTTTTATGCGTATTGGGCGGTATACCTTGCCAGCGCGGTGTTGCTGCTGCTGGTGAGTGTTGAAGTATTTCGCTCTGCGCTTTCGGCTCTGCCTGGCCTGATGAAGATCGGCATTGTGATCTTCCGCTGGGCGATCCTTGTTTCCGTGGTTCTCACTTTCTCGTCCATCTCCTTCGTCCACCACGGAATCGCCGCGGTTCCCGACGTAGCAATCGGACTCATGCGTTCGGTCAGCGTGCTTGAACTTTGCCTGCTGGCTTTCCTGTGTCTCAGCATGAATGCCCTGCGCCTGTCCATTCGTGACATGGCGTTCGGGATTGCGCTGGGCTTCGGCGTCATGTCTGCAAACGATTTTGTGTTTGCTGCATTGATCCCGAGAACGCCGTCGATGACTGCCAACCTGCAATTTATTTATGAAGCCATGATCCTGGTATCGCTGGCCATCTGGGTTTCGTACTGCGCATTCCCTGAGGCGGCGCGGAAACCACTCATGATGCCCGCGAATTCCACTATCTACCGCTGGAATGAAATCGCATCAGCCCTGGGCCACACGGGTACCCAGATCGCCGTGCAGCAGCCTGCCAACAGCTTCTTCCTGACGGACGTAGAAAAGGTTGTGGAGAAGGTGCTCACGCGAAACCTGAAGGGCCGCGAATCAGAATCGTAAGTTAAACCAGAAACAGGCCAGTGACAAAAAGACCGCGGCAATGCCGCGGTCTTTTTATTTTGCAGATTGCTAAGAACTGTTCGGACTCCAAGCCCGCGAACCGGGGAGCGCTATTCGCTGACCGGCTCAATGGAAGCAAAGCGACCACGATTGCCGTGGTCAGAGAACTTGACGCGGCCGCTCACCTTGGCGAACAGCGTATCGTCAGAACCCAGGCCAACGTTCAGGCCGGGTTTAATCTTGGTGCCACGCTGGCGCATGATGATGGAGCCGCCAGTGACGAGTTGGCCGCCGAAGGCTTTTACGCCCAGCCGCTGTGCATTTGAGTCGCGTCCGTTTGTGGAGCTGCCTCCACCCTTTTTATGTGCCATTGCCTTAATCCCTTCTGAAGTCTGATTCCGCGCTTACTTGGCAGCGGTGTAGGTAACGCCGTCGGCCTCAATGGCCTTGATGCGCACCTCAGTAAAATTCTGGCGGTGTCCCTGCAGCTTCTTGTACTGCTTCTTCCGCTTCAGGTGAAATACGAGGATCTTGTCGCCGCGGCCCTCGCGGACGACCTCTGCGGTCACCTTGGCAGTGGAGGGCTTGGCTACTGTTCCAGGCTCGCCGGAAACGGCCAGCACATCGCTGAACTCAATGGTCTGGTTGTCGGAGGCGGCGGTCTCAATCTTGACGACATCGCCGGGAGCGACGCGGTATTGCTTGCCGCCGGTGCGAATAACTGCGTACATGACAAATCCTCCGGCACTCTGACCCTTGACCTGATCAGGCGCCTTAAACTCTTGATCCGTGTGCTGATTACGGCGAAACCTGGGCGTCCCTGGCTGGGTATCCCTGATTTGACCGTGGGGCGGATACAGACAAATACTGCATCGGAAGGTGAGCCGCACACACGCCATAACCGGCGGAGACCCACAATACTCCCGCGCACGCCAAAAGGAGTGCATCGCCAAACTCTACGATTCTACCGTTAAACCGAGGGCTGGGTCAATCACAGCATGTCGAGCGAGTGCTTGCGCTGCGGCGGCGGATAAGCCTTGTCGATCGCTGCCAGATCCTCGGCGTCCAATTTCAGGCCGGCAGCCGCGGCATTCTCCACTACATGCCTGACGGCGCTGGCTTTGGGAATGGCCACGAGCGGCTGCCGCAGGCACCACGCAAGCGCAACCTGTGCAGTGGAAACACCGTGCCGTCCAGCCACGCAACGTAGGGCCGCGGACGAAAGCAGCCTGCCTCCCTGCCCTACCGGCGAGTAGGCCATCACGGTAACGCCGTTTTGCCGGCACCAGGGCAGCAAGTCGTACTCGATGCCTCTGTGCTCCGGGTTATAGAGCACCTGGTTGGCCGCGCATTCCGTTCCACCGGGCGTGGCAAACAGTTCTTCCATGTCGTCCACGTCGAAGTTCGAAACGCCCCAGGCGCGAATTTTGCCTTCATTCAGAAGGCGCTCGAATGCTCGGACCGTTTCGTGCAGCGGATAGCGGCCGCGCCAATGTAAAAGATAAAGATCGATCGCTTCAGTGCGAAGTCGTTTGAGGCTCGCCTCGCACGCGCGCACGGTTCCGTCTAAAGAGGCATTCGATGGCAACACCTTGGTGACGAGATATGCGCGATCGCGCTGGCCACCGATGGCTTCGCCCACCAGGCTCTCAGAACGGCCTGAACCGTACATTTCAGCGGTGTCGACCAGCGTCAGGCCGCATTCAATGCCACGGCGAAGAGTTGCGATTTCAGATGCTCGACTGGAGTTGGAATCGCCAATGTTCCATGTCCCCTGCCCCAGCACCGGAACCGTCCGGCCTGCCATTTCAACGGTCTTCATTCGAGAAAGAACCTCAAACATTCGTCAGAGCGAATCGGCCATCTTTTATTGAACCAGGCTTTCAAAATGGCAATCGATAATCAGACTCGGCAAATCAATGAGAAGCTTGTGAGCTTGTTTGGTTGCTTTCGACTTTACCGGTACCCGTTGCACCATCCAGGAAGCTCAAGGGCCGAAAGATGCAATCAAATTCCGTGGCCGATACTTTGTCGGCTCCGTGATAGCCCACGGGTTGAATTTGCGCAGGTGCAAAGCCAAGAGAAAACATAGTATCCAACGCTTCTTGAAACTGCCACTGTCCGTCGTAAATGCGAATAACAGGAAGCTCCAGCATGATCCCATACAGTTTCGGAAGGGTCTTCGCGCTACCTTCCAGCACCTGTTTTTCGTAGCCCTGGGTGTCGACTTTTAAAAAAATTCTGCCCGTCATTCCTGATGCGACTTCATCGATTGTGCAGACGGGAACTTCTTCAATGTGATCCGTGGCCACACGGTCGTCGTGAAGTTGCGCCGTTTCCGCGAGCCCCAGGATGGAGCTATAAACCGACAATTTAGAAACATGCAGTTGAGCCGTTCCAGCGGTTGCACCAACCGCGCAACGATGCGCTTCCCAATTGCCATCTGCCGCCGCTTTTTTTGAAAGGACTTCGAACTCGGCTCCAATCGGTTCAAACGATACGATCCGGCCTCGATATCCATCAGCACGCAGGGCATCGCCAAACTGGCCCAGGTTCGCTCCAACGTCAATGACCACGTCGATTTTGCGATCCTGGATGAAGTCCACCAAATCTATCACTCTGCGACGTCCGAGATGGAGTACCCCCATTCGCTTGTAGACTGCGCGTGGAATGCGAATCACTGTCAGTGCCCTCTTTGGCTTTGCCGAATTTTATTTCACGATGAAAATCACATGGGCGATGCACATGCCTGTCACATGAAAGAGAAGTATAGGATATTGAGCCGAAAAGAAGTTTCTACCCTGGTTTAGGACAACGCGGTGGAATCGAACCGGCACATTAACGTCCCGCTATACTGTCTCCATGCAGTCTGTAACCATTGTCGCCACAGTCCTCAACGAAGTCGGAGACATTGAGCGGTTGGTGACGAGTCTGCTGGCGCAGGAGCCTCCCGCAAACGAAGTGATCGTCGTTGACGGGGGTTCCACCGACGGAACATGGGAGCGGCTTGTCGCATTGCAGGCGAGGGATGAGCGGCTGGCGCCTATTCGCGATGAGAGCTGCAACCTTAAAAACTCTCCGGGGCCCATTGCGCGAGGCCGGAATGTCGCCATCAGGGCGGCAAAATCGGATGTGATTGCGTGCGCCGACGCTGGATGCCGGTATGCTCCTGACTGGCTTGGAAATCTGGTCGCCCCGCTGCTGAGCGGCAAAGCTGAGTACGCTCTGGGCGGTTCGTGCGTCGACGCGGAAATTTGTACTGTGTGGGATGTGGCGGCCGCGCCGTTCTTCGGAATCCGGCTTGCTGCTGACGCGCCGATCAAATCGTGCACAGCGCGGTCCATGGCATTCACCAGAAGCTTTTGGGAAAAGATCGGCGGATTTCCCGAACACGTGCTCTTAGGCGAAGACACCTTGTTTGATCTTGAGGCGCGGAAACAGACGACGCCCGCATTTATTTCCAAAGCGAAAGCGCTCTATGCTCCGCAGTTCACGTTGCAAACTGCGATAGAGAAGATGGGACGATACGCTGCCTGCGACGGTCAGGCGCGAGTGCGCTGGTCGCGCTTGGTCCGCAATGCCGAGCGATGCATTGTTGAGCTAGCAGCGTTGGCTCTACTGCCATGGAGCGTTATTCCTTTGTTGGCCGTTCTGGTATTTGAGCTGTGGGTTGCGTTTCGTTTCGATTGGAAAGACCTGGTCCGATATGGGTTGGGAGCTATTACGGCGCGATTTATTTTTTCCCTAGCATTGCCCTGGATCGTGACCACGAATCACATTCGCGGGCTGTTCTCAACCAAGCCCCTGATCAATCCGCAAAACGAGATAGCTACCGTGGAAAAAGGCAGCACACGGATCTGATTCGCGGTGATCTTGCAGCGGCTACTTTCGCCCTTCGCGTTTTTGCGCGATGGCAAGCCCGCGGGGTGTGGGCAGCAGCACCACTGAGATAAGCCCTTCGGCTTCGAGTCGAAGCGCCGATTCCCTGACGATGCCAGGATGTGAACTTGCGTCGTGCATCAGAATCAGACCCGTCGAGCTGATTTTGGGCAGGTATTGGCGTACTTCCTGCTCGCGCACTTCAAGATCACTATCGCTAAAGAACAGGTCGATCTGGCCGGAGGTTTCCAAGTCGAGGCTTGAAACATTGCGCAGGTCGATCCAATCACCCAGGCCGGATGCGGCAATCTTTTCCTGAGCTTTGGCAAAGACTACCGGGTCGAGTTCGCAACTCACAATGCGCCCGAATCCATTTTCGCGCAAACCCTCCGCCATCCACACTGTGCTGACACCGAGGAACGCCCCGGTCTCAACGATCAGGTTAGGCTTGAGCGTGGTAACCAGCGTGCGAAGGAATTCCAGAACCTCCGCTTCCGCAGTCATCGAGTCGTACATGTGCCAACGGCTTGGATTGGGGCATTCCAGAGTGGCACGGTGGTATTCGGGCAGCAGAGCACCCTTGGCACGTTCTGCCTGCAGCATGATCTTGTGTTCCTGCTTCAATTTCTTGCCAAAAATACCCATGATGCAACCCCGTGACAACTTCGGATGAGAGCTTTTCAGCAATTATAGTTTGGCCGTGCGTAGACCGCCGGTGCAGCTATTCTTTGACCACTGTTCACTGTCTCTGTGGAACCAGGTAGTAGTAGATTGCGAAGTAGTGCGCGATGCTGCCGGCAAGAACGAACATGTGCCAGGCGGCGTGGAAGTAGCGAATGCGATCGAAGGCGAAGAACACGATTCCCAGCGTGTAAGCCAATCCACCCGCTCCAAGCCACGCCAGGCAATGCCAGCCGACCGCTCCCACCAACGGTCTGGCCACGAAGACAATGAGCCAGCCCTGAAAGAGGTAGACCAACGCGGACAATACCGCCGGCCAACCGCGTCGAAAGCGATCAATAGCTATGCTCTTTGAAACCACGCCTGCGGTCGCCAGGCCCCACTCAATGCCAAACACCGTCCAGCCAAGCGAGCCGCGCAATGCAATCAGCGTAAAAGGCGTGTAGGTGCCGGCGATGAGCAGATAGATGGACGAGTGATCGAGAATTTGGAAGACGTGGCGTGCCCTTGTTCGCGCCAGCGAGTGGTAGAGCGTGGAGCAGAGATAAACCAGGATCAGCGTACCGGCAAATACGGAGCAGGCCGTAATCTGCAGCGCCGAACCGCGCGTCGAAGCGACGATGAGGAACGCCGCTCCGACAACAGCAAGCGCTGCGCCAACACCGTGCGTAATGGCGTTGGCAAGAATGTCGCCTAAATATTCGCGCTCAGGCACGCCTCGATCATAGTCCCGGCGCCAGCGCTCCCTTTGTGAGCCGCCGACCATAAAGTCCGACCTGAAGCCGTCCCCTTTGTGCCAACGAGCAGAAATCTTCTCCGAAATAGTTCTTGACATTCAGTGCTCTATTTTATAGAGTTCTCTACGTAGCGGCATTCGGAGATCTTTCCGAAGACGCCCAATGGAGGAAGAAATGCCTGAAAACGCGAATGAAATGGAACTCAAGGACAGACTCAAACTGATTGAAAATATGCTGGCAGCAGGTAGGCGCAAAACTGAGAACTGGGGATGGACGTTTGTCCTGTGGGGCGTGGCCTACTACGTGGCCATCATCTGGTCGGCCCGGGGAAATTCCGGCGTGGCATGGTCCGTGACTATGGTTGCTGCAGGACTGCTCACGGCCGCAATCGCGGCGCGCAGAAAAAGCCACGAACCGGATACCACTATTGGCCGGGCGATCGCTTCTATCTGGATTTCTCTTGGCATTTCAATGTACCTGCTCTTCATGGCGATGGGCTTTACCCACAGAATCGAAGTCCACGTTTGGGTGGCCATCATCGGAACCATGCTCGGAATGGCCAACGCTACTTCCGGAATGATCCTCAAATGGAAGGTCCAGCTTGCATGCGCCATGGTGTGGTGGGCTGCGGCCATTGCCGCCTGCTTTGGCGACGCGAATCAGAGTACGATCGTGCTTCTGATCGCTATCTTCTTCTGCCAGATTGTCTTTGGGATTTACGCCATGATTCGAGGATCGAAGCGGCAGCGCGAGGCCGTCCATGCCTGACCTGCCGGAGTTGAATCCAGTGGTGCATGGCAAGCTTCGACTGGCGCTGCTCTCGCTGCTGGCAGGCGTAGAGCAGGCCGACTTTACCTGGCTGCGCGACAAAACCGGCTCGACCGACGGCAACCTGGGCGCACAGTTGTTGAAGCTGGAAGAAGCGGGGTACGTCGCGGTCGAAAAAAAATTTGTGCAGCGCAAACCGCAGTCAATTTACCGCATGACTGAGCCGGGTCGCGCAGCGCTGGGCGAATACGTGCAGGCTCTCAGGCAATTGCTAGGCGGCGCTATCTAGCGCGGTTCAGCGACACTTGCCGGAGCAGCTTCAAGGCTGGCGCGCACGCGCTGCATGATACCCAAGTAATACGCCAGGTTGTGAATGGAATTCAGCGTGGCCGAAAGTCCTTCGCCAGCCTGCATCAGATGGCGAAGATAAGCGCGCGAGTAGCGGCGGCACACCGGACAATTGCAATTCGGGTCAGGCGCATTCTGATCCTCTGCATACTGTTTGTTCTTGATATTGATGCGCCCTTCGCTGGTAAACAGCAGCGCATGGCGCGCCGCGCGTGTAGGCAGCACGCAGTCCATCATGTCCACGCCCATGCGCGCGTACTGCTCAATCTCATCCGGATAACCTACACCCATCACGTAGCGCGGCTTGTCTTTGGGCAGCAGCGGTAGAACTTCAGCAATCATTTCAAGCGTGAGTTCGCGCGGCTCGCCTACGCTGAGGCCGCCAATTGCGTAGCCATCAAAATCCATCTCCACAAGCCGTTCGGCGCACTCGCGGCGCAGATCGGTATACATGCCTCCCTGCACAATGCCGAACAAACTTTGCGCGCGGCCCGGGAATTCGTTGCGCCACGGAACCTCATCGCGATGTGCGCGGTGGTGGTCGAGCGACCTGCGCGCCCACGCCAAGGTGAGGCGAAGGCTCTCTTCAGCGCGGCTGCGCTCGGCTGGATACTCCGTGCACTCATCAAAGGCCATCGCAATATCTGCGCCCAGCGCGATCTGCACGTCGATGGAGTGTTCAGGCGTGAAGAAGTGACTACTGCCGTCGAGATGCGAGCGGAAGCGAACGCCGTCATCCGTGACCTTGCGCAGTTCACTAAGTGAAAACACCTGAAAGCCGCCGGAGTCAGTAAGCATTGCGTGCGGCCAGCTGATGAATTGGTGCAACCCGCCAAGGCGGCGAATAATTTCGTGGCCGGGCCTCAGATAGAGATGGTAGGTATTGCCTAGAATGATCTGAGCGCCCAGAGACTCGAGCGCGTCCTGGGGAACGGATTTTACAGTTCCCTGCGTGCCCACGGGCATGAATACCGGCGATTCAACAGTCTTATGCGGCAGCGCAATTCGCCCGCGTCTTCCGCCGGCCTGAGACTCCGCGATAATTTCAAAACGAGCGCTCACCAGTTGATTCTATCGGCTAGCCCGCCGCTATTTACCTGCGCCAAGCCGCACCAAAAATCCGAAGCGAGCAACTCGTGGCTGGCCGAGAGTTGTGCTGGGCGTTTTGGACACTTCAATTGCGCGGTCAAATAAGTTTTCTCCGGCAGCGAATAGTTCAACCCGCTTGCCCAGATCGTGCGCTCCGTACACATCGAGCTGAAAGAAACCGTGCAGCAAAAACGCGTTAGCGTCATCGTCAAACTGGCGGCCACTTAAGCGGCTCTGCAGGCTCAACAACCCCAGCTTGGGCTGCGAGGCGCGCAGATTGAGGGTGGCCATGTTGTGCGCGACCTCAGGAATCCAGTTGCCCAGATCGAGCGACCCGCGCGAAACCGTAGCGTTTGCGTACTGGTAACCGCCATCGGCGTGCAGCCACGACCGCAGTGCCGTTTCGAAATCTATTGCTACGCCGCGGCTTTCAATCTGGCCAAGGTTCTCGCGCAGCAACAGAATCGGCGACGAATTTGGATTGGTGGTGACCGCGACAATGGGCCGGTTGACCTGCGTTAGAAAATAGCTGGCGCGCACCGTGCCCCAACTCCACTGCGTCGCTACGCCGGTCTCCCAGCCAGTAGCACGCTCGCTAAGCAGGCTGCCGTTCGGCTTGGTGAGTTTGCTGCCTACCTGCGTTGAGCGGTACAGTTCGCTCGGCGTGGGCGCGCGAAATGCGCGAAAGCCCGAGGACGAAATTGCCCAGTGCTCTGAGATTTTCCTTGAGACGCCAAGCCGCGGATCGAAAATGCGTTCGTCAATCTGCGGCGGCTGCGTTGAGTTGGGTATCCATGTTGTTCCGTTCCAATTCACCTGGTGCCCGTCGTAGTTTTGGAACCAGTCCATGCGGCCCGACGCGGTTACAGTCCAGGCGTTATGCACCCACAATGCTTCAGCCCATGCTGCCGAGTCCCGCTGGTGATCGTGCAGATTGGTAAGCGCTGCGGTCGCGCCGAATGTCTGCTCGCGGTCCCAGATGCGCAAATCGTGCACCTCTGCACCGCCAATCACGAAGAATCCCGCTCCGAGCGGCTGGTTCCAGTGCACGGCTGCGCCCAGTTCGTTGTCGGGAACAAAAGTAAAACGAGTCGGTGTTTCGCCGCATCGGAATGTGCATTGCGGATTCGCCGCATTGGGCGTGTTGGTTACGTTTGAGAACGTCTGCCGATATCGCTCATCTGAACCGTAGACGCGCGCAGTCAGCGATCCCGAGTGCGGCCCTTGCCAATCGCCTCCTGCAGCATAGCGCACCAGGCGCGTCGCATTGATCTGGTAGGGCGTACCGTTATGGCGTGACTCGTTGAATCCGCTGGCGCGCAGAAACAGGCGAAGCGGCCCTTGATCGTGTTCGCCCAACAGCAGCGCATTCTGGCTGTGCACTTTGCTTGCCATGTCAATGGGGCCACTCTGCGCGGGCGCCTGCTGAACGTAACCGTTTGTGCCGATCATGCCCGCGGCGCCCAACACTCCCCACGGCCCGAACTTGTCTTGCGCCAGCGCGTTCGTGTCGTAGGTTCCCTCGCCGCCGTAAAGGGACCGAAGCTCTCCGCCTGCTGCTGTCGGGCGCACGGGAATCACGTTGACCACGCCGCCGATGGCACTGGAGCCATACAGATCACTCGCGCCGCCGCGAACAAGTTCCACGCTTTCAATTGCGAGTTCCGGCTGCTCCTGCCAGTGAATCCAGCCGCCAACCGGATCGTTGAGCGGCACATCGTCTTGCGTAAGCAACGTGCGGCTTGCAGAGGTGGAACCCAGCCCGCGCAGGCTGATGCCCTGCGACGTTGGATTGGCCACCAGCGAACTGGAGCGCCGAAAAAGTTCGAGTCCTGGAATCTGGCGAATCTTGCCATCGAGCGTAACTGTGGCAGCGGAGTTGAGAGTCTGCTGTGTCAGCAATCGCGTGGTGACCGGGCTCTCCAGCGCTCCCAGCGGCGTGCGGTAGGCGGTAACGGTAACAGTGGTCACAGGAGCTGGCGCTGTTGCAGGCAGCGCCGATGGCGGATTTCCCGCAGGCGAAGCGGAACCTGCAGCCTGGCCGCTAAGGCTCGTTGCCACCAACAGCATCGGTGCCAGCGCCAGCACGCCAGTGCTCACTTCGAATTTGAACCACTGCTTCAGTGTCATTGTCGGGGACGGGGAAAAGGCTCTCAAGTAATTGTGACACGGTACGCGCCGAACGTGGGTCCGTTACACCAGGCGCGATCTCGTTAAGCGGGACGAGAACGAAGGCGCGCGCGGCCAAACGGGGATGAGGAATTTCCAGCGTGGCTCCGCCCACAACGAAATCGCCGTAGAGAAGAATGTCCAGATCGAGCGTGCGCGGGCCGTTCTGCATATTAAGGACACGATTTCTGCCGAAGTCCTTTTCGATAAGGAGTAAGGCGCCTAGCAATTCAAATGGCGTTAGATCGGTTTCGAGTGCGGCCACTGCATTAAAGAAGCGTGGCTGATCATCAAAACCCACGGGAGCAGTGGAGTAAAGCGAAGAACGGGCACTTACACGGCCCAATTCTTCAAGCCGTGAAGCTGCCGCCGCCAGAGTGGCATCTGGCGGACCGGCGCTGCTGGGCAAATTCGCGCCCATTCCGATGTAGGCGGTGCGCACCTGTTCAGGTTAACGCGGTTCGCGCCGGCCGCGCTGTGCACAACCGCTAGTCCTCACGCAATGCCTGCATGGGCTCAATGGTTGCGGCTCTTCGCGCCGGCAGCAGGCCCGCGGTTATGCCAATGATCGAGAGCAGGAAAACGACAGCAACATATGTCCACGCATCCAGCGGACGCACATCGTAAAGGAAGCTCGTCACCATGCGTCCTGCAGCAGCGGAAAGGGCGACGCCCGCGCAGAGGCCGGTTGCGACCAGCATGCCGCATTGGCGCAGAACCAATCCCGCTACGGATTGACGCGTTGCTCCCAGCGCCATACGCACGCCGATCTCGTGGCGGCGGTAGCTTACGAGCTGCGACAAGATTCCGTACAAGCCGGCAATCACCATCATGACGGCGAGACCCGCAAAGCTACCGACAAGATACAAACCGAGACGCTGATTGAAAGTGTTCTTCTCGACCACTTCCTGCATGGTCTGAAAATTGTCGAGCGCAAATCCAGGCGCATCTTTGCGAAATACGGAACGGACTTCAGCCATAACTGGAATATAGCCGCGCGTCTTCACCACAAAATTAACTGCGGTAGCTAAAAGCGCCTGGTAGAACAGCGATGTGGTGGGAATCTGCTGCTGCGGCAGCATCACGAGTGGCTGCACCTGTGCGCCAACATTCGTATCCACCTGGTCTGCCAGCACACCCACAATCGCGTAGGGTTTGATCATGCCCGTGTCTTTGCCACCGAGGTTGATCTGCTTGCCGAGCGGGTCCTGCTTTGCGAAATATTGCTTGACGAATGCCTCGTTCACAACCGTAACAAATGGAGTTGATAGCACATCGCCATCATCGATCATGCGGCCGCGTACCAGCGGTGTACCCATAGTGCGCGCGTATTCGCCGCTAACAGCGCTCACCCTCGCCCGGTTGGGATTAGGTGTCTGATGCGGTTGTCCCACGACATCGAACGAACTCCTGAGATCCATACCGGAGAGTGGCGGACTGGTCGCCATGGCCGCGCTTTCAACTCCCGGCAAATGGCGAATGCGATCGAGCACGGGCTGGTAGATAAGTATCGCCATCGAGCTCTTTGCATGTTCGGTATCTTCTGAGACAGCCAGGTTTGAAAAGCCGGCAGCGTCGGCAGGCATGGCGGCAAACGTTGTCAGGTGTTCCGCATTGAAACCCATATTCGACTTTTCAAGATTCCAAAGCGTGTGAAACAGAAGACCCGTTCCCACCAGCAACACGGTCGAAAGCGCGACCTCACCGGCAGTCAGCAACGCGGTCAGCTTTCCGCTCACCGAGCGCGCACCAATGCCGCGCGAGGCCGATTGCAGCGCCGCCTGGGGATTGGAACGCGCCACCAGCACGGCTGGCAGAAGCGAAGAAATCGCCGTGGTAGCAATTGCAATCGCTGCCAGCACCAACACCACCGACCAGTGAATCGCAATCGAGTCGGCGCTGGGAATAGTTCCCGCCGGCAGCTTCGTTACTGCAACCATGGCGAGTTCGGCGAACACAACGCCCGCCCCGCACCCAAGCAGGCTCAGCGTGAGCCCTTCGCAAAGTACCTGCCTGAAGAGGCGTGAACGACCGGCACCGAGCGCGGAACGAACAGCAAATTCCTGCCGACGGCCAAGGCAGCGGGCGATCAGCAGGTTCGACACGTTGGCGCAGGCAATCAACAGCACCAGGCCAAGCGCCGCAAACAGCCCATAAAGTACCGGGCGCACCGGACCGGTGAGCACCTGCTGATACGGAATGGCCTGAAACGCGACCGCGTCGTGATGGCCATCTTTTGGAATGTGCGCGGCAATGGCATTGAGTTCCTGCTGGGCTTGCGCCAGATTCGCGTCGGGGTTCAGCTTACCCACAATGTTGAAGAAGCTGTAACCTCGATCCTTTAGCATTTCAGCCGTGGGCTGCAGCGGCAACCAAACGCCGCTGCCAAGATCGGGCCCGATGGAATCAGGAAAGTGAAAACTCCTCGGCATCACGCCGACAATAGTGTGCGGCTTGCCTGAAATGTTGACCACCTGCCCTACGATCGCTGGGTTGGCGTGGAAACTCCCGCGCCAGGCTCCTTCTGACAGCATCACCACCGGCGGTCCGTTCGGCTCGCCTTCAGCGTCGGTAAAGGTGCGTCCCAGCAGTGGCTGCCCACCCAGCAATGCAAATAAATTTGTCGTCACGCGCGGCGCAACCACGCTTTGCGACCCGTCAGGTGCTTCCAGCACGGCTATGTCTTCGGAGTATCCGGCCGAGCCCGCCAGCAGTTTTGCCTGCGTGTGCACATCCCGATAATTCAGCCACGACGTCGATCCAAAGCTGGGCTTATCACTCGGCGGCCCGATGTAGATCAAGCGGTTCGCGTCCGCATAGGGCAAGGGACGCAACAACACACTTTCAATCACCGTGAAAATGGCCGTATTGGCTCCGATGCCGAGCGCGAGAATAAGCACGGCAAGAAGCGAGAGCCCGGGAGACTTGCGAAGTTGGCGCAGCGCGAAACGGAGATCCGATAACAAAGTCGGCATAAAAGCCTCCGGTGGCAATGGTGAATGCTTATCACTCTTCTGAACGGCAACAAGCAGCATTGCCCGCGAACACGGATGCTGTGATGCAAGTGTAAAGAAGTGCTACGGAGTAAGTACGCACACAATTCAAAGGAAGTTCAGTGATCGGCGCAATCCGTTTTCGTGCGCGCCGTCGCGGATGGCTTTCTGCAAATTCTGGTAGCATCCTTGTTTGGAGAAACTTCAGGTCGGAGAGTCTATCGGATGGACGCATTAAATGGTGCAGGGCTTGGCGCCCGCCGCAACGAAGATATCGCGCTCGATTTGTTCAAGTACGTCGCCGCCACCGCGGGTGTAGGCAAGGCCGGTACACCCTCGACCGGGTTTGTGGGGTCGGCCGCGCCCAAGCCAGATGAGCACGTGACCCAGTTGCTTGAGCTTTATGGCCGCTGCCTGCGGGCCGTGGAAGGCAAACAGGGGTAGCAAGATCGCGAGCCTACCTACTTTACGAGTAGCAGTTGCGGGCGCAGGCGCGTTCGGACGCAATCACCTGCGCGTGTACCGCGAGCTGGAGTCTGCAGGGCTTGGCGTTGCCCTGGTGGCAGCTGTTGAACCTGATGAGGAACGGGCCGCCGACGCCGCCGCCAAATACAGCATTCCTGTCTTCCCAAGCGTCGAAAATCTACTTGCCTCCGATCTGAAGCTGGATGCGGCTTCTGTGGCGGTACCCACTGTGCATCATTGTGCTGTCGCGTCGGAGTTGCTCGCCGCCGGGCTCGACCTGCTGATTGAAAAGCCGCTGGCCGCAAGTCTGAGCGACGCTGACGACTTGATTGCGCTGGCCGAAACACACCATCGAATCATTCAGCCGGGCCACCTTGAGCGCTTCAACCCTGCCGTTGTGGCCGTGGAACCGAAGCTGCGCCGCCCCATGTTTTTTGAGTCGCATCGGTTGAGTTTATTTACACCGCGCGCGCTCGACGTGGATGTCGTTCTTGACCTGATGATTCACGATCTCGACATCGTGCTCACATTTGCCCGCTCGCCGGTGCGCGAAGTACGCGCGGTTGGTCTGCCGATTGTTTCTCCAAAGGTAGACATCGCCAATGTGCGGGTTGAGTTTGAATCGGGCTGCGTCGCCAACTTTACCGCGTCTCGCGTTTCTACTGAGACGGTGCGCAAGCTGCGCTTCTTTGAGCCGCGGCAGTATGTGTCCATCGACTACGCACGGCGCGATCTGCTCGTTATCGGCATCGACGCCAGCATCCCGCCTGAAATTGCCGCAGCCATTGCCGCACACAAACTGGATGCTGCTGCTCTTGCCAAGCTCGCTGCTGCAGCAACTGCCGCCGGTGGTCCCGCGCCGGGATTGAGCTTTAAGAAACCCGAGGTCGCAAGCGGTGAACCACTGCGCCTCGAGCTCGAATCATTTCTTGATGCGGTGCGTAACCGCCGCGAGCCACGTGTGACTGCCCGCCAGGGCCGCAATGCGCTGGCGCTGGCGCTCGAAATACAAGCGACCATGGCAGATCATGCTAAGCGCGCTGGGTTGAACGATTTCTTCAAAACGAGCCTTTAGCTGCTCTTAAGCAATCTCCATCACCCGATTCAAGAAACCCACAATGTACTTCCAAACCAGGTAGTAGCCTGCAAGCACCGCCAGAAATGCGCAGCCGAGTAGCGCATAGGGAATATGCAGCGCCTGGAACCACAGAATGCCATCATTGTGAATCTGCAGAACGCCCAAGGAACTGGCCACCAGCGCACCAATTGGAGCTCCCAGAAACGGAAGAATCGCGCCGTGTACGCCTATCGGAAGATGCGTACGATTGTGAGTCGCCAGATAGAGCATGTTCCACAGGCCAAACAGGAACGGCACCACCGCCATTGGAAAAATGATGAAGCGTTCGATTGGAACCTGAATGCCGATCACCAGTCGCAGCACGATGAAACCGGTGAGTATGAGCGGCAGCACAAGCGTGGGCATAAAAATGCCCGCCAGGTAAGCGCGAAGGTGAGGATGAATTTTCATGACTTGCTCCTTTCTGAGCAGGCGTTGCAGCGCGGTTACAGGTAATAAAGAAGCAGTGGAATCGTCGCGGGAAAACTCGCACCCATCACAGCCAGACCGGCCAGCAGCGCTATATCAACCCAGACCCAGCGTGACGGTTCCGCCGCCGATTCTGTCGCAGAATCCAGCCGCTGCAATACCTGCGGCCACAGGTCGCGTGCCGGTTCTGCATCCTCCACAACAGGCGGCACCGCCTGCTTGAGCAGTTGTTTCATGCGGTCCTCATCGTGTGCATTCATGGCGTAATTCCCTGCCTTTCAAGATCCTTCCTGAGCAAGCGCAGCGCGCGAAACACGCGAAGTTTTACCGCTGTAACCGAGATGCCCAGCGCCTCAGCTACTTCTTTGTGGGACTGCTCTTCAATAACCGCCAACACGGCCGCAGCGCGCAGCTTACGTGGTAGCCGAGCAAAGGCCTGCGCCGTCTTCTGGCGAATCTCCGCTGCAACTGCCGGATTAGCCTCGGTTCCCGTGGGCAGCGAAGTCAGCACTTCGTCGTTCAGTTCGGTTTCCGGTCGCTGAGCGCGCAGCCAGTCCAACGCCACACGGGTAGCGATTCGACGGGCCCACGGTGCAAACTCCCTGGCCGCATCAAAGCGGGCGCGAGCCCTGTAAATGCGCCAGAAGGTCTCAACAACAAGCTCTTCCGCCACGGTCGGGTTGCGCACGATGCGCAATGTCCAACCAAATACGGCGCGTTGATGATGCCGGAAGAGTAACTCGAATGCGTCCACATCGCCTTGCCGGAAGAGATCACAAGCAGCATCAAGATCGGGAACCTTGATATCTGGAATCTTGATGAACGCTTGTGAACTGTCGCCCATCCGATTGACCTTTCTACTTGCCCTTACGCCGGTGAACCCATCAAGGTTACATCCCCCGAAGCATCCAGGTGCCTTGACCCTTATGAAGAGCCCAGATAACAAGCAAGAATAGGTCTGCAAATCCCGCAAGGAAACTCATTTTGTAATGGAATGCCCGCTTGACAGTGCTTTGACACGGCCCTTAAAGTCGGGTTCGACGGCCGCTGCATTTTTCAGGAAGTTGAGCTTGCATTGCGAGCGTAGCCGGATCGAGAGGGAGACAATGAAAAGGTTTGGATTGAGATTGGCTGCGACGGGGTTGGTCTGTTGTGCAGCCGCATGGAATGCAGGGGCGCAGGGTGCACAGAAACCCGCGTACCTTGACCCCAGCCTGCCAGCGGAACAGCGCGCTGCAGATCTGGTAAAACGCATGACGCTTGAAGAGAAGGCCAGCCAGCTTGTCAATCAGGCGCGTGCCATTCCGCGGCTGAATGTACCGTCGTACGACTGGTGGAGTGAGTCGCTGCATGGCGTGGCAACGAACGGGACCACCGAGTTCCCTGAGCCCGTGGGCCTGGCATCTACCTTTGACCCCGCCTCGATTCATAAAATGGGCGTCGCCATCAGCACTGAAGGACGCATCAAGTATGCGCAGGCCGTTCGGGCCAACGGCGGATACAGCAATATTTTTGAAGGCCTCGATTTCTGGGCTCCGAACATCAACATCTTTCGTGATCCGCGTTGGGGCCGTGGACAGGAAACCTACGGTGAGGATCCGTTTCTGACTGCGCGCATGGGCGTGGCCTTTGTAAAAGGCATGCAGGGTGACGATCCGAAATACTTCCGCGTCATTTCCACGCCGAAGCACTATGCCGTGCACAGCGGACCCGAGTCCACGCGGCATACCGTCGACGTTAAAGTCAGCAAGCACGACGAGCTCGACACCTACCTTCCCGCATTTCGCGCGGCCGTCATTGAAGGCAAAGCGGATTCGGTGATGTGCGCCTACAACAGCATCAATGGCGAGCCCGCGTGCGCCAGCGAGTTTCTGCTGGTGGATCAACTGCGCCAGAAATGGGGCTTCAACGGCTATGTGGTCTCTGACTGCGGAGCCGTACGCGACATTGCCAACGGCCACAAGTTCAGGCCCACACAGGCCGAGGCTTCAGCCATCAGCCTGCAGCGCGGCATGGACAATGAGTGCATCGACTTCCGTGCGAAGGTAAACGACGATCACGACTATCGTCCGTATATCGACGCGGTACAGCAGGGACACTTGAAAGAGAGCGAGATCGATACCGCGCTGGTGCGGCTGTTTACGGCGCGCGTTAAGCTCGGCATGTTCGATCCGCCGGAGTTGGTTCCCTATACCAAAATCGATGAGAAACTGCTCGATAGCTCAGAACATCGCGCGCTGGCTCTCAAGCTCGGCAACGAAGCCATGGTCCTGTTAAAGAACGATGGCGTGTTGCCTATCAAAAATTCAGGAACCAAGATCGCCGTCGTTGGCCCGCTTGCAAATCAGACCCGCGTTTTGCTCGGCAACTACAACGGCATCCCTACGCACACCGTTTCAATTCTCGAAGGCATGAAGCAGGAATTCGCCGGCGCGACCGTCAACTTTGTTCCTGGCACCGGATTCCTGAGCAAGGAAACTCAGCCCGTGCCCAATGCTCTATTGACTACCGACGGCAAGCCCGGCGCCAAGGTAACGTATCTGAAGCACGACATCGTCTCGGAAGAAATTACCACATCCAATGAGACCCTTACTCCAATCGCCACTCGAATTGAGCCGGGCATCGACATTGCAGCACAACCGCTGCCGCCTGCAGCTTCAAGCGTGCAGCCGCTGGCAATTCGCTGGGAAGCTACACTGACTCCGAAGCAGTCCGGCGACTATATTCTCGGCGTGCAAACCGATGCGTACATTCGCCTGTCGCTCGACGGCAAGCCGGTAGTCCGTTCCGGCTACCCTCACGGCGTTGAAGACCTCACCGGCCACGCACATCTTGAAGCTGGCCATCCTTACAAGGTGCAGGTGGAGTACCAGAAGACCTTCGCGAACTCGACTCCGCATATGCACCTCATCTGGGGACACACTGACCGCAAGGTGGATCCCGCTGCCATTGAAGCTGCAAAGAAGGCCGACGTTGTAGTTGCTGTTGTCGGCATCACCAGCGAGCTTGAGGGTGAGGAAATGACGGTGAACGAGCCGGGCTTTATGGGCGGCGATCGCACCAGCATCGATCTGCCCAAGCCTGAGCAGGACCTGCTCGAATCGCTGGCCAAAACCGGCAAGCCGATAGTGGTCGTGCTTACGAACGGCAGCGCTCTGGCCGTGAACTGGGCCAAGGACCACGCCAACGCCATTCTCGAAGCATGGTATCCGGGTGAAGAGGGCGGAACCGCCGTTGCGCAAACCCTCTCCGGCAAAAACAATCCCTCAGGCCGTCTGCCCGTTACGTTCTACACGGGAGTGGGCCAGTTACCGCCCTTCGACGACTACGCAATGAAAGGCCGCACCTATCGCTACTTTGAAGGCACGCCGCTCTATCCCTTCGGCTATGGACTGAGCTATACAACGTTCAGCTACAGCGACATCAAGGTTCCCAACCAGGTGGCCGCAGGCAGTCCGCTGACTGCTGAAGCCACCGTCACAAACGCAGGCAAGAGGGCTGGCGACGAAGTAGTGCAGCTTTATCTCACCTTCCCAAAGCTTGCAGGGGCCCCGCTAAAAGCGCTACGTGGATTCCAGCGTATTCATCTTGAGCCCGGCGCTTCACAAACGGTGAAGTTCGAGCTGAATCCGCGCGACATGAGCATGGTGACCGCGACCGGCAATCCCGTCGTAGCCGAAGGCGCATACACGCTCTCGATCGGCGGTGGCCAGCCAGGAACATCAGCGCCCGTTGTGAAGGGAAACTTCAGCGTGCAGGGAACGCAAAAGCTGCCTGAATAATTCACCCTAAACACAATGAAGGGGTGCTTTCACTTGATGGAAGCGCCCCTTTTTATTTCCAATCTGAATCCGGAATCAGTTCGCCGCAGTAACCGCTGCCTTCGGCATCATCTCCAACATTTTCAAATAGACCGCGTTCGTCCATCCGAAACCAATTTCGTTGGTCTTGTATCCTGTGCTCACCGACACCTTCGAGCTGGCAGCAGTCACGTCGTACTTCTCGCGAATTGTTCCATCGGCGGCAAATCCAGCATCCACGGTCGCGTTGAAGTGCTGAGCAATTCGCGTCGAGTCGGAACGAAATCCATACGCGTGCAAACCTGCCACGGCAATCCAGTTTGTTGGCGCCCATCCGTACGGCTCGTCCCATTGCAGGCCAGTGTTTGTGTTGCTCATGGACAAACCACCCGGCCGCTCAAATAGATTCAGCTGCGCTTCCATCTTGACTGCCTGTTCGCGCGTGGCAAATCCGCCCCACAACGGATAGAGCGAGGTGATGTACGCATACGTTGAAGAACGCGCGCGCACAAAATCAAAATCAGCAAACACGCCGTCCTTCACGCGCCACAAATATCTTTGAATGGCCGCAGCGCGAGCCTGCGCACGTCGATCCCAATGCGCAGAATCGCGATCATTGCCCAGCAGCAGCGCGATGTGCTGCAGATCGCGCTCGTAGCGGTAAAGTAAGCTGTTCAGGCACACCGGCGCGTAGTGATGCGTCCCTCCTGAAAATGGGCCAAAGCGATTTGACGGATCGAAACCAGATTCACGCATGGCGCGATCGCCCGTAAAGAAATCGCGCGTCAGGCGATAGCCGCCAAACCAGGCCTTCATGCAAACCACGCTCTCATGCACGTCGCAACTCGTCGCCTTCAATCGCGCTGCTTCGGCTGCATCGGGATGCTGCGTTCCTTTCACCAGGAACGCTTCGCCGCCTTCGTGCGGATGCGTCACAAGCCAGCGAATGACATCAACGTAATAGGCATCGTCGTCGGCCATCTCGGGAACAGGCCCGGAACCATAATCGTAATAGCGCGACAACCCTGTCGATCCTGCTTTGTGCTCCGGACGCTCCCATGTGGAGTAATCCTTCACTGCCAATGTGTATGCATGCGCTAACCATGCGCGAGCCTGTGCGCGCCCAGCCGAGGTTGCAGAAAAACTGTGCGGATTCTCGTACACCATGCGAATCATCGATGTAAGAAATGGCGGTTGCGAACGCGTCAGGTAATAGGTTCTGTTGGCGTTGAGCATGCTTCCGTAGTGCTCCACCTCGAAAAGAAAATTATCCACGATGCCCCTGGCCAGCGCCTCGCGATGATCGGCCTCAAGCCCAAGCAGAATGAAATAGCTATCCCAGCCATACATCTCGTTGAAGCGTCCACCTGGCACAACATATGGATTTGGCAGATAGAGCAATCCCGGCGTGTGCAACTCTTCAGGCCGCACGTCGCCCAGCTTTTCAATGCGTCTCGGCAGCGAGACGATGCGCACTCCGCAACTCTGCTCCATGGCCTGCACCTTAAGCGGCGCAGGAACTTCCGCAGGCAAATACAGCACTGCCTTTGCTGCCGCCGACTCGCGCACCTTCACATCAGCAAGCGATTCGCAACTCGTCATCGAGCGCGTCAGCGAATCCCATGAACCATGAATGTAGCGCAGAGTTGGATCGGGTGCCGCAGTCTGCGGATTGGCCGCAGCCTGCGCGCTTGCAGCAGCATCAGCAGCGCCAGGCCGAGCGCTTACACGCGCAGCGGGAAAAACAACGACGATTGCAACAGTCAGTGCGACGAAATAAGGACGATACAAATTCATGCATTCTCCATGAAAACTCTGCGAACGATTCGGAGTGTAACGTACCGGATGCATTGTCTGCATTGCGCAGGGAACACTTTGCACAGCTGCGGTGTCTACATCATCACAGTGGTTCTGATCGGGATGTTCGGAAGGCTGGCGGAACCGGCAACAAACAAGCGTTGCCCGAAACGAAATCCGCCATGAGGTACGCGCCGCGCAGTTTAATTGCGTGGCGCGAACAGGCGATTGTGCCTCGGAATGCTTTCTGCCTCCCGGCCGGCGCGGCTGAAATTCAATTGAGGAGGCAGGCCATGTTTGAAGACTCCACGTTCGAATCCAACAGCAGAATTCACACTCGCAGCCGCGCATGGATGTTGGCGACCTGCGTTTTTAACGGGACCATCCTGCTGGCAATGGTTCTCGTTCCGCTGATCTACCCTTCTGCTTTGCCGCAAATGGTAAAGAGCTTTCTTGTTGAAACTCCCGCGCCACCACAGCCTGAAACCAAACCTGTGGAAGTCGCAATGGTCGCGAACGTTCCTTCGCAAATTCAGGGCGGCCACATCTTCGCTCCCAGAGTCATACCGGACAAGCCATTCATTCCGGAAACGCCGGACGTAACGCGGCCGGTAAATGTCGCAAACGCTGATCTGGGCGACAAACCCGATAACAGCGTATTCAACTCTCAGACGAGTCACACTGAAGTGCGCCCAGCCGCCACCGCGCCACTGCGCGTGTCTGGAAAAGTGGAAGAAGGGCTGATCATTCAGCGCACTGTTCCCACTTATCCGCCGATTGCGCGGGCATCAGGAATCGAGGGCACCGTGGTGCTGCAGGCAACCATCTCCCGCAGCGGCACTATTGCCAACCTGCATGTGATCAGCGGCCCGTTGATGCTTCAGCAAGCGGCCATCAACGCTGTGCAGGAGTGGCGCTATCGGCCATACCTGCTGAGCGGCGAGCCAGTCGAAGTGGAAACTACCGTCAACGTGATCTTTAAATTGAATTGAAAGTACCAGGCAAGGAGAACAGCGGCGAAGCGGCGCGCTATATCGCAACTTGCTGCTTTGTTCTTAGATCCCAGCCAGTGCGGGTGCGCCGAGATCTGCACTTACCGAGGCCGCTTCTTCGGGAGCGGCCTCGCCTTCAGGCGTTGCCATAGGCACATGCGCCAGTTCCCAGGCTGAGCGGTCTTTGAGCAGGCGCGAAACCAGTGCGGTGTGCATGGCATGTCCTGCGCGCTCGGCGACGACGTGTCCTTCAATGCGGCGGCCGGCCAGCGCCAGGTCGCCAATCAGATCAAGCACCTTGTGCCGCACGTATTCATCTTCAAAGCGCAGTGGGCCATTTTCAGGTCCCTGGGGTCCGAGGATGATCGCGTTCTCCGGTCCAGCACCGCGAATCAGCCCCATATCACGTAACCGCGTTTCGTCGACTTTATAACCAAAAGTGCGGGCCGCGGAAATATATGCGCCGTAGGTTTCTGTTGCTAGATCAACGCAGGTTTTCTGCCGTCCAATTGGCGCCGGGAAATCGATGGTGTACTCAATTCGATACCCAGAACCCGGATACACGCCGATGAACTTGTCCCCTTCGCGAACCTCAACGGGATGCAGCACGCGGATGCTCTCGCGACGGCGGCGCTGGACGCGGATACCCACCTCAAGAAACGCCTCCACATAAGGCAGCGCGCTTCCATCCAGAATGGGCAGTTCCAGGTTGTCGAGTTCCACGATTACGTTGTCTACGCCCATGCCGATGAGCGCCGAAAGCAAGTGCTCGGTCGTTTGGATCAGCACACCTTGGCGCATCAGGCTGGTGGCATAACTCACCTTTGCCACGTTGCGACCGATGGCGGAGATTTCAAAATTATCCAGATCAGTACGGCGGAACACGATTCCGGAACCAGCAGGTGCGGGAAGCAGTCGCATCTTTACAGGCGCGCCCGAATGGAGCCCCACTCCCGTAAATTCAATGGGGGCGACGATGGTCTGTTCCATATGTGCGGGTTGCGCCAAGACACTTGCTCCTGAAAACCTTCATCAGATTAGACGAGCAACTTAATTTCGTCGTGTGTCGAATTTGCCACACCTTGCGCGCCTAAGTAGCACTATTACTTATAAATCCAAGCAGATGATTACTTTGAGTTACTTTCGAGTACCGGTATTTTCCCGATTACATCCAAGGTTCAATCCGGCCACCTCCAGGGTCCGGCCGACTCCTCCGCGTCTCACAAAAGTACAATCGGAGAGATTTCAAGAACGGACTGGTTGGCAATGTCTCTCGTAACGGAATCTTCCATCTCCATGCGTGCCCTGCTTGCCGGCGCTCGCCGCAAAGAGGCCGCGCTGCTCGACCTCGCCGGAAGACTGGTGCTTGCCGAGTCACCTTCTGACGATAAGGCCGCAGTCGACGCCTGCGTCGCGCTGGCAGCGGATCGCGCACGCCAACTTGGTGGCCGAATCAAGTTGCACCGTCAGCGAGCGTACGGCAATCTGCTGGAAGTACGCTTCGGACCGAGGTCGAGAAGCAGCGTGCAAAAGAAGGTTATGCTGCTGGGTCATCTCGACACGGTGTGGCCGCTCGGTACGCTCAAAACTATGCCGTGCCGATTGAAGGACGGACGGCTGTACGGGCCAGGCACCTTCGATATGAAAGTCGGCGCTGCGATGGCCCTTACCGCGATTGAAATGCTCGTTGAAGCAGGATTGCTCGACAGCGGCAAAGAAATCATCCTGCTGCTGAACACCGAAGAAGAAATCGGTAGCCCGGTTTCGCGGCCCGTCACTGAAAGGCTTGCACGCGAGTGCTCCGCCGTTTATGTTCTGGAGCCTGCGCAGGGCGTGGCCTGCAAAGCCGCGCGTAAAGGTACTGGCATATGGCGCATCGATGTTGAAGGAACAGCCGCGCATGCAGGCGTTGACTTTGAAAAAGGCGCCAGCGCCATTCGCGAGATCGCGCGCCTGGTTGAAACCGTAAGCAACTGGACAGATCTGAAGCGCGGCATCACGGTGAATGTGGGCACAATCAACGGCGGCAGCAAAACCAACGTTGTTCCTGCGCATGCCTTCGCGGAAATCGACGTGCGCATCGCAAAGAAGGCAGACGGACCGCGCATCGAGCGGCTATTTGCCAAGCTAAAGCCCGCAGACAAGCGCTGCAAGCTCATCGTGACCGGCGGCATCAATCGTCCGCCCATGGAGCGCGGCCGTGGAACAGTCACGCTCTATGAGCAAGCTCGCGCGTTTGCAGCCGATCTCGGTTTCACGCTAGACGAAGCCGCAACCGGCGGCGCATCCGATGGCAACTTTACTGCTGCGCTTGGCGTGCCTACGCTCGACGGGCTTGGAGCCGTAGGCGAAGGTGCGCACGCACCGCATGAGTCGGTGCTTATCGAGCATCTTGCCGCTAGAACCGCACTGCTTGCCGCATTGCTGGCGAACTAGCAGCAACCTCACAATCATTCATGCTGATAAACTCGCGATTGAACCAACCTATGGAGAGCTTTACCTTGAAGAATCAGAAATTGATGAACCGGAATTTGATGAATTGCAGAATCGCTATCCTTCTCATCACGGCTGCCGGCGCGGCCGCTTATTCGCAAACCGCGGCCAAGCCTGCAATTCACACAGCGAAGCCCGCTGCAACTGCAGCCCACCCCGCCGTTCATCCGGCTGCCGCGGCCACAACAAGCGTCAAGTTGCCAGCCGGCGTGCCTCCCGCAAAGGGACCGGTGGTCACGGCGTTTTCGCTGCGCTATCAGGACATCAAAATCGGCACCGGCCCCGACGCGGAACCGCGCAAAATTTACAAGGTGCACTATACCGGTTGGCTAGCGGCCGACGGACACAAGTTCGACTCTTCCTACGACCATCCCGGCCAGCCCATCATGGACAAAGACGGCAATATGGAGCGCGACGAGAAGGGCCAGGTCAAGCTCAGCGAACCGCAGCCCATCAGCTTTCCGCAAGGCATGGGCCGCGTCATCCCCGGTTTCGACCAGGGCTTTACGGGCATGAAGGTCGGAGGCAAACGCCGCCTCTTTATTCCATGGCAGCTGGCTTACGGCGCGCTCGGTCGCCCAGGGCCGGACGCTGCAAATCCCGGTATCCCGCCAAAAGCCGATCTGATTTTCGATCTTGAATTGGTGGACCAGAGCGATCTGGTGATGCCGACGAACCACCCCATGTTCAATCCAGCCGGGAATGGTCAGCAGCCGTCCGCACCGCCTCCCGGCTCTGCGCAGCCCGCAGCGCCGCCGCAGCCGAAATAATTTCTCAGGCCGCGCCCGCTGGCAGCTCGGGTGTGGCCGCAATCAGCTTGCGCGTGTAGGCCTGGCGCGGATGCGCACACAGCGTCTCTGCCTCACCTGTTTCCACCAACCGTCCCCGCTCCATGACCGCAATACGTGTGCTCAGGTAGCGCACCAGCGGCATGGAGTGCGAGATGAACAGATAGGTCAGCGCATGCTCGCGCTGCAAGTTGCGCAGCAGGTTCACAATCTGCGCGCCCACGCTCACATCGAGTGCCGACACCGGCTCATCCAAAATCAGCAGATTAGGCCGCAACGCCAGCGCACGGGCAATGTTGATGCGCTGCCGCTGCCCGCCAGAGAACTCGTGCGGATGCCGCGTCAGCGCCGACTCATCCAGCCCAACCTCGCGCAGCAACTCAACGCACTTGACGCGCAACGCCGTGCGGCGCTGTTGCGATCCATTGCCCAGCGCCGCTCCCGAATCATCCTCGTGAATCACCAGCGGCTCCGTCACAATCTCCAGCACATTCATGCGCGGATTGAGCGCCGCATACGGATCCTGAAACACAGGCTGCATCTGTCGCCGCAGGCGCTTTAACTCCTCGGTGGAGGCTGTTGCAACATCAACCCCGTCCACGCGAATGGTTCCGCGTGTCGGATTCACCAGCCCCAGTATCATGCGCGCAACGGTTGTCTTGCCGGAGCCGGATTCGCCTACAAGCCCAAGCGTCTCGCCCGCGTCGATTGAAAGGCTGACATCCTGAACGACAGCATTCTCCTCGGTGCGCATCCCCAAACGCCGCGGATAGCTCTTCCAAACCGAATTGACCTCCACCAGCTCCATGCATTGATGGTAAACGGCTTTTACGTAACTGTTCGATCCATCGTTTACTGCGAAGCTACTTCTACGTAACCAACTTTATAGCCGTCCGCATACCCGACGATCCTCCGGCAGTCCTTGCCCCTCACTGCCAGCTTCCCTCACTGTCATCTTGATGAGCGAAGCGACAAAAGTCCTGCGGTCGCCCCCGGTCACCGATCCTGATGGAGGCCTTACGCGATTGACTGAGCTCACCTTCTACACTCCGTCTATGTCAGCCAGCAAGCATCCAATAGTCGTATGTAAAACGTCGCGAAAGGCTAATTATGCAAATCCCAAATCATATCCAGGAACAAATCGGCACGATCGCCAAGCACGAACAGGAATTTCTGGCGCGAAGATCTCCGGCAGAACGTCTGGGTGACCTAACCGCGGCCATCGTCGGCAATCTCGGATTCGTGGCCGTTCATATCGTTCTCTTCTTATCCTGGATTCTTGTAAATACTCTACATGTGCCCGGAATTTCGCAATTTGATCCTGCTCCCTTTACGCTTCTCGGAACCGCCGTGGCCATGGAGGCTATCCTTCTGGCAAGTCTCATCCTCATGAGGCAATCAAGACTGGCCCGCCGTTCCGATGAACGAGAACATCTCATGCTTCAAATTCTTTTACTCACAGAAAAAGAAGTGACGGCGTTGATAAGCATGAATCAGCAGATAGCAAAGAAGGTAGGATTAACGGATATCAAAAACAGCAAGGAAATCGAGCAACTCGGTCAAAAGACTTCTATCGATGACGTCGCGCAGAATATACAACGAAGTCTGTCAGAGGATCCATAGCTGGGTTTCAGTCAGCGGAATCGTTGGGTAGTCCAGAAAGCGTGATCCCTGCCTCAATTGCCGGGAATTCAAGCTTGCTACAGCGCCCTTTACTACGGAGGATAGTCGAGCAGCGATTGGTGGCAATCGCCGCTCATTGAGAGAATTCCCTCACCAGCTATAAATAGTCAGATTATCCAAATAAACCGTGGATGAGCCGCTGCTGCCATACCCATCGATCTGGAAGTTAGTGAGAAGCACTGATCCCCAACCCAAGGCAAAGGCCGACCGAACCGTGGCGTTCAAATCCTCCTCCACTCCATCGAACCAGACCGATTGGTAAGTGACTGTTCCATATGTATCGCGCGAATACGTGATCTGCACGTGATGCCAGGCATTTGTGCTCCAGTTACGCGGATTGCACGGAAATGCCGAATGCAGCCATTGGTCCGAAAAAGCTTCGGGAGTTCCCTCGTTCGCCGTATAGTCCCACGTTCCGCTGTAGCCGTCACACTGGAATCCGTAGATCACTGTCTGCCCATTGGACATTACCTGGTTCATATCAAACTCGATGTTGCCGATAGTGCTTGATGGACGAGCCACGTAAACCCAGCCGTCGTAAAGAAAGTTGGTAACTGCCGTGTTTTGCCCGATCACAACCCAATAGCGTTCATCACCGTAGTTTGTGAACTTCGTAACAAACTGGCGTGCAGCGCCGCTCAGCGAGGGCCAGAACACCAGATTCGTCTGCCCAATCGCCGTACCGTTGGAACCTGCATTATCGCCAGCTTCCTGCCAGTTTTTGAGCGCTTGAATCCTCTTGAAAACCAAAGCGTCTGCGGGTACAAGGCTTGTGGGATCCGGAACTACGATGATCGCGGCGAAGGCTTCGCAGACTGCGCCCCCTCTAGCCCACGCTTTTACATGCACCGTGCGCGCACCAGTGATCGACGATACAGTGGTGTTGATCGACGGCCCTTGGAAGATAGTCCAGTTGGTGTTGTTGTCGATGGCATAGCCCATTGAAGAGACGGGCTGTGATGAGCAGTTTGAAGCGGTTGCGACAAGACGAAAGGGCGAAACGACCTCTGCCCCGATATTCGGACTGGTGACGGTCACATTGGCCAGGGCAGGTGCCGCGTAGACGAGGGGGGCCATCAAAAGCAAGGTGAAGATCTTCACGGAATTTACCCGATTGAGATTTGAAATCTCAGAGTGCGCAGATTCGGCTCGCAAGATCACTCTTGCCAGAGCAGTTTGGAGAAACTAACACAAACGGAAATGCCAGGACTTCTCTCTGCTATCCATTTACGCGTTCTGCAGGCTAAGGAGGTGATGCGAGGGTATGGCAGGTTTGAGGAACTGTCAAGCCATAACTCTAGATGGGGAACAAATCTCCATCCTTCCGCAACCCGCACATATCAACGATGTCGAATTATGAATTGATCCAGTGCCACCGATGATGCGTTGGCTCGCAGCGATAAACGAACCCGTTCCATGCAAAACCGCTTGCCAACCAATCGCGTTGGCTAGCCCAAGAAAGCGTCATTTCCTGCATGAATTGTCGGATTTCACGCTTGCTGCGGCGCCATCAGTGAGTTCTGCTCCTGGTACGGCAGCACCGTCAACGCCGTCATGAGGGCACCGCGCAGCTCAATATTTTCGTTCAGGATTTCCATTCTGTCCCGGTACAACTGTACGGCGCAGAATTGCGCTTCGATTAGCAGCGAGTGAAGACCCGGCGAAAGCTGCCTTCCGACCTCTTGTTCAATCTGAACCAGCTTGTTGATAAGAATCGCGCAGTCCATATTCGGGCCCTCGCCTCCAGAAGATGAAGCATAATCACCCGACTTGAATAGATTGGGATGTGATTTATATCACTCGAAATGCAACTTCAGTCGGCGGCGAAAGATACGCCGTTAATCGATGCCGAGCACCAGCGCCTGCCTTGACACCAAAGCCAGCGCCGGTTTGCGAATTTCGTCGGCCAGCCGCTTGGCTTTCTCCTCGCCATCCAGTACGCGAAACACGCCTTCAGCCAGCGCCTGCAACTCATCCTCGCCGGGATACACCGTGATGGGCGCAATCCACTCAAGCGAAGCGCGCAACCGCCCGATCAGCCGCTCCGAGTGCGCCATTCCGCCCGTCAGCACCAGCGCGTCCACATTGCCCTCAAGCACCGTTGCCATCGCACCGGCTTCCTTGGCAATCTGGTACACCATTGCATCCCACACCAGCGCGGCCTCGTGGTCGCCGGAATCCACGCGCTTTTCTACTTCCGTAAGGTCGCGCGTTCCCAGGTATGCGTACAGGCCGCCGTTGCCGAACAGCTTGTGGTCCATCTCCTTTTGCGCAAACTGCCCACCATAACAAAGCTTGATCAGTGCGCGTACCGGAAGTCCGCCGGTGCGGTCTGGCCCGAACGGTCCCTCTTCAATTGTGTTGCTGTCGATCATGCGGCCCAGCCGGTGCGCCGACACGGTAATGCCGCTGCCCATGTGCGCCACAATCAGCCGCAGGTCTTCGTAAGGCGTGTTTCTTTCGCGTGCAAATCGCCGCGCCACGGCCCGCGTATTCAGCACATGCCCAATGGGCGAGCGCTCAATCAGCGGCGAACCGGAAACTCGCGCGCACTCCTGCCACTCGTCCGCCGTCACTGGATCCACAATGTACGCATTCACATTTGCGGCGCGCGCAAAGCGCAAAGCCAGCAGCGCTCCCAGGTTCGACGCATGCTCGCCGCGCCGCGCCAGGTGCAGGTCCTCCACCATCGCGTCGTCCACAAGATAGGTTCCGCACGGAACCGGTGGCAGCAACCCGCCGCGCCCGGCCACGCCCGCCACCTCATTGCTTACGTATCCCAGTTCTTCAAGCGACTCCGTAATCATGGCCGCACGATATTCGAGCCGCGCAACCATGGGCCGGTCGCCGAAACGCCGTAGCTCTTCGTCGCCATGGCGAACTGTACGAACCCACTCCGCACCCTGCCGCGTATAAAGCCCGAATTTGGTCGAGGTCGATCCCGGATTGATTGCAAGTACGCGGCTGCGCGAGCCAGCACCCTGCCCGGTGATCCCATCGGATTGCGCCAGATTCTGCGTCAAAATCTCCTTCGCGGCCTCCTCAGCGCCCCGAGTTTACCCTGCCCAGGGACAGCCGGGCTGAGATGGCGGTCACAGAAGACGAGCGAATCCCCCAATTCTCGATCCACAACAACCGTTCTGGCGAGAGAATCCAGCACTCAAACACATGGATTTGGAGCGGTTTGCCATTGACCGCAAATGATTTAAGCGCAATTAATCCGAAACCGTGCTATACTCTCTTTAACTGTAGAATTCGATCTGAAGTACTTGCCTGTTCCGAGTTACCGCTCTACACGCAAACACTTCCACATTGCGTTCGTGCGGTAAATCAAAATGCTTCAAAGGAGCAACACAATGGAACAAGGCACAGTCAAGTGGTTTAATGACGCCAAGGGTTTTGGATTTTTGAGCCGTGAAAACGGTGAGGATGTATTCGTTCATCACACCGCCATCCAGGCGAACGGTTTCCGTTCACTTCAGGAAGGTCAGCGCGTTCAGTTCAACGTGACCAAGGGCCCCAAGGGCTGGCAGGCTGAGAACGTTCAGATCGTCTAAGAGCCAAACGCTCGAGACAATCAGTTCTCGATCAAATCAAAAAGGGACGGCAAATCTGCCGTCCCTTTTCTGCATCCGATTAACTTTACTTCTAAGTCTTGACCCTGAAATCCGCGTCCACAAATCTGCCAACGACTCCTGACTGCCTTTAGGCAGCAGGCTCCAGGACCTTAGGGGCGGGATGTATGCCGCCAGTCTGCTTGGGGTGCGTACCTATATATTGCAGCACGTCATTGATGGAATCTTCAAAGCGGCCACCCGTCTTGTGGGTCACTTTAACGCCCTTTGACACCAACTGGCACACCTCAAAACGATTGATGCCCTGCGCCAAAGCGCGATGTATTTGATCGGAACGCATGGACGAACTCCCTCGAACAAGGTGATTGTTGCGTTGAGGTACTGAGCTCGTCAGCAGCAAAGGTGCGGCAGGAGAAGAGCAACGCAGGACAGATGCTGCCCTACTTCTATTGTACGCTGGTGCTTGCTCAACCCCCCGGATTCGGGTTCAGAATAGTAGGCTATGGCGTTAATATTCACAAATTCCTACCTTGAAGACGCGCTGGCAGTGTTCCGCCAGTACAAGGCTATGGCCGATAAAGCCATGGCCCAGGTAACAGACGAACAGCTCTTTCAGACGCTCGACCGCGAGGCCAACTCAATTGCCATCCTGGTAAAGCACATGGCCGGGAACATGCGCTCGCGTTGGACCGGCTTCCCTGAGGCCGACGGAGAAAAGCCCGATCGCCACCGTGACAGCGAATTTGAAGAGGCGACCATGTCGCGGGCAGAGTTAATTGCACTGTGGGAACAGGGGTGGCAATGCCTGTTCAGCGCGCTTGAGCCGCTGAACGACGACGATCTCGTCCGCACCACCATGATTCGTAGCGAAGCACATTCGGTGATGCAGGCCATCAATCGCCAGATCGCGCACTACGCCTGCCACTGCGGCCAGATCGTCCTGCTGGCCAAGCATTTCAGCGCAGACCATTGGCAAACACTCAGCGTACCCCGTGGTCAATCAGAAGCGTTCAATCGCAGCGTTCGTTCAGGTGAGAAAAGCCAGCGCTAGGCGGTTGCTGCGCCATCAAGTTCATTTTCACCGGCGCTCATTCCCTGATATCCTTAAGGTCGCACAGCCTGTCATGCGGGCTATTGAAGATATTCGAGTGAAAGAGGTTACACGTTGGCGGATACAAAGAAGATTGAAGACAAGCTGGAACGCAAAAAGGTAAAGCGCGTTGCGCGCAAAAAGGCTGCCCCCAAAGCAAAGCGCACCGAGCCCCGCGGCTCAAACAAGAAGAAGCTGAAGAAAGCGGACCGCGGCGTTTCGAAGCGGTAATAGCTGCTATTTGCTGTCAGCCGTCAGCTTTCAGCTCCATAGTGTACCGATATTCGACCTCGCCCGAAGCGATAACCAGAGCTCCAGCACACATCTCCGGCTAATCCATCCTTGCGGACCCAAATCGCAGGGATGGAGCCAGGCTTAAGCATGAAAAGCTGAAAGCTGATGGCTGATAACTGAAAGCTGCATCTCCCCATGCAGATGGACTGTATTCTGTGACATAAGCCCATGGGCAAACTGCGCCCGTGGTCATGAGGAGATTGCACCTGCTCAGCCAATTGCTTGCCCGCAAGTCGATCGACAAGCTCATCCGCGAGTCGGAAGAGCCGGACAAGGCGCTCAAAAAAAGCCTTGGCCCGTGGTCGCTTACGGCTCTTGGAATCGGCGCTGTCATCGGGTCGGGCATCTTCACCGTCATCGGCACCGCCATGGCCGGGCAGCATTTTGACCAGCCTTCCATCGGCGCTACTCCTCTGATTCACTGGATCATCAATCACTCCGCCATGGCCGGCCGCCCCGGTGCCGGTCCTGCGCTTTCGCTCTCACTTGTGCTGGTCGCTATCGTCTGCGCGTTCACTGGCCTCTGCTATGCGGAACTCTCGTCGATGATTCCGATTGCGGGCTCGGCCTACACCTACACCTACGCCACGCTCGGCGAGCTCTGCGCATGGATCATCGGCTGGGACCTGATCCTCGAATACGCCTTCTCCAACATGAGCGTCAGCGTCGGCTTTGCCGCGCACATCGTCGATCTGCTCGACTGGTTCGGCGTCCACATGCCGCTCATGTGGATCTCGCCCGCCTTTCTGCCAACCGGCCTGCAGGACCTTGCCGGCAATACGCTCTACCAGCCGGGCTGGCACTTTGGATTCAACATTCCCGCCTTTCTCGTCGTCATGGTGCTTACCGTGATCCTGGTGCGCGGTATCCGCGAGTCCGCACGCGCCAATAACATCATGGTGCTCGTCAAAATCGCAGCCATCCTGGTGTTCATCATGGCCGGGGCCAGCTTTATCAAGCCGCACTACTGGCATCCCTTCATGCCCAACGGCTGGACCGGCGTACTGACCGGCGGGTCAATTATTTTTTTTACGTACATTGGCTTCGACTCCGTCTCAACCGCCGCCGAAGAATGTAAGAACCCTCAGCACGACATGCCCTTCGGCATCCTCGCCACTCTGGTTGCCTGTACCGTACTCTATGGCGGAGTCGCCATCGTGCTCAGCGGCATCGTTCCCTGGCAATCGGTGATGGGCGATGCGGCCCCGGTAGTCAACGCTCTTAAAAGGCTCTCGCTCGCAAATGGCGGAGCCGCGCTGCACTGGGTACGGCTGTTCGTTCTCATCGGCGCGCTCATGGGCATGGTTTCGTCCATACTTGTCTTCCAGCTTGGCCAGGCTCGCGTATGGTTCGCCATGTCACGCGACGGACTGCTGCCCTCCATCTTCAGCCGCATTCACGCGCAGTTCCGCACGCCGGCTTTCGCCACATGGGTTGCGGGCTTCGCCGTCGGCATACCCGCCGGCATGCTCGACATCGGCACCGTGTCGAACCTGTCGAACATCGGCACCCTGTTCGCATTTGTTCTTGTTTCCATCGCGGTCTTGATCCTGCGCTATCGCGAACCGGAACGCCGCCGCGGTTTCCGCGCTCCGCTGGGGCCGCTGTTTCCAGTGCTCAGCATCATCTTCTGCATCGTGCTCATGATGGGCCTTGAAGTCATGACCTGGGTGGCCTTCTTCCTCTGGCTCATCACCGGCCTGCTCATCTACTTCTTCTACAGCCGCCACCGCTCAGAGTTCGCACCGAAACGCTAAGGCCCATGCGTTTCTGATCGAATCTGCGAAAGCATACCCATCTGTCAGCACATCTCAATCCTCGGCGCAGAGAGTAGAATCCCTCCGTGCGCTTTTTATATATTGTTTTGGCAACGAGCTTGGCCTTTTCAATTGCGCCCTCTCTCCTTTCTCAGGCACTCTCCACTCCCGGTTGCACACTTGAGAAGGGCTACTACCAATGCAATCGAACAGCTTTCTTGGCGGCACTCAAAGAAGCCAGGACCGTTGCAGTTCAATCCCGCCCCTTTGATCAAGCAACCACAATTTCACTCAGTAATCTTGCCCGGGCACTTAACAAAACAGAAATATCGAGCTCTCCAGATCTGACGTTCGTTCTGATAAGGGCGCAGGCCGAGGGTGTTTTTTTCGGTCCGAGTGATAGAGAACTCGCTTCGTTCCTGGTTTACGCTCGCGGTTCGCAGGGATCAGAAAAAAGGATCATTTGGATCGAGACCTTCGACGGCGAGCCGGATATAGTTTGGCCGATTGTGGTTTATGACATCATCCGACAATTCAAAGCAAGCATCCAGTAAGCGCTCTTGCAATGCTGCGCGATGTTACGTGCATAGAAGGACCACGGATCATGCCACACTATGAAATTGGCTTCAAGCTCGCTCTGCCGCTAGACTCAATCTGTGAGCGACATAAAAGATTTCATTCGCCGTCTTCCTAAAGCGGAACTACATCTACATCTTGAAGGCACCATCACGCCGGCCACATTTCAGGAGCTGAGCGCGCGCCACGACGCCACTCCCCTCACGCTGGCGGAAGCCGAAGCCCTCTATCGCTTCGACGATTTCTCCAGCTTCATGGAAACCTACAAGGCCGTCACGCGACGGCTCGCCACACCTGAAGATTACGAACTCACCGCGTGGCACATGATGCAACAACTCGCCGCGCAAGGCATCGTTCATGCCGAGGTTTACATCTCGGTCGGTGTCATTTATATGTGGCGCAACTTTGACCCGCATTGCTTTGAGCCCATCTTCGTCGCATTGGAAGGCGCTCGCCAGCGCGCCGAGAAAGAGCTTGGCCTCTCCGTCTACTGGATCTTCGACGCCGTGCGCCACTTCACCGTCGAGGAGGCCGCGCATGTCTTCCGCAAGGCAGCGGAGATGCGCCGCATTTTTCCGTCGGTCATCGGCATCGGGCTCGGCGGCGACGAGCGACGCACCGGCTCCGCGCCCTTTCGCGCTTTGTACGAACAGGCGAGCCGGCAAGGACTGCGCCTTACCAACCACGCCGGCGAAACCACCGGCCCCGAAGGCATCTGGGAAGCGCTCTCCATCGGCACCGAGCGCATTGGCCATGCACTCTCCGCTGTCCAAGACGCAAACCTCATCCAGGAGTTAAAAGTGCGGGGCACGGTCCTCGAACTGAATCCAACATCGAACGTACGCACCGGCGTTTGTCCCTCGTTCGCCGCGCATCCGCTGCGGCAGTTATTCAATGCGGGTCTTCTGGTCACGCTCAACTCAGACGATCCGGCCTTCTTCGGCTCCGACTGCGCCAACGAGTATCTGCTTGCACATACCCAGCAGGCATTCACCCGCGAAGAACTCCGCAAATTGGCGGCCAACTCCATTTGTGCCAGCTTCTTGCCCGATTCGGAAAAAGCACATTGGCTTTCCCAAATTGAGTCGATTACGTAAGCGAATCTGCCACATATGTGGTAGCCGACACAGGCTTTCGTGCGTCAAACTGGGGTATCATGGTCGTATACAGGAGGGCTATACCTGTAATGTCTAGCGAATCGCAAGAAATGGTCCAAGTCGAAGAAGAACTGTGTGAAGAAAAGGAAGGCTCCAAAGCCCTCCAGATTATCGGCTGGTTCTCTATCGGCATGGCCGTCGCCGCTGTCGGCATCTATCTGGGAGCTGAGCTGCGCAGCCGCTCTAAATTTAAAAAGCGCACGCCTTATGATTTCTACTCCAACGCCGGCGAGCAGCATGCCAGCGAGTTTGGCGTAGGTATCTAGACTCCCTTAATACCGCTTCTCGCAAGATGCCGCCGAGTGTGCGGCATCTTTTGCTTTGTGCTTCTTTTGCCAACGCTCTGCCTTCGCACCGTTCTGAAAGGCCCCTTCCATGCAACAGATCGTCGACTTCATTCTTGAGCTGGACAAGCTCAAAGCAGTCACGCGCAAAGTGCGCCCCATCGGCCTCGACCGCTACGAAAACTCCGCCGAACACAGTTGGCAGATCGCCTTGATGGCCGCATCGCTGGCCTCGTATGCGGAGTCACCCGTCGACATCAATCGCGTTATCGCCATGTTGCTGGTGCACGACATCGGCGAAATCGATGCCGGCGACACCATGGTGTTTGTCGAAGGCGGATGGGAGCAGCGTAAAGCCGCCGAACTGGCCTCAGTAAAACGCATCTTCGGTCTGCTGCCCGCCCCGCAGGGCGCAGCGTTCCTCGCCCTCTGGCAAGAGTTTGAAGACGCCGTCACACCCGAGTCGCGCTTCGCACATTCCGTCGATCGCGCCATGCCGGTGCTCATCAATCTCGCTAACCACGGCGGAAGCTGGCGCGAAAACAACATCAGCTACGACCGCGTCGTAAACCGCGTAGGCCCGGAAGTAAAAGCCGGCTGCCCCGCGCTATGGGACTATTTAGCCACCCGCCTCGAAGCCGTTCGCGAAGAAGGCTACTTCGGCGCGTAGACCCGTTCGCGAAAACCGCGTGCTCAACCTTCTCTGGTCGCTTGCCGACTCGGCGCGAATCTATATAATTCCGCCAAGCTCGCGGCAGATCGAATCCGTGGCTTGGAGTTACAAGTGACGCGAATCGGGAAGTCTTTTGCGGTTCTCTTGCTGCTGGGATTGACTGGATGTAGAGTCGGTTGGCTTATTGACAGGATCGCGCCAGATGCGGTGCGGGACAGTAAGAATTATTTTGAAGAGCTTCGCCAAAGGCACGCCGACAAAATCCTG